>JBOHGX010000161.1:0-7581 GCA_050700255.1 Pseudonocardiaceae bacterium
GGTTTGGGCTTGGTCGCCTCCTTTCTATCGGCCGGAGAAGCCGTTGTCTATTATTTGATGCCGCGTGTCGCCAACTTTCGAAAAAACGACCACTGACTAGTCTAAACTAGGGTTTTGCATAATCCACCTACTGTACCTACGCTACCATTAGCATAACCTTAGTATTACCGTTAGCAGGAGTTTAATGCTTCTATTAGCAGGACCGACGGTGCATGCAACGCCTGCATGCACCGTCTCTGTGTCCGAGGGGGGACTTGCACACTAACCACACGCCTTTGCCTTCCCGAGATTACTTGACGGATCCACGTGACGCGCCGATTGCGTGGTCGGTTGGGCTGTCCGACCGTCCCGGGGAATCGTGTTGAGACAGGTCCGGCAGGAAAGGTACAGTACGAAGCCCGCTGCCTGCGAGATCGGCCACCGCATACCGGACGGCGCGGCCCGAGGCTGAAGCCGGTGCCGGAAGGACCTTGGACTGCGAACCTAAACCTGAGTGGTTAGGGGTGCGTGGTCAATTAGGAACGAAGTTCGGTTGCCCATTGGGTAAAGAATTCGCGCAGGAGGTTGACCTCAGCGGGGCTCACAGACATACCAGGCGTCGGTGAAGCGGGACAGTGTGCCTAGCATGTCGGCAAAGATGGCGAGCTCTGGGTGAGTGATTGACCGAGCTGGTAGGCGTCGGCGACGGGGAGCACGGTCATGCCCGGGTGTTCGGCGAGCCAGCCTTGGGCGGCGTTGGGGTTGGCGAAGAAGTGGACGTGGTTGCAGAACGCGGAGCGCACCGAGGACATGTCGTCGGGGGTGACGATGGAGACCACGGTGCTGGCCGGGTCGACGTCTCGCACACCGGTGGGGTCGACGGTGAGCCGGATCGGCTGTCCGGTGGCGTGGCAGGGGGATTCGACGCGGGCGGTGGCGCCGAGGACAGCGGGGAAGACGAGGGTGTCCAGGGCACACCAGGTGTAGAGCCGGCGGCCGTTGATCTCGAAGTGGTGCGGGGTGGGGCGTTGGGTCAGGCCGCTGCCGATGACGCGGCCGTGCTCGTCGTACTCGGTGTCGGGCATGGCCGCCAGCGCGTGGCGGACGTCGTCGGCGCTGCGGCCGGTGGCGGCGGCGAGCTCGTCGGCGGTGACCGGGTGGCCGGTGGCCAGTAGGGTGAGCAGGGGACGCCACAGCGAGGGCTGGGCGCTGGCGGCTCCGCCGCCGTTGAACGCGGTGGTCAGGCGAGTGGCGAGCTGCTGGCCGACGGGGTTCACGATCTAGGTTCCTTCCAGGCAGGGATCGGGTGGGGTGGCGGTCAGCTGGCACAGCAGGACAGTTTGGCCACGTCGCTGGTGAAGGTCTGGGCGGCGAGTTTGAGGGCTTCGGCCATCGTCAGGTAGGGATGCCAGGTGTGGGCGAGCTGGTCAACCGTGAGGCCAGCGGTGATCGCGTAGACGGCGGCGGTGATGATCTCGCCGGCCGAGTCGGCGAGCACGTGGGCGCCAAGCAGGCGCCCGGTGGTGGCGTCGGTGACTAGTTTGACCAGGCCGTGGGTGTTCCGGTTGACCAGCGCCCGCGGCACGTAGGACAGCGGGAGGGTGCGGCACGAGCAGGCGATGCCGCGCTCGGCGACCTGTTCGTCGGTCAGGCCGACCGCGGCGATGGCGGGGTTGGTGAAGGTGACCCGCGGCAGGGCGGTGTAGTCGAGGGTGCGCCGCGCCTGATCGAGGGCGTTGTCGGCCACGAGCGTGCCGTGGGCGGCGGCGACGTAGACGAACTGCGGGTGTCCGGTGACGTCCCCGGCCGCCCAGATCCGCTCGTTCGTGGTGCGCAGGTAGTCGTCCACGACGATCTCGCCGCGCGGCCCGGTCTTGACCCCGACCGCGTCCAGGTTCAGCACGGCGGTGACCGGGCGGCGACCTGTGGCGATGAGGAGCTGGTCGGCGCGCAGGGCGAGGCTGTCCTCGCCGCGGGTGGCGGTGAGGGTGTAGCCGGCCTGGTCGCGGCGGACGGCGGCCAGACTGGCACCGGTGTAGGCGGTGATGCCCTCGTCGGCGAGGACCTGTTCGAGCGCGGCGGAGATCTCCGGCTCCTCGAAGGGGGCCAGCCGCTCCAGCGCCTCCACGACCGTGATCTTCACGCCGAGGCGGGCGAACAGTTGGGCCTGCTCCAGGCCGACGGCGTTGCCGCCGACCGCCACCATCGACTCGGGTAGCTGGTTGAGTTCCATCGCGGTGGTCGAGGTCAGGTATCCGGCCTCGGCGAGCCCGTCGATCGGTGGTGCCCACGGCGCGGAGCCGGTGGCGATCAGGTACTGGCTGGCCTCGATCCGCACCGCGCCGCCCTCGCGCAACGCCACCTCCAGGGCGAGGCCGTCGGTGAACGTGGCGGTGCCGGCCACGATCTCCCAGCCGTACTCGGCCGCGAGATCAGTGTACTTCTCCGCCCGCAACTGCTCCACCAGCATGTCCTTGCCGCCGATCAGCTCGGACATGCCCACCGGCCCGGCGGTGGCAGTGATCCCGGGGAACCGGCCGGCGTCGGCGGCGGTGTGCCGGGCCTCGGCGGCAGCCAGCAGGGCTTTGGACGGCACGCAGCCGACGTTGACGCAGGTTCCGCCGATGGTGTCGCGCTCGACCATCACCACGGTCGCACCCTTGGCGCGGGCGGCGATGGCGGCGGCAAACGCCGCCGAGCCGGAGCCGGCGATCGCCAGGTCGTAACCGGATCGTGTCTGGATCACTGCCCTGTCTCCTCGATGACAGGGGTCCGGTGCCGAACCCCGCCACTTATCCGCCTTGCCGAATAGAACGACTCCACCATACTATGCGGCTAAGCGAATAGCGCCAGTTGTGGAAAGGCCCTCATGCTTCCCAGCACCACTGCCACCCGAACCGGTGTCGGCGCGGCCGGGTGCACGCACACCGACACCACGGCCCGGTTCTTCCGGGCGTTGTCCGACCCGACTCGGCTGAGGCTGCTGGAGTTCATCCTGGGTGGGGAACGCACCTCGGCCGAGTGCGTCGAGCACGCCGGGATCTCGCAGCCGCGGGTCTCGGTCCACCTGTCCTGCCTGACCGACTGCGGGTACGTGATCGCCCGCCGTGACGGGCGCAAGCTGCGCTACTCCGTCGGCGACCCGCGGGTGGCCGGCCTGGTCACGCTGGCGCGGTCGCTGGCCGCCGACAACGCCAACGCCCTGGACTGCTGTCCCCGAATCGCCGCGACGTCCGCCGACAACGGAGATGCCCGATGACCGACAACAACAACCGCTCCGGGCTCGGCGGTGGCCTGGCGGCGGTGGGTGTCGGGCTGCTGATGGTGGCCTGCTGCGCCGCGCCCGCGTTGATCGCCGGCGGCGTCGTCCTGGGTGTCCTGGGCGCCGCGTTGCGCAGCCCCTAGCTGATCGCCGGGGTGGCCAGGCCGCAAGCGAGGGCTGTTGCCCGCCGCAGTTCCCCTACCGTCCCAACCAGCGCCCAGAAGCTCGCCAGCATCAGAAAGATCCGCACCGTTGATGACACCGCCATCCCGTGCTTCCCGCCGTGCGGCCTCGCCCGATGGTCGGCCACCGCCAGCACCTGGATCAGCGCCCACACCAGCACCATCACCCTGCTCGCCAGCACCGCGGTCCTCGCTGTTGGTGGCGGTGCGGTCGGCCACCACCTGCGCCGGAAGGCCGCCACCCGCGCCGAACCCGGCCCGACCGCCCAACCAGACTGCTGCGCACCGAACACCACCCGGGAACACGCCGATCCGGCCGCCTCTCGGTGACGAACCCGGTGGTGCTCGACCAGGGCATCGACACCTCGCCAAGCACACGCCCCTCGTCAATATCAGTTCGGCGCCAGGCTGGTGGTCTCGGCCAGCCGCAGCGGCCGGTGGTGCCGGCGGCGCACCGCGCCCTCGCGCGCGAACGACAGGTCCCGGCGCAGGGAGTGCAGGGTCTCGCCCTTGTTGAGCTGGCGGGTGATCCGCCGCCGGTACGCCTCGTCGGCCAGGTAGTGCAGGGCGAAGATGGTGCGCTGAAGGCTGCCGTACTCCACCAGGGCCTGCGCCCATCTGGACCACCTCATCGAGCACCTCGTCGTAGCACTCGGTCATGGTGGCCAGCAGCATCGGATGGAATCGGGGTCAGAGCGCTCCCACTACCCGCGTCACCGTCCCACTTACACGTCCGACATCGTGACCGGCTCGGCGGGCTGATACACGAATATGCTCAGGTCGCATGACGTGGATGATCTATTCGGCACCCACAGGCTCAGCGCTGCGGAGTCAGTTGTGTTGACGCGTACTCTGAAATGAGAGGGGTTCGCGTTATGAGCCACACGCTGAGCATCACCGGGACGTCGACGGATACTGATGTCGACGGCTTGATAGGTAGCGTCGCTCACGGTGTCGAACCTGATCCGTTCCCGGTGATCGGCATGGATCACGTACGGTTTGCTGTCGGTAACGCACGGCAGGCGGCACACTTTTATTCGACGGCGTTCGGGATGACTTGCGTGGCCTACCGAGGTCCAGAGCAGGGCTACCGGGACGCAGCGGAGTATGTGCTGGTCTCCGGTCGGGTCCGATTCGTGCTGACCGGTCCTGTGCGGGCCGGAACTCCACTGGCCCAGCGGGTAGCGGCGCACGGTGACGGGGTGAGCGATCTCGCCATTGAGGTGCCCGACGTGGACCGGGCCGTCGCGTTCGCCCGCCGGCAGGGCGCGACCGTCCTCGGGGAACCAGCCGACGCCACCGATGAGCACGGCACGGTACGCCTGGGCGCGCTGGCTACCTATGGCGACACCCGGCACACCCTGGTTGATCGGTCTGGCTACACCGGCCCATTCCTGCCGGGTTTCGTCGAACAGCCGCCGCTGGTGACCCCTGGACGCCGGTTGTTCCAGGCTGTGGATCACTGTGTGGGCAACGTCGAGCTCGGCCGCATGGACCTCTGGGTGTCGTTCTACAACAGGGTCATGGGCTTTGAGAACATGAAGGAGTTCGTCGGTGACGATATCGCTACGAGATATTCCGCGCTGATGTCGAAGGTGGTGGCCAGTGGTAACCACCGGGTCAAGTTCCCGCTCAACGAACCCGCGGCCGGCCGCAAGCGCTCGCAGATCGATGAGTACCTGGAGTTCTACGGCGGCCCGGGCGTGCAGCACATCGCGCTGGCGACCGGCGACATCGTCGGCGCCGTGACGGCGATGCGGGAACGGGGCGTGGAGTTCTTGGAGACGCCGGACTCCTACTACGACGCCCTGGGCGAGTGGGTCGGTGATACCCGCGTCCCCGTCCAGACGTTGCGGGAGCTGCGCATCCTTGCCGACCGGGACGAAGACGGCTACCTGCTGCAAGTGTTCACCAAGCCGGTGCAGGACCGGCCGACGGTGTTTTTTGAGCTCATCGAGCGGCACGGCTCGCTGGGTTTCGGCAAGGGCAACTTCAAGGCCCTGTTTGAAGCCATCGAGCGCGAGCAGGCCCGCCGCGGCAATCTGTAGCGCCATGACCTTCTACCGGCAGGCGGGCACGATCCCGCGCAAGCGGCACACCCAGCACCGCCGCCCCGACGGCTCCCTGTACTACGAGGAGCTGATGGGCGCCGACGGCTTCTCCTCAGACTCCTCGCTGCTTTACCACGAGCAGATCCCCTCGGCGATCATCGATGCCCGGCCGTGGGCCCTGCCCGACCACAGCACGGTACCCAACGAGCCACTGCTACCACGGCACCTGCGGTTGCACGACCTGTTCGACAGCCAGGAGTGGAAACGCCTCGACGTGGTGACTTCGCGGCGGCTGGTGCTCGGCAACGCCGACGTGCGGATCTGCTACGTCGTCGCGGGTGAGGCTTCGCCGCTGTACCGCAACGCGGTGGGCGACGAGTGCATCTATGTTGAGTCAGGGTCGGCAACCGTGCAGACGGTCTTCGGTCCGCTTGAGGTCGGGACGGGCGATTACGTCATGCTGCCGCGCAGCACCACCCACCGGTGGGTGCCGAACCCGGACGAACCGCTGCGCGCGTACTGCATCGAGGCCAACAGCCACCTCGCCCCGCCGCAGCGCTACCTGTCCCGTTTCGGGCAGCTCCTGGAGCACGCGCCGTACTGCGAGCGAGACCTGCGGGGGCCCGATGCGCCCGAGGTGGTTGAGGGCACCAACGTGGAGGTCCTGATCAAGCATCGCGGTGCCAGCGCTGGAAAGGGGCGCCTCGCCGGCACCAGCTACACCTATCCCCGACATCCCTTCGACGTGGTCGGCTGGGACGGCTGCCTGTACCCCTACGCGTTCAACATCGCCGACTTCGAGCCGATCACCGGCCGCATCCACCAGCCACCGCCCGCGCACCAGGTCTTTGCCGGCACCGGTTTCGTGATCTGCAACTTCGTGCCCCGCAAGGTCGACTACCACCCGCTAGCGGTACCGGTGCCCTATTACCACTGCAACGTCGACTCCGACGAGGTCATGTTCTACTGCGGCGGAGACTACGAGGCACGCAAGGGCAGTGGAATCGGTCCGGGCTCAATCTCGCTGCATCCCGGTGGCCACTCGCACGGCCCGCAGCCGGGGGCGATCGAGCGCAGCCTCGGGGCGGAGTCCTTCAATGAGCTGGCGGTGATGGTGGACACTTTCCGCCCGCTGGAGCGGGGCGAGGGCGGCGTCGCCTGCGAGGACCCGGCGTACCCATGGAGCTGGTCAGGACGGGGCCCAGCCAGGTGACCAGCTGGACCGGCGTACCACTCCAGCATCCCTTCGGCCTGCACACGTTGCCGTACGGCGTCTTCGTTCTGGGGCCAGATTGCAGTAATTCGGCTGCCATAAGTGCAATCTGGCCCCAGAATGCTGACGCGGCGCGGCAGCAGCCGCGCGTCGGGGTGCGGGTGGGGGAGGCGATCCTAGATCTCACTGCGGCCAGTGCGGAGCTGCTACCCGAGCACCACTCGCTGTTTAGCGGCGGCAGCCTCGACGCGCTCCTGGCGGCTGGTCCCCAGACCTGGACCATGGTCCGGGACACTCTGACCCGCTGGCTGACCGACGATCGGCACGCCGAGGCACTGGCTCCGCTGCTTCGACCGGCCGCCGAGGTCACGATGCAGCTGCCGTTCACTGTCGCCGACTACGTCGACTTCTACTCGTGCGAGCAGCATGCGGCCAACGTCGGACGGATCTTTCGGCCTGGCCAGCCACCACTACCGGCGAACTGGCGGCATTTGCCGGTCGGCTATCACGGCCGGGCCGGCACTGTTGTGATCGCTGAAACACCAATTACCCGGCCCAGCGGCCAGCGGCGCCTCCCCGAGGGCACCGTCACCTTCGGTCCCTCGACCGCGCTGGACTTCGAGGCCGAAATCGGGTTTGTCATCGGCACGCCGTCTGCCCTGGGTCGGCCGGTACCGCTAACCGACTTCGCCGATCACGTATTCGGGGTGTGCCTGGTCAACGACTGGTCCGCCCGTGACATCCAGTCCTGGGAGTACGTCCCGCTTGGACCGTTGCTTGGCAAGTCCTTCGCTACGTCGATCTCGCCGTGGGTGGTTCCGCTGGATGCCCTGGACACTGCACGCATCCGGCCACCGGAGCGCGATCCTTACCCGCTGCCCTATCTCGACGACA
>JBOHGX010000162.1:0-5051 GCA_050700255.1 Pseudonocardiaceae bacterium
TCGAACTCGCGGGTGCGGAAGATGAAGTTGCCCGGGGTGATCTCGTTGCGGAAGCTCTTACCGATCTGACCGATACCGAACGGCGGCTTCTTGCGAGCCGACATCATCACATTCTGGAAATTGACGAAAATACCCTGCGCGGTCTCCGGGCGCAGGTAGTGCAGGCCCTCCTCGCTCTCCAACGGACCAAGGTGAGTCTTGAGCATCATGTTGAACTCGCGCGGCTCGGTGTACTCACCGCGGGTGCCGCAGTTGGGACAGGGGATGTCTGACAGGTCGCCCTCCAGCACATCCTTGCCGGTGCGTTCGGCGTAGTCGTCGGCGAGCTGGTCGGCTCGGAATCGCTTGTGACAGCTCTGGCACTCGACCAGTGGGTCGTGAAAAGCCTGAACGTGCCCGGAGGCGACCCACACCTGGCGGGGCAGGATCACTGACGAGTCGAGGCCGACGACGTCTTCGCGACCGGTGACCATCGCACGCCACCACTGGCGCTTGACGTTCTCCTTGAGTTCCACACCCAACGGGCCGTAATCCCACGCCGAGCGGGTACCGCCGTAGATCTCCCCGCTCGGGAACACAAAGCCCCGGCGCTTGCACAGGCTGACGACGGTCTCGATGCGGTCCGCGGACACTGGGGAACTCCTGGTGAGGTTGTCAGTAGAGGGTCGGTGAGGAGATCACTGCAACCCTAGCGAGCGCTGGACCCGAACCCGCGCTCGGCGTCACACGCAAGCAGGCTCCCGTGGTCGGTCACCGCGCCACCCTGGCCGGTGGCCAACACCTCATAGCTGCCGGGCTCGCCGGTCAACGCCTCGGACAGCAGCGGCACCACGTGCTCGCGAACGTCAAACGGAGACAGCGCGCGCCGGTAGGCAACCACCGAGTCGAACTGCACGGCCAGCACCCACCGCGTGACGTCGTCCGGAGAGCGACCTAGCTGACCACCCAGGCAGCCTCGCTGCGCGGTCAGCAGGCTCAGCGCCCGGCGCGCCCGAGCCAGGAAATCCTCGGCACTGGCAGCGTCGATGATGAAGCGGCAGATCAGGATCACGGGAATCCTCAGGCAGCGGTGGCAGGATGACGGTAGCCGCAAACAAACACATGACGCTGCAACGGTCAAATGTCAGGGGCGCATACGATGGACCCTCGATCGAGGGAGGAGGAGGGCATGCTCAGCGTGACCGCAGAGACAATATCGGACCCAACGGTCGTCGATGAACATTCGCCTGGCCGGCCACCCCCCGGTCCGGCGGCGACCCGTCCGCGGGAAACGTTGGTGGCGGCCGGTGAGTTGCTCCGGGCACTTGCGGCACCGGTGCGGATCGCCATTGTGCTGCAGCTTCGGGACAGCGAGCGCTGCGTACACGAGCTGGTCGACGCGTTAGGCGTCACCCAGCCGTTGATCAGCCAGCACCTGCGGGTGCTCAAGTCCGCCGGGGTGGTGCGCGGTGAGCGGCACGGTCGGGAGGTGGTGTACCGGTTGGTCGACGAGCACCTATCGCACATCGTGGTGGACGCCGTGGCCCACGTGGAGGAGGAGTGAGCACTCCTCGCCCGGCCGCGCCGGTGTCCAGGCTGCGCTCCACCCGGCAGCGCACCGCGGTGGCCAGGCTGCTCGATGACACCGACGACTTCCGATCCGCCCAGGAGATCCACGAAAAGCTGCGACGCAGCGGCGAGGGCATCGGCTTGACCACCGTGTACCGCACGCTGCAGACGCTTGCCGACGCCGGCGAGATCGATGTGCTGCGCACGTCCACCGGCGAGGCCGTCTACCGGCGTTGCTCGGCGCACCACCATCACCATCTGGTGTGCCGGGACTGCGGGCACACCGTGGAAGTGGAGGAGCCCACGGTGGAGCTGTGGGCCGAGAAGGTCGCCAGTGAGCACGGCTTCGTCAACATCGGCCACACCGTAGAAATCTCCGGCACCTGCCCCGACTGCGCCCACTGAACCGCGTTCTGTGGCCAGACTGCAGTAAATCGGCCCGTGATAAGTGCAGTCTGGCCACAGAACGCGAGGAGGATGGGGGTTTTAGAACTCGTAGGGTTCGGCGGGGGCGGGGACCGGGCGCAGGTCCGAGACGGTGAACGTGGGCGCGAAACCGCTGCTGGACCTGGCCGATCCGGGCACCAGCTGCCCGCGTACCTCGAACCAGCCGTCCTGCGGCAGGGCCGCCAGCCCGCTGCGACCTTCGAGGTGGACCTTCACCGGTGTTGCGTCGGCTGCGCAGCAGGCCATCACCAACCGGCCAAGGTAGGTGACGCCATGGTCACCGTGCACCACGAAGCCGAGCAGCCGGACCTGCCGACCGTTGAGGCTGCCTGCATCGTCCCACACCGCGCGGGTGACGAAATCGCTCATCCGCAGCGCTGGAGCCGGCCCGGCGGGCAGCGGCGGGAAGTTGACGGCGGACCGTCGCGGGGCGACCGACGCTGACCGGGACACGGCGTCGGCACCAAGCGCCGGTGGGGCGACCAGAAAGATCGCCAGTACGGGTAGCAGCAGCAGCCAGGGACTGCGCCCGGCATGGTCAGGATGATCGTCATGATTGGCGTGGCCCGCAACGGCGCGCGCGTCCCGCACGATGGCGATCAGGCCGAGCCCGACGATCACCACCCCCGCCGAAACCAGGAACGGAAGCAGCGAGGGTTTGACGTAATGCAGGTAGCTGCCATTCCAGGCGATCTTCAGCAGGGCACCACCCAGCAATACCAGCAGGACGTTCTGGGTCTCCCGTCTCACTGTGGTCTCACCGGACACCCCCGAGCACCAGCACTCCGGTGAGTACCGCGCAGCCGGTCGCCACCACGAACGTCACCGGGGCGAAACGGCTGGCGAATCCGCTCCCGAACGCTCCGGTCTGCAGCGCCACCAGCTTGACGTCCACCGCTGGCCCCACCACGAGGAACACCAGCCGGGGCAGCAGCGGCAGCGCCGACAGCGACGCGGCGACGAACGCGTCAGCCTCGCTGCACAGCGCGAGCACTACCGCAAGCAGCGCCATCACCAGGATGCCGAGCAGCATCTGACCGGCCAGCGAGGCCATCCAGGACGGTGGCACCAGGACGTTGAGCGCGGCCGCGGTGAGCCCACCGAGCGCCAGGAACCCGCCCGAGGAGACCAGGTCGTGCCGGGCGGTGTCGGTGAATACCGCGAAGGCGCTGCGAGCCGGGTCTCGGTGGGGGCGGCGCAACGCTCGCTGCGCGATCCACTCCGGGCGCCCGAAGCGCGCCCATAGCCACCCCATCACCAGCGCAGTGGCCATCGAGCCGAGGAAGCGGGCCAGCACCATCCGGGGTTCCCCCGGGAAGGCGACCGCGGTGGACACCAGCACCACCGGGTTCACCGCCGGTGCGGCGAGCAGGAACGTCAGCGCCGCGGCGGGCGGCACGCCTTGCTGCATGAGCCGCCGGGACACCGGTACCGATGCGCACTCGCACCCCGGTAACGCCATCCCGGCCACCCCAGCGACGGGTACCGCGGCCACGGTCGATCGCGGCAGCATCCGGCGTAACGCAGCCGGTGGCACGAACGCCGCGATCAGCCCGCTCACCAGCACCCCGAGCACCAGGAACGGCATCGCTTGCACGCACACCGCCACGAACACCGTGGCGCCGGTGCGCACCGCGGCGATGTCGAGCATCCGGATCAGCGGTCCCTGGGCCAGCAGCGCCAGCACCAGGACCGCGCAGAGCACCTCCATCGAGGTGATCCGGCGCCACGGTGGCGTCCGAGTGCCTGGAGCGGCACGAGGGGCGGCGGGTGGCGCCGCCATCAGCCGGCCAGCAACTCGCCACGCACCTGTGAGGCCGTGGACACCACCAGCATGAGCAGCGTGCTCAGCGGCACGGTGTCCAGGCCGGCAGCGGGGAAGGTGTACCGCAGCATGACGTCGGCCCCGCGCTCACCGCGGACCAATCCCAGGGTGCCGAACAGGCCCTGCCCGGCTCGGGTGGCGACCCGCTCGGCGAGCTGACCGTCGTCGCTGACGTCCCAGGCGACCACACAGGTCAGGCTGAGTACGAGCAAACCCTCGGCGAGTTCCACCGCCTGCACCGCGCAGGGCACCTCGGAGTGCTGGAAGCTCAGCGCACCGTCGTCGTCGACCTTGACGTCCTGGTATCTCTCCAATGCCGTGCGGGCGGCATCGAGCAGCTCACGGGTGCAGGCAAGGCTCGTCACTGCCTTGTCGGTGCTCACCGGATCGTCCTCCTCAGGTCTGGGTATCGAGCGGCACGGTCGCGGTAGCGGTGCCGAACCGGCGGTGACGGCCAGCGTAGGTTTCGCAGGCCTGCCACAGATGCCTGCGGTCCAGGTCGGGGAACAGCACATCCTGGAACACCAGTTCCGCGTAGGCCGACTGCCAGATCAGGAAGTTGGAGATGCGCTGCTCGCCCGAGGGCCGCAGGAACAGGTCGACGTCGGGCATATCCGGCTCGTCGAGGTGGCGGGCCAGCATCTGCTCGTCGACGAGCTCAGGGTCGATCTCGCCGCGAGCCACGCGACGGGCCACCTCACGCGCCGCGTCGGCGATCTCCGCGCGACCGCCGTAATTGACGCACATGGTCAGCGTCATGACGTCATTGCCGGCGGTCAGCTCCTCGGCGACCTCAAGCTCCCGGATCACGCTGCGCCACAACCGGGGACGGCGACCCGCCCACCGCACCCGTACCCCCATCTCGTGCATTTGGTCGCGGCGGCGGCGAATGACGTCACGGTTGAACCCCATCAGGAAGCGCACCTCCTCGGGACTACGCCGCCAGTTCTCGGTGGAGAACGCGTAGGCCGACAGCCAGGTCACACCCAGCTCGATGCAGCCGCACACAACGTCCAGCAAGACAGCCTCGCCACGGCGGTGCCCCTCGGTGCGAGACAACCCGCGCTGCTGGGCCCACCGGCCGTTGCCGTCCATCACCAGCGCGACATGCCGGGGCACCCGCTCAGGAGGTATCAGGGGTGGCCGAGCCCCAGACGGATGCGGATCAGGCGCTCGAACCACCGCCCCATCCTGCCGCCATCCGCATTCAGCGGGCTCAGCGGGGTTATAG
>JBOHGX010000163.1:0-2365 GCA_050700255.1 Pseudonocardiaceae bacterium
ATCCCGTCAGCCAGCCGGCCATCGCCTTGCAGCGGGTGGCTGCGCCGGACCTGCTCGAAGCGACGGATCAGCACCGCATCGGTGGCTTCCAGGTACAGGACCTTGGGCCGGTAGCCCCGGGCGTCCAGATCCTTGATCACCGCAGCGAGATCGTCGGTGAACGCCCGGCTGCGCACGTCCATCACCACCGCCACCCGGGTCACCACGCCCTGCGACCGCGCGCCGAGCTCGACCATGGTGGCGATCAGCTCGGGCGGCAGGTTGTCCACCACGAACCATCCCAGGTCTTCGAGAACCTTGGCTGCCGTGCTGCGACCGGCCCCGGACAGCCCGGAGACCACGGCCACCTCGATACCGCCCTGAGCCGCGATCACGGCGCCGCTCCGTTGCTCGCTTCGCCAGCGCCGGAGCTGCCCGATTCACTGGTACTACCCAGCGCGGCGAGCACCGCGCGAGCAGTGCTCGGACCGACTCCGGGTACCTCGGTGAGTTCATCCACGCTGGCCTGCCGGATGCGGCGGACCGAGCCGAAGTGCTTGAGCAGCGCGGTGCGCCGGGTCTGCCCGAGCCCGGTGACATCGTCGAGCGCGGAGCTGGTCATCCGCGCCGACCGCTTCTGCCGGTGATAGCTGATCGCGAACCGGTGTGCCTCGTCGCGCACCCGCTGCAGCAGGTACAGACCTTCGCTGTTGCGCGGCAGGATCACCGGGTCGGCCTCGCCGGGTAGCCAGACCTCCTCCAGCCGCTTGGCCAGGCCGGCGATCGCCACGTCGGTCACCCCCAGCTCGAACAGCGCCTCGGCCGCGGCGGCCACCTGCGCCGGACCACCGTCGACAACGAGCAGGTTCGGCGGGTAGGCGAACTTGCGGGGACGCCCCGTGTCGGGGTCCAGCCCGGGTCTGTCGATCGGCCCAGTTTCCTGCAAGTAGCGGGCAAAGCGCCGGCGGACCACCTCGGCGATGCTGGCCACGTCGTCAGAGCGCCCCTCGCCGGCTGCGTCCCTTATCGCGAAGCGGCGGTAATCCGACTTGCGCGGCAACCCGTCCTCGAAGACCACCAGCGAGGCCACCACGTCGTTGCCCTGCACGTGGCTGACATCGATGCACTCGATGCGCAGCGGCGCAGTGTCCAGCCCCAGGTACTCGTGGATTTCCTGCAGTGCCGCAGCGCGGGCGGTCAGGTCACCAGCGCGGCGCAACTTGTGCAACGCGAAGGCATCCGCGGCGTTGCGCACCACAGTGTCGGCCAGCGCCCGCTTGTCCCCCCGCTGCGGCACCCGCAGCTCCACCCGCGCGCCGCGCAGGCCGGAAAGCCATTCGGTCAGCGCGTCAGTGTCTTCGGGGTCGTCCGGTAACTCCGGAACCAGCACCTCCCGGGGCACCGGCGCATCAGCAGCGACGTCCTCAGACCCGGCCAGCGCGGCCTGCTCGCCGTAGAACTGGGTGAGGAACTGGCTGACCAGATCGACCTGCTCGATCCGCTCGATCACCCAGCCGCGCTGGCCGCGGACCCGCCCGCCGCGGACGTGGAACACCTGCACCGCGGCCTCGAGCTCATCACAGGCGAACGCGATCACGTCCGCGTCGGTGCCATCACCGAGCACCACCGCCTGCTTCTCCATCGCCCGGCGCAGCGCCCCCAGATGGTCTCGCAGCCGTGCGGCACGTTCGAACTCCAGCTCGGCAGCCGCCGCCTCCATCTGGCACTCCAGCCGGCGGATCATCTTGTCGGTGCGGCCGGACAGGAAGTCGCAGAAGTCCTCAACGATGGCGCGGTGTTGCTCGGCGGTGACGTTGCCCACGCACGGTGCCGAGCATTTGTCGATGTAGCCCAGCAGGCAAGGCCTGCCGATCTGGCCGTGCCGCTTGAATACCCCGGCCGAGCACACCCGGGCCGGGAACACTCTGGTGAGCAGGTCGAGCGTTTCCCGGATCGCCCAAGCATGCGCGTAGGGCCCGAAGTACCGGACGCCGCGGCGGCGGGGTCCCCGGTAGACGTGTAACCGCGGGTACTCCTCGTTCAGCGTCACAGCCAACACCGGGTAGGTCTTGTCGTCGCGGTACCGGACGTTGAACCGCGGGTCGAACTCCTTGATCCAGTTGTATTCCAGCTGCAGCGCCTCGACCTCGGTGCTGACCACCGTCCATTCCACCGAGGCCGCCGTGGTGACCATCTGCCGGGTCCGCGGGTGCAGCCCGGACAGGTCGGCGAAGTAGGAGTTCAGCCGGCTGCGCAGGCTCTTCGCCTTGCCGACGTAGATCACCCGGCGATGCTCGTCCCGAAACCGGTACACCCCAGGCGCATCCGGGATCGTCCCCGGTGCCGGACGATAAGTGCACGGGTCCATTAGGCCGCAGCCTAATGG
>JBOHGX010000164.1:0-4455 GCA_050700255.1 Pseudonocardiaceae bacterium
CTCCAGCAAAGTGGACAGAACCACGGTGGACACCGTCCGGTCCACGAACTCCACCGCTCGCAGCCGTTCCAGCGCGGTTTCCAGGTGTGCGATGCCCCCGGCGCGCAGGTGCACGATCGCGTCCGCAGCCCCGGACACCGTGTAGGCGGCCACCACCTCGGGCAGCGGTTCCAGCCCGGCTCTCAGCCGGGTGGGAGACACGTTGCCCCGGCAATGCACTTCGACGAAGGCATCGGTGCCCCAGCCCAACGCCCCCGGGTCCACCGCTGCCGTGAAGCCGCGCAGCACGCCGGTGTCGAGCAGTTTGTCGACCCGGCGCTTCACAGCAGGCGCGGACAGCCCGACGACGCTGCCGATCTCGGCGTAGCTGGAGCGGGCGTCGACAACCAGCTGCGCCACAATCTGGCGGTCAAGCGTATCCATGCGCAACATTATAGTGGTACACCGGCAACAAAACGGCATTGAAGACCACACAGCCCGCTACATACCATCGGATCATGTCATCGGCTCTGAAGTCGGCACGGTTGCTACGGGTAGGAACCGGACGCCGGTACCTGATGTGCCCACCGCGGTATTTCACTGTGAGCTACATGATCAATCCGTGGATGGATTCCAGCCAGCCGGTGGATACCGCGCGGGCGATGGCGCAGTGGACCGCGCTGGCCGACACCCACCGCACACTGGGACACACCGTGGAAGTCATCGAACCCGAGCCGGGACTGCCGGACATGGTGTTCGCGGCCAACGCCGGCACCGTGATCAATGGCGTTGTGCTGGGCGCCCGGTTCCGCAACACCCAGCGCGCCGCCGAGGCGGAGCACTACCGGCGCTGGTTCGTCGCGCACGGCGCACCCGACATAGTGATGCCCAGTGCGATCAACGAGGGGCAGGGAGATCTGATCTGGGCCGGTCGGTTACTGCTGGCTGGCACCGGGTTTCGTACCGAACCCGCAGCGCACCTCGAGGCGCAGGAGTTACTCGGGGTGCCGGTGGTCTCGCTGCAGCTGATCGACCCGTATTACTACCACCTCGACACCTGCCTGCTGGTGCTCGACGATTGGCCGTCCGCGCCGCTGATCGCCTACTACCCTGCGGCGTTCTCGCCGGGTTCACGACAGGTACTGCAGCGGCTGTTCCCCGATGCGGTGATCGCCAGCGCGGCGGACGCGGCGTGCCTGGGGCTCAACGGGGTGTCCGACGGCTGCTCCGTGGTGCTACCCCTTGAAGCGGTCGATCTGGGTTGCGCGCTGGCCGCTCGTGGCTTCGAGCCCGTTTTCGTCGACGTCTCAGAGCTCCGCCGGGCCGGCGGCGGCCCCCAATGCTGCACCCTGCAACTCCGCCCCTAGCCCCGCGTGTCAGGCTCCCGTGCCCGGTGTGTCCGCCTCTGGTGCCCGGTGTGTCGCGTGGCCGTGCGCGCGGAACCCGGCAGCCAGCGGGCGCGTTGCAGAGATTGGAGCCCGACTACACCGGGAGGTCGACCACCGTGCACAACCACGTCAACGGGCTGAAGACCGCGCTGCTGCTCGGCGGGCTTTCGGCGATGGTCGTGCTGATCGGATCGTTCTTCGGCCGCGGCGGAGTACTCATCGCAGTGGTGCTCATGCTGGGGATCAACGCCTATGCCTACTTCAACTCGGACAAGCTGGCATTGCGAGCGATGCACGCTCGGCCGGTGTCCGAGCCCGAGCAGCCCACGATGTACCGGATAGTCCGGGAGCTGGCCACCGACGCTCGCCAGCCGATGCCACGGCTGTACGTCAGCCCGACGCAAGCACCCAACGCCTTCGCCACCGGCCGCAATCCGCGCAACGCAGCGGTGTGCTGCACCGTCGGCATCCTGGAACTGCTGGACGAACGCGAGCTACGTGGCGTGCTCGGCCATGAGCTATCGCATGTCTACAACCGGGACATCTTGATCTCCTCCGTGGCCGGAGCACTGGCCGGCATGGTGTCGGCGTTGGCGAACCTGGCGATGTTCGCGGGATTGTTCGGCGGCGGCGGGGACGATCGTCCGAACCCGATCGCCATGATCCTTATCGCGCTGCTCGGCCCGATCGCGGCCGGCATCGTACAGATGGCGGTCAGCCGGTCACGGGAGTATCAGGCCGACGCTTCCGGAGCGCAGCTGACTGGTGACCCTCTGGCGCTGGCCAGCGCACTGCGCAAGCTGGAGTACGGCACTCGTGCCGCACCGCTACGTCCAGAACCTGCGGTGGCCTCGCAGTCCCACCTCATGATCGCCAACCCGTTCCGGCCGGGCGATGGAGCTGCGCGGTGGTTCTCCACGCACCCGCCGATCGCGGATCGGGTGCACCGCCTCGAAGAGATGTCTCGGCACCGGCTGCCCTGATCCGCTGATTCAGTGCGCGGAGCGGGCGACGTCCATGACGTACTGGCCGTAACCGGACTTCGCCAGCGACTGACCCAGCGCGTGGCAGGCGTCTGCGTCGATGAAACCCATCCGCAGGGCGATCTCCTCCAAGCAGGCGATCCGCACCCCCTGGCGGTGTTCGAGCACTTGAACGAACTGGCCGGCCTCGAGCAGTGACTCGTGAGTGCCGGTGTCCAGCCAGGCGAACCCGCGACCCAGGTCGATCATCACCGCCCGGCCCTGCCGAAGGTAGTGCAGGTTGATGTCGGTGATCTCCAGCTCGCCGCGCGCGGACGGGGTGAGCGAGCGGGCAATCTTCACGACGTCGTTGCCGTAGAAGTACAAACCGGTGATCGCCTTGTTCGAGCGGGGCGCTGGTGGCTTTTCCTCGATCGAGATCAGCTTGCCGGTGGCGTCGACCTCGCCGACCCCGTAACGCTGCGGATCCTTGACCGGATACCCGAACAGCACACAACCGTCGACCGTGGCCACACAATGCTGCAGCGTGGTGGCGAAGCCGTGGCCGTAGAAGATGTTGTCGCCCAGCACGAGGGCGACCGGGTCGTCGGCGATGAAATCCGCGCCGATGATGAAGGCCTCCGCCAAGCCGTTGGGCTCGGGCTGCTCGGCGTAGCTCAGCCGCAGCCCCAGCCGGCTGCCGTCACCGAGCAGGCGGCGAAACAACGGCAGGTCCGAGGGAGTGGAGATGATCAGGATCTCCCGGATCCCGGCCAGCATGAGCACCGAAAGCGGGTAGTACACCATCGGCTTGTCGTACACCGGCAGCAGCTGCTTGGAGATGGCCTGGGTGATCGGATGCAGCCGAGTACCACCGCCCCCGGCGAGGACGATGCCCTTCACCTGTTGATGGTGAACCGCATCATGGACAGTGACCAGGGATCGACCGTCTGACCCTGGGTATAGCCAGCGTGAACCATGCTCGTCCCTTGCCGTCGTTGGTTGGTGCGGTGTCGGCCACCGCTGTTTGCCTCGCATTTGTACCCGGGTCTCGAAGACGGGACTATCCCGGCTGGCGCTCGGTCCCGGCCGCCACCATGGCAGAACGACTCACTGACCAGGCAACAGACGGTGTACAAGCTATTGCGAGTTCGGATCGTGCACTCGGCGAGCTTCGTGGAGCACCCACGCGCCGCGGCGCTGCGCGTCCTTGCGCACCAGTTGCTCGGCACTTCGGTGCCCGGTGTTGGGCGGATAGCGCTCATCGGCAGGAAACGTCGGTCCGAACTTGCGGTGGGGGGTTTCCATGGTGGGTGACCATGTCGGTGAGAACTCTCGGCAGTGAGCGTAGTGAGGTGTCATGGCGCGTATGGCCCCACCTGGCTTCCCGCGTCAGGGTACGTATCCCTGGCGAGCTGGGCGGTGCTGAATGTCCCGCGCGAGCAGCCCAGCGCAAACAACACAATCCTCAGGAGCCGAACATGACCGAACCCGGCAATAAGGAGCAGCACGGCGAAGACTCCCAGACCGCTACCGACGGTGCAGAGGACGAGCGCATTAACGATCCGCTCACTCGAACCGATGTGAAGGCCCCTCGTGTTCCCTTCGGATCCCAGCCGTCGCCGGAGGAGTGCTAGATCAACTTACGGTGAGCGAATGGAGGGTGGGGGAGGGATTGATGGGTGACACGCTGGCTCAGGCGATGGGTAACACTGCCGTCCTCGATCTGCTTCGCGCGGCTGGTGCCACATGGGGGAGCCGGGCTGAACAGGAAGGTGGAGCGGGTGGTGGCCGAGCTCAAGGGAGTAGAATCGACGCTCGTGACAGCGTCGAAAGCAGAAGGCGAACGGGTGGTCCTGGGCCGGCGTAACAAGTTCACCACGATGGTGCCGTTCCACTGGTCCGACGAAGCGCCGCCCGGTCTCAACGACGTGGAGTGGGCCGAGGAGCTGGGCGCCAAGTGGGAGGGTGACGAGCTGGTCACCTACGACTACCCGTCGTTCATCGGCCTCCTCGAGTACTACGAGAAGGGTGAGTACCTGCCGGACAACGACTGATACGCCGCGTCGCCGTCCTGCTCGTCGTCCCCGTCGGAGACCTGAAATAGCGCCTTGTCAGGCCTGGGC
>JBOHGX010000165.1:0-1554 GCA_050700255.1 Pseudonocardiaceae bacterium
CCCTTCTACCGGTGACGTCACCAGCTGGTCAGCAGTCCAACGGCCGATCAGCCACGGCCGCCCCGAGCGATGCCGCACCGTCTGCGGCGCATGCAAGCCCAAGGCTGCGGCGACGTCACGCGCGGCATCGCAATCCGGAAGAACCACGAACCAGGCAGTGCCGCGATCAGGTGGGCGAAGAAATGAGCGCACAACCGTTATTCGGAGTAGTACCCGAACTCCTCGGCAATCAATCCTACGCTATCGGCCCGGGTGAGCGCAGTGAATTCACCGATCTCGTCGAGCATCGGCGGCTGGTACACCTCTGGACGTTCGAGCAAAACCTCGGCGTCATGTTCTTTGGGAATATTCATGTTGCCACCTGGCCTTTCTACCTTAAGGGGCCTTATGGGTTAGTTCCCGACCATTCAATTGCTTCCTGGATCACACGGTCAGGATCGGTGCAGGCAGGACAGCTGAACTGGGCAACGGTCGTGTCGTCACTGCCGGAGATCAGGCGAGAACGGTCACCGGGCAGGAATCTAACGTTGTTGACCGAGGCGCTGTGGTGATGATCAACCATGACGGTCATGCCAGTGCGCACGTCCCAGACCTGGGCCAGCCCGTCGGCCGTACCCACGGCGAGCAGTCCACCGTCCTGGCTGAACGACGGGCTGCTGGACAGGCGACCGTGCGCGACCTGCTTGCGGTCGAGCTTGCCGTCACGGGTCCAGATATTTACCGCCCCATCCCGGTCGGTGCTGACGAGGTACTTGCCGGAAGGGTCGAAGGCCACGCTGGTCGCGTACGGGTGGGGAAGCAGCGTGGGCGGCTCGGTGGTGCCCAAGTCCCACAGCCGAACCCCGCCGCTGTCAGTCGCGGCGAGCAGCTGGCCGGTAGGGTCAAACGCCACGCTGCCGGCGGGCTGTCCGGCGCCGCGGAACTCGCGGCCCGTGCGCAGCGCCCCGGTCATGGCATCCCACAGGTGGACGGTGCCGCGGGTGTCCCCACCTGCGACTGTGTTGCCATCGGGGCTGATGGCAAGGCTGACCAGGTATCCGTTCGTCGGCAGCGGGGGTGGTTCGTATTTGTGGAGACGCTCGGACTTGCCGTCGGCGCCCCAGGACCACAATTTCGGGAGTCTATCGGACCGGCCGAGGGTGAGGACGCGATGCGGGTCGGTCGGGTCGAGAAGCACTGCCCGCAGTGGAGCGTCGGTGGACACGGTGGCCGCCGGCGGTTTCGACAGGTCGTGCGGGTCGATGATGAAGGCACGACCATCCTGGCTCGCCGTGGCAAGCCAGGTCCCGTCGCGACTCAGGTCCATGTCGGCGACCCAGTTGTCGTGCTGTTCGAAGCGCGGCACCTGAGGTAGTTCCCAGCGCCGAACCGTGCCATCAACGCCCAGAGACATCACGACCTGGCCGTCCTGCAGATAGTTCACCTGTGTGACTGCTCCACGGTGGGCGAGAAGTTCATAGGTGGGGGCCTGCCGGTGCCTTGCGGACCAGACAAGGACTCGCCCGTCGGCGCTGGCGGTGGTAATCCATTGACCATCGGGACTGGTGGCCACAT
>JBOHGX010000166.1:0-7795 GCA_050700255.1 Pseudonocardiaceae bacterium
CCTCGCAGAACTCATGCTGGACGTCGAAGCGTCAAGCGAGCAGGGCGATGACCCGGCGGCACCTGGGGTGCATCGGCGGCTGCCAACCGACAACCACCGACCAAACAAGGGTGCACCAGTGAGCGAGACCGGGCTTCAGCCTCACACTGTCCGCAATAGCTGGCGACTGGTTAAGTCGACGCCCGGCGTCCCTTACGGCATGTCCCGTAGATCTTCAAGCTGACCCCGACTCTCGAGTTCCCGAACTCAACAGCAGTGCTGTCGCAAGTCGACCGAACAGCTCTGGTGTTGATTCGGGGGCCAAGCGCATTCAAGTCTCCGCCACCGACCCCTCCGTGATCCGCGGGACACGGCCTAGTGCTCAATAGGGGCGTATGAGTTTTCTTCACCCGAACCGGCTGTCACCAGATGCGACGTGACGCACATCACATCTGGAGGCGGCACGGGTTACTCAGCTACCCGGAATGGGAAGTGAGTAGGTGACACAGACGAGCGTTTAGGGCTTGATGGCTGTAGGTGCGAGTCAACTATGCGTAACGACCACGTCTCGGTTCGTGGGATCGGTAGTAGGGCGGCGACCCCTTTGATGACGCTGGCAAGGTAGCTGGCAGTTGAGCAGTGGGTTGCACGAGTTCTTGATGGCGTCGACGTTTTCGCTTCAGTGGTGCGCGAGCAGCGCTGTGGCCTCGTAACGTGGCCTTGATAAGCAACAGTCGTCCCGGTCGCCCCTAATTTACTAAAGAGAATTTCGTGATATCCATCGCTGCAACCGTCACAAACCCTGCTGGGCTTGAAGGCAGCGGAGGTGGCGCTGTGGACGGGGCTGACCCTGATTGATCGAGCCGGAGCTGTTGCTGCCACTGCGCATCGCGCAAGGGTTCTGCTTCGCGGCCCTGGCCCAGTCCGTGTTGTACTGTACGTGGTGGCGGGATTGGCTCTCGAGGCCGGTAAAGGAAGCTGCCTGGGGCTTGCCAACGGGGTCGTCGAGTCGGGACAGATCGTCGGGCCGCTCCTCGGCTCGTTGGCGGCCACGCTCCTTCCCCTGCCCGTGGTGTTCGCTCTGATCGGTCCACTGTTCGCCGTCGCAGCCGCTCTGGCGGCTTTCAGCGGGCGGCACACTCAAGTGGTCCTTACCGATGCGTACCGCACGACCGCTCGCGAAGCGTAGCCACCACTAATACTGAGCCGAACGCGGCGGGAGGAGGTGGGTGAACTACAGGCTGCACCGAGCCACGTCCACTTCAGCGCCCTCTGTCACTCAATCGGCTGTGCGAACGCATGACGTGACGTCCAGTTGAGGGCAGAAAAGAGACCTAAAGCATGATAGAAATCACATTTGGGTAGGCTTGACTTACTTCAGTTCCGAAACGGGTAAATAACGTGTTAGGTGACGGTAAACATAGACGCAGGTGGAGTCATGTCAGTCAGCTGTGTTCAGGTCCGCGAGGTTTAGTCAACCGTCTATGTGGTGAAAAAGCTTCAGCCTGCAACAGCGAGGGAGTCGCATGACCGTCGCCGCCAACGCCATCGAATATCTCCAGGACTCTGTGCTGGCATGTATAGGAAAAACGCCGCTGATAATGCTGAGCAGGCTGTTTCCAGAGCCCGATGTGGAGGTCCTCGCCAAACTGGAGCTCATGAACCCGGGCGGGAGTTTGAAGGACCGCCCCGCCCGTTACATCATCGAAAAAGGTCTCGCGGACGGTTCCATTCCTCCCGGAGCTCATCTCCTGGAAAGCAGCTCCGGGAACTTCGGTATCGCGTTGGCGATCACTGCCCGGCTCCACGGGCTGACGTTGACGTGCGTGGTCGATCCCAAGACGACGCCAGCGAACATCGCGATCCTGCGCCAACTCGGTGTAGATATCGATATCGTTCATGAGCTGGACGACGCAGGCGGATACCTGCAAACCAGGATCCATCGCGTACAGGAGCTGCTGCACGAGATGCCCGCTGCGGTATGGATCAACCAGTACGCCAACAAGCGCAACTGGCAGGCCCATTACCACGGCACCGGAGCGGAGATGTGCGAGCAACTCGCTCGACCACCGGATTACTTGTTCGCTGCGGTCAGTACCACCGGCAGCATCCTCGGCTGTTCTCGACGGCTGCGCGAGCGCTTCCCTCATTTGCGCGTCATCGCAGTCGACGCGGTCGGTTCAATCATCTTCGGAGGGCCACCTGGTCGCCGCGAGATTCCCGGTATCGGCGCCAGCCGCGTGCCGGAACTGCTCGCGCCGGAAGAGATCGACGAGGTCGTTCACGTGAGCGACCTCGAGTCCGCGCAGGCCTGCCGCGCTGTCCTGGAGACCGAGGGCATTTTCGCGGGTGGCTCCACCGGGTCAGTCGTGGCCGCGATCTCCAAGACGCTTCCCAACCTGCCCAGGCCCTGCCGCATAGTCACGATCTTCGCGGACCGCGGGGATCGCTACCTCGACCTCGTCTACGACGACGCATGGCTGGCCAAGCTGCAGCACCGCGACCTCGGCGCAGCCGAGTGACTTCGCACTGACGGACCGCACTGACGGAGCAGCCATGATCCGTGCCTCCCGAAACGAACTGCCATCCGAGCTGGTGATGCGTGATCTGGTCGACACGCTGATCCAGGAGAACCTGTGGGGGTTCGCAGACGCCGCACAGCAATGTCGGCCGGCGGCGCTCGGCACCGAGACCGTAAGACCTGATGAGCAGTGGTGCCGCATCGACGTGGCCGGTGAATGGGTGTGTTTCCGGGCTCGCGCGGTGGGGGCCTTGCAGCCGCGCCGGTTCTCCCGCCCGCCCGTCTGGCACGGTGGCGCGTCCGGATCGCAGCCACGGCATCTGCGGCCCGACGAACTGTTGGCGCTGCTGGCGGGCGACTGCTCGGATTCGCCCCATGTCCTTCAAGGCGGCGCGGACCTGCGCACGGCGGTGCAGCACGCGGCTGTGGTGCTCACCAGGCGGGCCCGCTTGGCCGACGCTCGGCTACTCCCCGGCGAGCTGCTCACCGCGGAACGGCTCGCCGCCACCCGCAACCGGCCGTTTCACCCGACCGCCCGCGCCGCCATCGGCTGGACAGCGGGCGAGCTGGCCCGGTACGGGCCGCTGCGGCAGCAACCACTGGGCTTGAGCTGGGTGGCGGTGCGCCGGGATCGGCTGCGCCGCGGTGCCGGCAGCGGGTCGCACCGGCTGCACGAGCTGTTGCTCGACGAGACCGACCGCCAACGTCTGGCCGCCACCGTTGCGCGCGCCGGCCTGCACATCGAGGACGTGCAGCCGCTGCCGGTGCACCCGTGGCAGCTCGACCACGTGCTGCCCATCGCGTACGCGGCCGAGCTGGCCGCGGGCGAGGTGGTGCCACTCGCCCGGGGGCTGGGGCGGTTCCACCCCACCGCCTCGCTGCGGACCCTCACCACCGCGCCGGAGACGCGGCTGCACGTCAAGCTCCCACTCGGGGTCGCCACCCTCGGCGCCACCCGGCTGCTGCCACCCCGGTATCTGGACAACGGGGAACGCGCGCAGCGCACCATGCAACAGCTGCTCGAGCGGGACCCGGCCCTGCACAGGCTCGTGCAGGTCTGTGACGAGAGCAGCTGGTGCGGTTGGGCCCACGCCTCAGGCGCCGACGAGTTCGACGACCGCCCCGGGCAGCTCGCGGCGCAGCTGCGCACCTATCCGGCCGGACTGTTCGACGATCCAGCCCGGCTGATGCTGCCGATGGCCGCGCTGGCAGCGCACGAGTGGGACGTGCTGAGCCCGGTGATCGGTCCAGGCGCGGTGGAGTTCTTTCGCGGGTTGGCCGCGGCGTTCTGTGAGCTTGGACTGGGCTTCCTGCGCTACGGGGTGCTGCCCGAGCTGCACGGTCAGAACGTGGTCGTGGCACTGCGCGACGGCGCGGTGGACGGGTTTGTGCTGCGCGACCACGACACCTTGCGGCTGTACCCGGAGTGGATGGCTGCCGAGGGCGTGGCCGATCCCGGTTACCGGATCGCGCCGGGCGCCCCGCAGTCGCTGTGCCTGGAGTCTGCCGAGGCGCTGCTGGGTTACCTGCAGACGCTGGGGTTTCAGGTCAACCTGTACGGCATCGCCGACGCGCTGTGCCGGCACTACGGCATCAGCGAGCAGGTGCTGTGGGCGCAGCTGCGAGGTGCGATCGTCGACACGCTGGCTCGTATCGCGCTGCCCGGCCGGGTCGCTGATGTGGTCGAACGTGAACTGTTGCATGCGCAGACGTGGCCGAGCCGCCTCGTGCTGGGCCCGCTGCTGCACCGGGGACGGTCCGGCGGCGTGAGCATGCCGGCCGGTACCGGCCGGGTACCCAACCCACTGGTGCAGGTCTCCGCGGCGTTGGTGGCGACCTGATGCGGCCGTGCGAGATCGCGCAGCGGGCAGCTCAGCAGCGGCTGCTCAACTCTTTCTTGCGGGAGACCGGCGGGCACGTCGTCGCAGGTGACGCGCCGCTGCGGGTGCCACTGCCCGAGTCCGGCGCCGTCCTGCTGGGCCGCCTGCGCTACTGGTCGGTCCTCGGTCACCACGCCTACGGCGACGAGTTCTGGGTGCAGCCCGACGGCAGCGACGCCGCCACACCGGTGGGTCACCGGGAGCTGGTGGTGCTGCTGCTGACCGAGCTGGACAGCGTCGCCGCCCGAGCAGCCGACGGTCCGTCCGATGGATGCCGCGTACAGAGACGGCGGGCCGAACTGGCCGCCCAGATCGACAACAGCGTGGCGCGCACGGCCCACTACCTGCAACGGCGACGCCCGCCGCAACCGGACGTCACAGATCCATGGGCCCTGACCCGGCGCGCCGAGCAGTCGTTGCTGTTCGGTCACCCTTTCCATCCCACGCCCAAGAGCGCTGAGGGATTCAGCGCGCAGGACCTCGCGGACTACGCGCCCGAGCTGGATGCCTGCTTCACCCTGCACTATTTCGCGGTCGCTCCCGAACTCCTCGTCGAAGACCGGGTGTCGCCCGCCCCCTGGGTGCCGCCTGAGGCCCAGGAGCAGGCGCAACGGCTGCTGGGCCCGGATCGAGCCGGTCCTGCGCTGCTCCCGGTGCACCCGTGGCAGGCTGGTTACCTGCTGCAGCACGACGCTGTTCGCGCTCTGGTATCCGACGGTGGCCTGGTGCCCCTTGGTCCGCTCGGCAACGAGGTTTACCCGACCTCATCGGTGCGCACCGTGTGCGACCCCGGCTTCGCCACTTCGTGGAAGCTGCCGCTGCACGTGCGGATCACCAACTTCGTCCGGAACAACCCAGCCGAACACGCCCGGCGGGCCGCCGACGCTGGTCGGCTGCTCACGGCACTGCGCAGGGAGTGGACCTACGACGGCTTCGAGGTGTTGCTGGAGACCGGGTATCGCACGATCGACGACACCGCGCTGGCCGCCGACTTCACCGTGCTGTACCGGGAAAATCCCTTCGCCGCTCGCGAGCAGGCACCTCAGGTCGTCGCGGGCCTGTTGGAGGAGAACGCCGACGGGACGGAACCTGAGCTGCTGCGGTACGTCCGGCAAGCGACCGCGCGCCCGCAGGGACAGCTGCCGGCCGATCACGTCGCCGGGTGGTTGCGTCGTTACCTGGAGATCTCCCTGCTGCCGCTGCTCACGGTGTTCACCGAGCACGGGGTGAGCCTGGAGGCCCACGTGCAGAACTCGTTGCTGCACCTCGAGGGCGGCTGGCCGGTCCGGTTCTTCGTGCGCGACATGGAGGGCACCAGCGTGAGCCGGCAGCGCTGCGCCGCGGGTAGCCGAGATGGGTTGCCTGCCGACAGCCCGGTGCTCTACGACGACGCCGAAACGTGGTTGCGCCTGAAGTATTACGTCGTCACCAATCACCTCGGTCACCTCGTGCACGTCCTGGGCCGGTATGCGGGGATCGGCGAGTGGCGGTTGTGGCAGGTGGTGCGGCAGCTGCTGTCTGAGCGGTGTGGAGCCGACTGGTGTGCGGCCGACTTGCTGTGCTCGCCGGTGCTGCCGGCCAAGGCCAACCTGATCGGCCGCTTCGCCGGACGGGGAGAGCGGCCACTTTATGTGGACATCCCCAACCCGATGCACGAGGTGGAACGATGACCGTCGGTACGGTGAGCTGAGTGCTGCGGCCCGTGCTCGGCGAGGAACGGGGGCTGGCCGCCCGCGCCCTGCGTGCACACCTTGCGGACCACCGATCGCCGGACAAGCCATGAGCGAGGCCATCACCGCGCTGATCATGGACCGTCTGGGCGGCAGCGGACCGGTGTGCCTGTACGGATATGACCTGGACCAATTGACCGACCACGTCAGCCGGGTGATCATCGCGCTACCCGACCGGTGCCGGATGTTCTACGCCATGAAGGCCAACACCGCCGAGCCGCTGCTGCGCGCGCTGGCGCCCCTGGTCGCCGGTTTCGAAGCGGCGTCCGGCGGCGAACTGGCCAAGGCGCGCGCAGTGGACCGGCACATTCAGCTCCTCGTTGGGGGACCAGCCAAAACGGAGCAGGAGATCGAGCAAGCACTGGCGCAACGAGCGACCCGATTTCACGCCGAAAGCGTGCTTGAACTGCAGCGGATCTCCGCGGTGGCAGGCCGGACCGGGCACACCGCCGACGTCGCACTTCGGGTGAACCTCGCTGGGCCCTTCCCCGCCGCCACACTGTCCATGGCCGGCCGGGCTACTCAATTCGGCATCGACGAGGCCATCCTGCCCGAGGCGGTCGAGACGGCCCGCCGGCTACCGCACCTGCGGCTGGTCGGTTTCCACCTGCATTCGCTGTCCAACAACCTCTGCGCCGATGCGCACCTCGAGCTGCTCGACCTGTATCGCCGCAGGGTGACCGGCTGGGAACGCGAGTTCGCGCTCGCCTGCGAGGTGGTGAACTTCGGCGGCGGCATCGGCGTGAACTATGCCGACCCGGCTCAGCAGTTCGACTGGCAGCGCTTCACCCGGGGCTTGCACCGGCTGGTCGAGCGCTCGTTCCCACCGCATTGGCGAGAGATCGACTTCGAATGCGGCCGCTTCCTGGTCGCAGCGTGTGGCTACTACGCGGTCGAAGTCCTGGACATCAAGCGCAACCACGGTGCCAGCTACCTGGTCGTACGGGGCGGGACCCACCATTTCCGGCTACCCGCGTCCTGGCAGCACAGCCACCCGTTCATCGTCGTCGAGGTCGAACGGTGGCCACTGCCGTGCCCGCGCCCGGAGATTCACGACCAGCCCGTGACAGTGGTCGGCGAGCTGTGCACCCCGAAGGATGTCCTGGCCCGTGACGTCGTGGTCCCGCGGGTACGCACCGGGGATGTCCTGGTGTTCCACCACGCCGGAGCCTACGGGTGGGAGATCTCCCATCACGACTTTCTCAGCCACCCGCACCCGGAGCATGTCTTCTTCCGCAACGGTGCCTGATTGGCTTCACTGTCCCGATCGGCTTTATCGCGGCAGTGGGTTGCGCAGGGGTGTGCGATGGGGTCTAGACATTGTGGTGGGATAAACTCGGAGACGTCTTGGCGGATGCGGACTTCCCACGGGGAATGGTGAATGAGGTGATGGTGCCATCGGCACAGCAGCACCAGATTTGAGACGCCTTGCTAGTTGTACCATCCGCCGTATGACCCGACACAAATCGCTGACCGGCGGCAACTGGCCATCCGGGCCCCGGCTTGCCCGGCACCAGACCGGCCAGCCCATGTTCGGCCAGCGCCGCCTTGGCGGTATACAAAGACTGGCGGGAGAACCCGAAAACCGCCGCGGCCTGGCCGACCGGTACTAATCAGAACATAAGTTTGTAGACATCGTGTCGATAGTGTGCAATACTACACGCATGGCGAAGAAAGGCAGAAGA
>JBOHGX010000167.1:0-3841 GCA_050700255.1 Pseudonocardiaceae bacterium
CAAGTACCAGTAGGTGGAGCTCGGTTCGCGGTGTCCCAGGTAGGTCGACAGCGACGGGAGCTTGGCCTGCACGTCCTCGTTCGCGTGATACCAGCCGAGCAGGGTGCCGACCGCGAAGGTGTGCCGCTTATGGGGAATTCCCCATAAGCGCCATTAGGTGGACGGCGGGGTTATCCGCCCTGTCGGGGTGTTTCTGCTGGTGGGGGCCGCGCCGGTTGGTGTTTTCGTCCGCATAATCCTGGCGGTCGGTGTTACCGAGCCAGCGAGTCGAGCCAGCCGATCAGGGCGGTGTCCGAGGTCCAGTCGGGCAGGACGTCTGGGGTGAGTGGCTGGTAGGCATTTTCGATCGCTTTGCGTTTGGTCTCCGCGTCTGCGCGGGCGTAGATCTCGGTGGTGGACACGTCGGCGTGGCCGAGCAGGTCACGGATGTAGATCAGGTTGACGCCGGCCTGGATCAGATGCATCGCCCGGCTGCGCCGGAGGGTGTGGGGCGTGACCGGCAGTCCAGGGGCCCAGCCGGGGTCGCGGGCCTGGACGGCTCGCACGTGGCGGGCCAGGAGTTTGGCCATCCCGGAGCGTGTCAACCTGGAGTGGTTCGGCCCGTGGAACAGCGGGTCCGCGTCGGCGCCGAGGCCGGGGTGCGGGTCACGGTGTTCCAGGTAGTCGGCGACGAGCCGGGCGGTCTGGTCCATCACGGGCACGTATCGGATTTTGGATCCCTTCCCGCGGATCGCCGCCGTCATCGGTTTGGAGCGGCGGATGTCGGCGACGTTGAGGTCGCAGAGCTCTTGGACGCGGGCGGCGGTGTCGTAGGCCAGGGCGAGCAGGACGGTGTCTCTGACAGCGCGTGCGCTGGCCGTGCCGGGTTCGGCGAGCAGCGCCTTGACCTCGTCCCCGGTCAGGTGCCCCAGATCTGCGGCCGGGGTGTTCTTCTGCCGGATCGCGAGGACTTGGGTGAGCTGGTCGAGCCTGTCGGGCTGCTCGACGGCGGTGTAGCGGCAAAACGACTTGATCACCGAGAGGCGCTGGTTGCGGGTGGCCGCCGAGCAGCACCGCTGGGTTTCCAACCAGTCCAGGAACCGCAGGACTCGGGGCCGGTCGATGTCGGCCAGGCGCAGCTTTTCGGGCGGTATGCGTTCCGCGTCTTTGAACCAGGTGAGCAGCAGTTTCATCGCGTCCCGGTAGGCGGCGACGGTCCTGGGAGAGGCTGCGCGCTCCCCGGCCAGGTGGTCGGTGAAGAACTTCGCTAGCCAGCGCCCGGCCAGATCCGGGGGCGGCGCGGGCCGCGGGGTCACGGCTCGTCCTCGGGTGGGGCGGGGATGACGTAGCCGAACCGGATTTGGGTTTTCGCCATTACCTCGGGGTAGACGTCCGCGGTCAGCCTCAGGTAGTACTGGGTGCCGCGAAGGTCGGCGTGGCCCATGTAGCAGGCCAGGTAGGGCAGCATCACGGCCAGGTCCGCGTTGTCTGCGACCCATCGTCGCAGGTTGGCGACGGCGAAGCCATGGCGCAGCGAGTGCGGGTGGGGGCCGCCGGTGAAGTGGGGGATGCCGGCATCGGTCAGGTAGCCGCGGAACCGGGTGTATACGGTCGCCTGGTTGATCGGCCTGCCCGCAGCCCTGCTGTAGAACACGTAATCGCTGTGCTCGGGGGCGGGGTGCGCGGCCGCGGTGTAGGTGTGCAGAGTCGCGGCAAGCCGGCCGGTGATCGGGATGGTCCTGCCCTCACCGTTTTTCGAATCGCGGATCCGCAGCGTCCCAGCGCTCGTGTCCACGTCCGAGTGGGTCAGGTTCAGCGCCTCGGAGACCCTCAGCCCGGCGCCGTATAACACCCTGAACAGAACCGAGTCGACCAGCGCCTTGTTCGAGTAGCAGGACATGGCCTGGGAGTCGATCGCGGCGAACAAGCGGTGCACCTCATCGTCGGTGAGCACATACGGCGGTTGGTGGCGGACCCGGACGCGAGTTGCCGCGGCCGGCGTGTAGGCGTCCCAGCCGAAGGCTTGGGCGTGGTCGGCCAGTTGGCGCAGCGCCAACTCGTTACGCCTGACCGTGGAGGACCGCAGGTGACGGCCGTAAAGGAATCCGTCGATCGCTTCTTTGGTGATCGACCCGTCCGGGTAGCCCTGCCGCCGGCAGTGGTCGGCGAATTGGCGCAGGACCCGTTGTTGGACTTTGAACCTGTATCCGCCGGCGTGGCGTGAAGCGACCAGGTCAGCGACCAGGTCCGGCAGCGTCGTCTCAGGCATCGCGCTCACCCGCCTCGGCCCGTTCGATGACGTCTTCGACGTCCAACGCGCAACACCGCAGCCGTTCGACGTCGAACCGCAGGTAGTAGGCCTGGGTCGTATCGCTCGAGGCGTGTCCCAACACGGCCGATACCACCGGCATCGGCGTGCCGTCGCCGATCATGGCAACGGCCAGCGCGCCCCGCAGGGAATGCATCCCGCAGACCTGGCCCGGCGGGAACGTGATCCCGGCGCGGGCGGCGTGCCGCGACAACCGGGAGGCGACCGACGAAGCGCACCCGAACGTGTCGAACGGGTGACGGTGCTTGACGAACACCTTCGGGCAGACCGTCTCGGGGCGGCCGTATTTGACGTAGTCGATGATCGCCCAGCCGACGTCGTCCAGCAGTGGCAGGCTCAACGGCCGGCCCGTCTTGTACTGAACGATCGTGATCCTCTTCGCCCACCAGTCGAGATCGCCCAGTTCGAGGCGACGCAGATCCGAGATCCGCAGCCCGAGCCGGGCGGTCGTCAGGATCATCGCGTAGTCGCGTTTGCCGGTGGCGGACTGACGATCGATCCCGGCCAGCGTCCGGCGAATCTCATCCGCGGTCCACAGGTGCGGCTCGGACTCGTGACGGACGTGCCGGTGGGGCGGCAGCCGATCCGCCAGACTGCGCGGTGTCCGGCCCGCCGCGGCCAAGAAGTCCAAGAAGTCGGCCAGGCACGACCTCATGGCCGCGATGGTCTTGCGTCGTAGCCCACGTTGACGCAGCAAGAAGCCCGACACGTCCCGCACGCCGAGCGCCGCGAGATCATCGACGCCCACCTCGTCCAGGTAGGCCAAGAACCGGCTGACCGCCCTGTCTTTCGCTACCACGGTCGCCTCGGCGTTGCCGCACCGACGGCACAAGGCGAGGTAGTCGTCCCTGAGCGGACGGAACTTCGCGGGACAACCGTCCTTCGCCGCGACCACCGTCCGGTCACCTTCGACCGCCCTGCCAGCCAGCACGTCTGCCATCAACACCACCGGCCGGCGAACCGCCTGGACAGCCCTGTCTTTGACCGGTTCGCGCAATGACCCCAACCTGACCCCGGTCTGGTTCGCGATGAAGTCGATGCACACCCGGTCACTCGCCATGTCCAGGCTGCGCCCCGCTAAGAAGGCCGCGAACCGGTCCAGTACGACCTGCTGGCCACGGACCGTGTCCTCGGCCCTACCAGCACCGCGCAACACCGCCAAGACGCGGCCGACGGAGACCCTGACATCTGCCTCTCCCACGAGAATCACCTCTGCATTCGGTAGGGAATGAACAGACAAGCGATTCTTCGCCGATGCGAGCAGCGCTCAGCAGCGCTGCGAGCCAGCCCACGCAGTCTCTGATCGGCTGGCTCGACTCGCTGGCCCGGTAACACCGACCGCCAGGATTATGCGGACGAAAACACCAACCGGCGCGGCCCCCACCAGCAGAAACACCCCGACAGGGCGGATAACCCCGCCGTCCACCTAATGCCGCTTATGGGGAATTCCCCATAAGCGCCATACGTTCGCGGTCAACAACCTGCGGCTGTGGTTCGCCCAGGGACACGACGTCGGCGCGCTACTGCCGGTGC
>JBOHGX010000168.1:0-4595 GCA_050700255.1 Pseudonocardiaceae bacterium
GCGCAGACCTATGCCCGGGGTCTGGCGTACGCGCGGCAGCGCGCGGTCCTGCATATGGAGTGGGACGGCACGGACAGCGTGATGCGGGCGGTGGTGCGGGGCAGCAGCGGTGCCGGGTACCAGACCGCGGTGTACCTCGAGCCGAGGGGTGGTGCGCAGCTGGCGTTCGCGTTCGGTGAGTGCACGTGCCCGGTCGGCATCGACTGCAAGCACGTGGTCGCGGTTGCGATCGCTGCCGCCGGCACGACGATTCCCGCCAAGCCAGCCGGTGGCGGGCAACCGGCGCCGTCCTGGGAGCAGACGCTCGGTGCGCTGCTCGCGCCGGCGCAGCAGCCCGCCGATGGCGCCCCGCTGGCCATCGAACTCTCCCTGTCCATTGCACCGGCCGGCACCGCGCGCAGCGCCCGGGTGTCGGTGGGGCCGAAGCTGCTGGCCCGGTTGGTGCGGCCGGGCCACACCGGGTGGGTCGGCGGCGGGATGAGCTGGGGCAGGCTCGAACCGGCCTACTCCTACGGTGACTGCCGCGCGTCGCACGTGCGGCTGCTGCGGGAGCTGTACGCGCTGCACAAGGCGCGTAGCGGCGTGCCGAGCTACTACAGCGCCCGGGACGACAAGACGATCGATCTGGCCGCGTTCGGCAGCCGGCGGCTGTGGTCGTTCCTGGACGAGGCCGCCGACATCGGGCTGGAGATCGTGCACGCGCGCAAGCGGCTCGGCGCGGTCGAGCGGTACGGCCACGCCGAGCTGTGCCTGGACGTCACCGCGGGGTCGGGACCGGGCTCGCTGGTCATCGCGCCGGTGCTGCGTCTCGACGGGCCAGGGCAATCCAACGACCCAGGGCAATCCACCGGCGACGAGGTGCCGGTCGTGTTCATCGGCGCCGACGGTCATGGCGTCGTGCACGTGTCGCGGACGCAGGTGCAGGGCAATCCGAACCCCACCGAGTGGCGGTTCCGGCTGGCGAAGCTCGCCAATCCCGTTCCGCCCTCGCTGCAGCGGATGGTGCTGGAGGGCCAGCGGCTGCCGGTGCCCGAAGGGCAGGCAGGCCGGTTCCGCGACGACATCTATCCCCGGCTGCGCCAGCTGGCGACGGTCGTGTCGTCCGACGGCGTCTTCACGCCGCCGGCGATCTCAGAGCCCACCCTGGTGCTGCGGGCGTCCTACGGCGACCGGCACGATCTGTCCGTCGAGTGGGACTGGGCCTACGAGGTGGGCGACGCGGCGGTGCGGGTGCCGCTTGCGCCGTCCGGGGCCGACGACGGGTTTCGGGACCCGGCCGGGGAGCGGGCCGTGCTCGACGCCCTCGACTTACCGCTCGATCAGTTCGGGATGCGAGGTGACGGTCCCGGGTCGGATCTGTTGCCGCGCGCACAGCTGGCCGGCCTGAATACGATGCGGTTCACCACCGAGGTGCTACCTCTGCTGGCCGACGCGCCTGGGGTCGCCGTCGAGCGCAGTGGCGAGCCGGCGGACTACCGGGAGGCGACCGACTCGCTGCGCATCGGCGTGTCGACCACCGACGTGGCCGACGACACCGACTGGTTCGACCTCGGCGTCCGCATCACCGTCGAGGGCAGGCAGGTCCCGTTCACCGACGTGTTCACGGCGCTGGCCGCGGGCGAGTCGCATCTGCTGCTGCCCGACGGGGCGTACTTCGCCCTGCACAAGCCCGAGCTGCAGACGTTGCGCACGCTGATCGAGGAGGCGCGGGCGTTGCAGGACGCTCCGGCCGGTCCGCTGCGGATCAGCCGGTTCCAGGCGGGTCTGTGGGAGGAGCTGGCCACCCTGGGCGTGGTCGACCGTCAGGCGCGGGCCTGGCAGCAGCAGGTCGCCGGCCTGCTGTCGCTGGACGGGCTCGCGGGCACGGAGCTGCCGGCCGGGCTGTCCGCGCAGCTGCGGCCCTACCAGCGCGACGGGTTCGGCTGGCTGGCGTTCCTGTGGCAGCACCGGCTTGGCGGCATCCTGGCCGACGACATGGGGCTGGGCAAGACGGTGCAGGCGCTGGCCCTGATCTGCCACGCCAAGCAGGCCGACCCCGGCATGTCGCCGTTCCTGATCGTCGCCCCGACCAGTGTGGTGTCGAACTGGGCGGCCGAGGCGGCGCGCTTCGCGCCCGACATCGCGGTGGTGACGATCGCCGACACCCTGCGGCGCCGGGGCCAGGACCTGCCGGACGTGGTGGCCGGCGCGGACGTCGTGGTCACCTCGTACACCCTGTTCCGGCTCGACGCCGACGCTTACGCCGCGGCGGATTGGTCCGGCCTGATCCTGGACGAGGCCCAGTTCACGAAGAACCACCAGTCAAAAGTCCACCAGTGCGCGCGGCGGTTTCCGGCACCATTCAAGCTGGCGATCACCGGTACCCCGATGGAGAACAACCTCATGGAGCTATGGTCGTTGTTGTCGATCACCGCTCCGGGGCTGTTCCCGAGTCCGACGCGGTTTCGCGACCACTACGCGCGGCCGATCGAGAAGCAGGGCGACGCCGAGCTGCTGGCCCGGCTGCGGCGACGGATCAAACCGCTGGTCAAGCGCCGGACCAAGGAGCAGGTGGCCGCCGACCTGCCCGCGAAGCAGGAGCAGCTGCTCGTGGTGGAGCTCGACCCGCGGCACCGCCGCATCTACCAGCGGCACCTGCAGCGGGAGCGGCAGAAGGTGCTCGGGCTGATCGACGACGTGGACCGCAACCGGTTCACGATCCTGCGCTCGCTCACGCTGTTGCGCCAGCTCAGCCTGCATCCCGGGCTCGTCGAGCCCGAGCACCGCCAGCTGGACTGCGCCAAGATCGACGCACTGGTCGACCAGCTCAACGAGGTGATCGCCGGTGGGCACCGGGCACTGGTGTTCAGCCAGTTCACCGGCTTCCTCGCGCACGTCCGCGAGCGGCTCGACGACTCCGGTGTGACCTACAGCTACCTCGACGGCGCGACCCGCAACCGGTCCGAGGTCGTGCGGCGGTTCAAGGACGGCACGGTTCCCGTCTTCCTGATCAGCCTCAAAGCGGGTGGGTTCGGGCTGAACCTGACCGAGGCGGACTACTGCTTCCTGCTCGACCCGTGGTGGAACCCCGCCACCGAGGCTCAGGCGGTGGACCGAACGCACCGAATCGGACAGACCCGCAACGTCATGGTGTATCGCCTCATCGCCAAGGACACCATCGAGGAGAAGGTGCTGGCCCTGGCGAACCGCAAGGCGGAGCTGTTCGCCGGCGTCATGAACGACGGCAACGTCTTCGGCTCCGCCCTGAACGCTGATGACATCCGCGCGCTGCTCTCCTGAACGGAGCAAGGCTCCTGGGGCCGGTCGTGCCCGGCCCCAGGAGCGGCCAAGGTGCCGGTCAGGGCTCGCCATCGGCCCGACGCTCGGTGCCGCGGTCGCACTGGCCGTGGTCGTCGGCGAGACCGACGGCCCAGAGGCTATACTCACCTTCCTCGACACGCTCGACGGCGCGCAAACCCGGCGCTTCCAGCCCGCATGGGTGGCACGTGCGCACCTGCTCGCTGGCGCGGGCGATACAGATGCCGCACAAGGGGCGTGCGACAAGGCCATCTCCCTCACAGCCAACCCCGCCACCCGCGCGTCCCTCACCGAGACGCGGAAGGCGTTGTGAGCCTCGCATGCTTCCGTTCGGGCTGCCGCCTATCACTGCAACCGTCCGAGCCGGGGCACGCCGGCAGTCGTGCCTCAAGCGGATCCCTCTGGGGTGCAGTCATCTCGAGGGGAGAGCATCCTCCACGGCGCTGACCTCGACGACCTCAATCTCTTGTCCGTCGACAACGAGGAGGTGCCACCGGTCCGCAGGGATCGCGCGCACGCGCTCGCGGACCGCATCGACGGCTGCTTCGGCCGCACGGTCCAGTTCTTTGCGCAGGACAACGTCAGCCGCCGCCTTCGCGGCCGCGCGGCGATTCGGTGACTTGCCCTTCTGGGGATGCGGACGCGGCCTTGAGCGCACCCATATCGTCCCAGTTCCAGCTCAGCAACGAGATGGTACGGCTCGCCGCCACGCACTGCCGCCGCTTCGCGGTCTATTTCGATCTTTCTTTGGTACATCTCCGCTGCTCAGGAGCAGCGTAGTGAACTGCGCGGCCGGGGCGAGATTGGCGGCGGCGAGCAGGTGAAAGTTGACCGACCTCACTTGGCGGCCCTCGCGATCGCAGCCACGGCGCACGGGCCTCGACATGCATGACCGCGATCACCGTGGGCCACCGCGGAGATGACAAGCTATCCGCTGGCTCAGTCTGAGAGCTGCCACCGGCTTCGTTCGAGGTCTCCGTCGAGCCTCCGAACCAGGCTTACGCCCTGCAGTTGGCCGGCACGGCAACGCGCAACCCCGCAGCCGTGCCTGTGAACGGTCGGGTCGGTGTGACTCTCGTGATCGGCCTCATGGTCCCGATCGTTGCGGCAGGACGGTACGTAACGAGGGTGAGCTTGGAAGGTCAGCCAGTGCGACAGTGTCTGGGGAACCAGATGCCCACTACCAGGGCGGGAAGGGCAGCAACATCTACCGGGCTCGCATTGACGGCAGGATGCTCAAAGTCATGGTCGCCCGTGATCGGGACACGCACCACTCCACTGCGACTCGATCCGCATCC
>JBOHGX010000169.1:0-16247 GCA_050700255.1 Pseudonocardiaceae bacterium
GGCTTGGCGAGCAGCGCGCCCACACCCAGTGCTGCGACGTAGCCGGCCACGATGAGGGAGGTCTGCGTGATGCCGCCACCGGTGAGGCTGACCGACAGCGTCAGCAGGACGAGCTCGTAGATCAGCCCGCAGGCCGCGCATGCCGCGACGGCGGCGAGTAGCAGCGCCCGCGAGCGGCGGCCGCGCGCCCCCATCGCCCCGCGGCGGCCGGACTCGACCGTCGACTGCTGCAAGGCGTCAGGGCCCATAGGTGTCAAGACAGGGCGGCGGCGTTCACGGCACCGATCGCCAGCAGGCTCATCCCCACCGCCCAGGCCGCACCGCTCATCCGGGGCTCGTTCACCAGATCCCGCAGGTGACCGGGCACGAACACGTCGAGCAACCGCAGCGCGACGGCCTGCAGCACCACACCGAGCAGCCCGTAGACGGCCGAATCGACCAGTCCCTGCCCGAGGCTGTCGGCGCTGGTCGCGATCGCGGTCACGACGATGATCGCCAGCGCCAGGTGGTTCGCGCCGAGCAGGATCGCGGCGTTGGGATTGCGGTCGGTGTACACCTGCTGGCGCAGGTTGCCGGGGGTGAGCAGGTCCAGCGCGATGAAGCCCAGGGTCAGCACCCCGAAGCCGACGACGAAGTAGAGCAGGGTCGCGAGCACTCCCTGGCTCAGCAGATCACCCGAAACCGACCCGAAATCAAGGGCGAGGGGCGTTGGGTTCACGTACTTCTCCTGAGGTCGTGGGGCTGGCAGGGGTTCATTTCACAGGGTTCATGTCACAGGGTTCATGTCACAGGGTCATTTCACGTCTCCCGGGCCGCCGCCGAATCCGGTGCCGGGTGCACCAGGGCGAAAGCCCGGGCCGAGGAATGCGAAGAAGCCGCCGCGGTAGCGGCCGTCGAGATCCTCGACGCGGACCGTGCTGCCACCGAGCGCAGCGCTGACGATAACGATGTCGTCGTCGTAGCGCAGGTACTCCGAGCTGCCGTCGGACTGGCGGGCCGCCGGGTTCACCGCGTTGACGATCGTCGATGTCGTGGGTCCCACGGGATCATCAGAGGCGTAGACAGCGGTGTCACCGTTGCTGCTTTGCAGCACGTAGGTGTTGTTGATGAAGTCGCGGACGTCGTTTCCGAAGCCGCAACCGGCGAGTATCAGAGCGGCCGCAACCAGGGCCGTGGCCACAGACCGTGCTCTCATGATGGCCTCATGGGGGCGTCCACGTGCTTCGCGTGGTCACGATCGAGCACGCCTGCTCACCGGGATACAGATGCCAACTCTCCCAGGTCCAACCGCCGGCGGGCAGCGAGTTGGCCGTCATCGCTGTCATGGCGCTGCCGGCGCCGGGGAACGTTCCGCACAGCCACGAGTCGCTGCTCTCGGCGAGACCCCGCAGCCTCGCCGCGGTTTCTTCGAGCGCGGCGCGTGGCACTTTCCTGGTGACGGAGACCAGTTGGTAGCCGCCCAGCTGCGCGCGCTGGGGCAACTCCTGGCCACCGGCGCCGACCGCGTCGCAGGACACCTGTTCGGTGAGGTGGTGGCCGGGCAACATCGCGGTGACGACGTGCGACGCCCCCAGCACCCCGAGGATGAGCCGACCGCCGCGGCCATCGCGAAGGATGCTCTGCGCCAACGCCACGGGGGCCGGCGCGTGCAGTAGTAGGCCGAGTGCGTCGGCGGCGACGTCGCGCGGCTCCACTTCTAACAGGTGCACGCTCACGATTCCGGCGCCGAGTGGTAGACGGTCAGCTCGCCAAGCGTGATCGACCGGCCGGTCGAGACCTCCCAAGATTGCGTCGGTGCCCAGCGCTCGAACGCGATCATGCCGGTGCCGTCGGACGTCGCGTAATCGGCGTAGTCGACCGACCCGCTCGGTGGTGTGCCGGTGGTCCCCTCTGCGGTGTAGGATGCCTTGCCGCGCTCGATCTGCCGATGTACCCGGTCGTCGAGGATCACCTCACCGTCCGGAGCCAGCCCGGTACCCTCCCGCCGCTTCCACAGCGTCATCTCCAGCTCACCCTCGTCGTCTTCGACGCTGAGCCAGCGGCGCCCGGTGGAACCGTCCAGGAGGTGCTCCCGCCACGTGATGCCGCCCTCATTGAGGAAGATGGTGCCACGCACGACGTGGTCTATCCCCGCGTAGGTGACGATGTCGCCCACGCCGATCTTGTGCGGGTCGTAGATCTCCGGTTGATTCGCGAGCGGGTCCACCCGGGGCGCCCGTGCGGATTTGGAGGTCTTCCCCGAGGATCTGGACCGCAGCACGAAGATGATCACCCCGGCGATCACGGCGAGTATGAGGATGACGAGCAGTACTTTCATCAGGCGTCTCCTGGAGACGTGCGAACGGACAAACCGACGGTATCGCGCTTGATGGCACCGTTCGAGACCAGAACTGCGGCCTCCGCGATCATCAGCTGCAGCGAGGTGCCGATCGCCGTCACCCGGTACGCCCGTGCAGCCTCACCTGCCAACTCTTACCACGCGGGCGCGATGGCCGGTGTGCCGGTGGGCGACAGCGCAGGTGGGTGATCAGCTCAGCCGTGCCCAGAGTCCCAGGTTGGGCCCGGGCGCAGGCCGACGTCGGAGGACGTGAGATCGGGCGCGCCGGTCTGCCCGGGCTGCTCGTCCCAGCGCAGGAGCCGAACAGAAACGCGACATTGACCCCGAGCTGCGGAACGAACGTCTCACTCTCTTGGCCGCCGCGAACCGAGCGCAGCACCACCATCGCATAGACGAACGTCGCGACGAAGATGCCCAGCGTGAGCTGGTTGAACCGGTCCCGAAGGAAATTGCGCAGGACGCGAGGGGAGAACTGACCGCTGGTCAGCTGCAGCGTTACTATCGTGATCGAGAACACCAGGCCGGTGACGAAATCATCGAGCCGGCGATCGCCGACAGCAGGGCGCGGGCCCCATCGACGCCGCTGCTGATCACGAACGGGAGCTGGATGGAAAAGCGGATCAGCCGGTCGAGAGCGATAATGCTGAGTCCGAGACCGACCGCCAGCACCGTGCACACCAGAGGGAGCAGCCAGAACCGTTCGCGTGCCCACGCTACCGACCGCATCGCATCCCCTCAGCGCGCACCGTGCCGGCGCAGCTACAGTGGCCGCCAGCCCCTCCACGCTACGGCTCAAATCTGAGCATGTGCCATTGCAGGGATAAGAACTTGCGGACCGGGAAACCCGCGCCAGATTATGGGTCACACCGCGATGTCAGACCGTGGTGACTGAGTTGGCCTGAATCGCCGGGTCGCCGTCGAAGTCCTCGAACTCCTGGTCCACCAGGTCCAGATCGAAATCCTCCTCGTAACCGCGCACCTGGAACTCCTTGACGGTGCCGCTTACTCGCACCTGCTGCCCTTCCACCAGACCCGGGGGCAGGTTGGCTCCGACAACGAGGATGGGGTTCTCTCCGATTTTGTCACCGCCAACGGTGAACGCATTCGGTGAGATGATCGTGGCGACCTCACCGGTCAGTTGAACCTGCTGTCCGAGCCGACCCTCGAGGCTTTCCTGGGCTGCGCCCCCTTGGCCCTGTTCACCCACATTCGGCTGTTCTGCCACCGCCGCGGGCGGATTGAGCTCGCCAGGATCGCGGATCGTTTCATCGCTGCCACAGGCGACCAGAGGAAAGATCGCCATGGCAACCACGCCAGCAGCGTAACGCACAGTCATTGATGCTCCACCCCTCAATAGTTCCAGTGCATGAAAGCGTTTCCGCGAAACAAACCATTCTCGCGCTCTGACAAGCTGCTCATCACTTCCGGAGCGTACGAGGTCTCGTTGGCGGCAACTCTCCTCGACCGTCCTGCCGATACCTTGCCGCTTCGACGGGACCGGCCCGGCGACCTGGGCGAGCCCGGCGACCGGCGAGCCGGAGCCGCCCATCAGCAGGTCCGCGATCGGATCATCGTAGCTGACCAGGATGCTGCCTCCCAGATCGAGTCGGCCGCCCGCGCAGTGGCCGGTCCGACAAGCCGGGCAGCAGGCCGACCCGGGTCGTCAGCAGGTACAGCATCGCCGCGATCGAACCGGTGGTGATCGCGCGGATGACTACCTCCGGTCGTTCCGGGGAAACCGGTCTGAACGAGTCACGACGTTTCGGTGCGAAGGACGTTTCATGAAGAACAACGCCGCACAGCTTGACCGTGGGACGCACTGGTTGCACTGGACGCGACCAGGGGCCGAGCAGTGACGCCGACCTTCCGGCTCGGGCGCATTGCCGGTGTCCAGGTCGGTGCGAACTGGAGTGTGCTGGTCATACTGGCGTTGATTGTGGTCGGGCTGGCTGTCGGGCGGCTGCCCTTGGTCGCGCCGGGACGGTCAGCTCTGACCTACGCTGTGACCGGGGCGCTCAGTGGGCTGGTGTTCCTGGCGTCGCTGCTAGCCCATGAGGTCTCGCACGCCGTGGTGGCCCGGCGCAACGGGATAGCCGTGGAAGGCATCACCCTGTGGCTGTTCGGCGGCGTCGCACAGCTGCGCGGGGAGGCGGCCAGCCCGGGCGCCGACCTGCGCATCGCCGGTATCGGACCGGTGGTGAGCGCGCTGTTGGGCGGCGGCTTCTTCGCTGCGAGCGCGCTGGTCGCTGCCGTCGACGGTGGACCGCTGCTGCTGGCTGCGTTGAGCTGGCTCGCGGTGATCAATGTTGTGCTAGCTGTGTTCAATCTGATTCCGGCCGCGCCGTTGGATGGTGGGCGGGTACTGCGCGCGGTGGTGTGGCGGGTGACCGGTGACCGGCGGCGGGCGGCGGTGATTGCGACTCGCGCCGGGGTGATGGTCGGTTTCGTGCTGATCGGGCTGGGGCTGGCGCAGGTTGTGCTGGGGCGCGGGTTCGGTGGGCTGTGGCTGGCCCTGATCGGGTGGTTCCTGGTGAATGCGGCTCGCGCCGAGGAGCAGCAGACCGTCTGGCAGTCCGCGCTCGCCGAGATCCGCGTTGCCGATGTGATGACGCCGGACCCGGTCACCGCGTCACCCGAACTCACCGTGCGCAAATTCATCGACGAATACCTCATGCGGCACCGGTTCACCACGTTCCCGCTGGTGGACTCGGCTGGCCGGCTGGCCGGCCTGGTGACCTTGAACCGGATCCGGCAGGTGCCCGATGAGCAGCGCGCAGCGACACGGCTTGCCGACATCGCCTGCCGGCCCGCGGAGCTGCCGGTCGCGGCGGCCCACGAGCCGCTGATCGACCTGCTGCCGAGGATGGCCGGTTGTTCCGACGGCCGCGCCGTTGTCCTCGACTCGCAGCGTCGGCTGGTCGGCATCGTGGCCCCGTCCGACGTGGCACGCACGGTGCAGACCGCCGAGCTCCGCTTGCCGGTCGGCAAGGCGGCTTGAGCTGCGTGCTGGCGGCGGATGTGACGATCCGGTAGCACCGCGATGGCTCCGCTTGCCGAGCGGATCGAGTGGGTACCCGACCGTGCATGAACGCTGCGAGGCGAGGGGAGGATCCGCCCTTGGGTGGCTTCGCGGTGTCTGATCCCAGGCGGGGCGGCAAGGGACGCGGGTGCCGAAGGCGGGGGTCCCCCGGATGGTGCCCATGCCGGCAGCCCGCCGTTTTGCTGGCAATGTGCAGGGGGAATCCCCGCCTCGGGTCACCCATCAGGAACACAGTCATTCTCTGGTGCGGTTCGGACGCTTCGCGTGGGCGCTGCTTGGCATTGCCGGCGTGCTCGTGCTCGGGTGGCTGCTAGTGAGCCGGCTTTCGGTGGTGGTGGTCCCGATGCTGCTGGCGCTGTTCCCTGCCGCCCTGCTCGCGCTTTGTCGCCGGCCTGGCCGCGGTGCTCGTCGCATTCGCCGATGCGGGCCTGGGCACCGCCCTGGGAGTGCTGGCGCTGATCGTCATGGTGCAGCAGATTGAGGGCGACGTCGTCCAACCACTGCTGATGGGGAAGGTTACGCGGCTGTCCGCGTTCACGGTGATCGTCGCCGTGTCGATCGGTACCACGCTGCTCGGCGTGCTGGGCGCCTTGCTCGCGGTCCCCACAGCGGCCTGTATCGCGCAGGCCCTCACCTTCGCCCGCGAGCGCGCGCCGCATGGGGCTTACTGACGTGTGTGAGTGCCGGGTGGGCATCGAACCACGGCCCCGGCGCGGTGAGATGCAGCACTCCGGAGAGTCGAGGAGCTGATCGGCGATGGGGCTCGGGGCGCTCGAGGCGGGCGGGTGGGGGCTGGATCGGCGCTCGTCGTCGGAGCGCTGTTGGGTTTACCAGCTGTCGCTGCCGGGCCGGCTGGTAGCCGGCGTGAAGGCGTTCGGTTCCGGGGTGCTGCTATCGGCGGTGTCCTTCGAGCTCGTCGCCGAAGCCGCGGACCGTGCGGGCCTGCTGCCGGCGGTCTTGGGCGCGGTGGTGGGTGCGCTCGTCTACAGTGCGACCAACGTCGCGCTGGCCCGCCGGGGCGCTCGACACCGGAAGCGGTCTGGAACGCAGCAGGCGGAGGAGGGCGGCGGATCTGGCCTCGCGCTGGCCATCGGCGCCACGCTCGACGGCATACCCGAATCCGTGGTGATCGGCGCCAGCCTGGCCGGTGGCGGGGCGGTAAGCGTGGTGACGGTGACCGCGGTCTTCCCTGAGCAACCTGCCCGAGGGCCTGTCCAGCTCGTCGGGCATGCGGCGGGCCGGCCGTGGACCGGGATACGTCTACGGGCTCTGGTCGGGGATCGCGGCGCTGACCGCGGTCTCCCCCGCCGACGGGTTCCTGCTCGTCGGGGTGCTGACCCCGGTCGCGTTGGCTGGCGTCACGGCGTTGGCTGGCGGAGCGATCCTCGCGATGATCGCGGACACGATGATCCCGGAGGCGTTCGAGCAGGCTCACCTCGCCACCGGCCTCATCACGGTGCTGGGTTTCCTCGCAGCCTTCGCCCTTAGCCGGATCGGCGCCTGAGGGCTACTGAGAGCACCAGCCTGGGCGGTCGTACTGTTCGGTGTGCTCACCATTTCTACTGAGGTGCCTCAGCGTTCAGTACTCCTTAACGGCGTATGGCCAGCCGGCCCAGCGCGAATGCCGCCAGGGCGGTGACTAGGGCTCCGAGCCCGAAGAAGTAACCGAGCTGCTCAAGTACCAGCCACCAGCTCGCGCCGAGTGGCTCACCGATCGGTGCCCCCGGCCCGCCGGTGCGCCACAGCTGGCTGATCACTGGTCCGACCGTGAACCAGATCCCGCCGATAAGAGCGAGCCACGCTCCCATCCTGCCGCTGGCCCGGTTTGCGCTAGGGCCGAGGATTAGCCCACCGAGGAACACCGCGATGCCGGGCAGGAGGTTCAGCCACAGCCGGTCCCAGGCGAAGAACCAGGGGGTCGTGACCCCGAATGTGTAATTGAAGTACGGCCCGATGAACGGGATCACGGCGCCCCAGATTCCGAGCAACATGAGCAGGGTGCCGCTCACCGCGCCACGGCTACGCGGCATCGTCCGCGCCGACCCCCGGCGGCGGGTGGCATCGGCAGCGGTCCCGTCATTCGCGTTGCGTTGGCCCGCCGTCGACATGGCGATCTCCTTTCAGGCCACCTGGGAAGAACGACGCGATGAGTTCTTCCGGCAAGCCGAGCCCTGAATCTGTACAAACCGGTTACCCGCTGGCCTCATGAGCAAACTTGCCGGCGCGGCCAGACCAGCACCAAGGACACCAGCGTAAACCTGACGACACCTTCGAGTCCGAATCAGAAGAACGCACCGACCGCACAGGGTCAGACAGCACCCGAACGAAGCTGTCATGCTTCACCATGGCATCTGATTACCTGGCTTCGTCGGCTCGATTCGAGAGGGCCCGTCCCGGGTAGTCGAGTGTTATGACCAAGAGGGGATACCACGTTGATCCGGACCTGCAAGATGATCGGAAACTGTACGGGCTGAAGCTCGCCGCCGGGTTGTTGTCGGTCGGGTTCCTGGTGGCGATGTTCGTGATGTCCCTGTACCGGGCGCCGGAGCCCGCGTGGAGCATCGTACTGGTGCTGACCGTAGTGGCGCTGACGGCGCTCATCGTGTTCGGCGTGGTGCGCAGTCGGCGAAGCGGTCGTTTCCGCAGCCCGCGTCAGCGCCCCGGAAGGTGACGATGTCGGGTAGCTGACGAGGTGAACCTGGTCGCCACCTACGGGCTCGTGCTTGGTGCAGAAGGCCGGTCGCACACCAAGCACGGGCCGCTGCCCTTTGGTAGATAGGCCGGGATGTGATATCTCCGGCTGAACCTGCCGAGACGAGACGTGAGGGGCCTGGAAGTGCCAGGTTTGATCGAGGATTACGGGCTGATCGGTGACCTGCAGACCGCAGCGCTGGTGGGCCGCGACGGGTCGATCGACTGGCTGTGCCTGCCGCGATTCGATTCGCCGGCCTGCTTCGCCGCGCTGCTGGACGACGAGCGGGCCGGGCGCTGGCTGCTCGCACCGGCTGGCGGCGGCCCGTGCACCCGGCGGCGCTACCGCGGCGAGTCGCTGGTGCTGGAGACCGAGTGGGTGACGCCGGACGGCACGGTCCGGGTAGTCGACGCGATGCCCCTGCGCGGGGAGGCCACCGATGTCGTACGCGTGGTCGAGGGCCGGTCGGGGCGGGTCCCGATGGTGATGGAGCTCGTGCTGCGCTTCGACTACGGATCGGTGTCGCCGTGGGTCCGGCAGGTTGGCGGTCAGTGGTCGGCGGTCGCGGGACCCGATGCGGCCTGGTTGCACAGCGCGGTCACGGTCGATCACCGTGACGGCCGGACGAGCGCCCGTTTCGAGGTGGAGGCGGGGCAGCAGGTGCCGTTCGTGCTGACCTACGCCCTGTCGCACGCGCCGACTCCAAAGCCGGTCGACGGCCTGCAGGCCCTGGAGGGCACTGAGTGGTTCTGGAAGGACTGGGTCGGACGCTGCAAATACCGGGGGGAGTGGGCGCAATCGGTACGCCGCTCGCTGGTGACGCTCAAGGCGCTCACCTACGCCCCGACGGGTGGCATCGTGGCGGCGGCGACCACCTCGCTGCCTGAGCAGTTGGGCGGCTCCCGTAACTGGGACTACCGCTACTGCTGGCTGCGCGACGCCACCTTCACCCTGCAGGCATTGCTCGGCACTGGTTACGTCGACGAGGCGAAGGCCTGGCGGGACTGGCTGTTGCGCGCGGTGGCCGGTGATCCCGCTGACCTGCGGATCATGTATGGGCTGGACGGCACCCGCCGGATCCCGGAGTACACCCTGGACTGGCTGCGCGGTTACGAGGGCTCAACGCCGGTGCGGGTGGGCAACGGCGCCGCCGAGCAGTACCAGCTCGACGTGTGGGGCGAAGTCCTCGAAGGGATGCACCTGGGCCGCGAGGCCGGGTTGGCACCCTCGGAGGACGCGTGGGACCTGCAGCGGGCGCTGCTGGACTACCTCGAGGGCCACTGGACCGACCCGGACAACAGCCTGTGGGAGGTGCGCGGGGCGCGGCGGCACTTCGTGCACTCCAAGGTGTTGGCGTGGACCGGCGTCGACCGCGCAGTGCAAGCCGTCGAGCGGCAAGGCCTGGACGGACCGGTGGCACGCTGGCGGGCGCTGCGGGATCAAATCCACGATGACGTGTGCGAGCGCGGCTACGACGCCCAGCGCGGCACCTTCACGCAGTTCTACGGCTCCCACGGACTGGATGCGGCGCTGTTGCTGATTCCTCAGGTCGGATTCCTGGCCTGGGACGACGAGCGGGTCGTGGGTACCGTCGATGCCATCCAACGAGAGCTGTGCGAGGACGGCTTCGTCCTGCGATATCGCCCCGACTCCGATGGCGGAGTCGACGGCCTGCCGGGCGAGGAGGGCGCATTCCTGCTGTGCTCCTTCTGGCTCGCGGACGCGCTGCACGGGATAGGGCGGACGCAGCAGGCGCGGGTGCTGTTCGATCGGCTGCTCGGATTGCGCAACGATCTGGGTCTGTTGAGCGAGGAGTACGACACGCGGGCCGGCCGCCAGCTCGGCAACACCCCGCAGGCCTTCAGCCACGTCGGACTGGTCAACACGGCCCGCTACCTCAGCGGCTCTTCCATCACGGAAGGGACGTGATGCGGGCGCTGACCGTCCTGCCCGGCCGGCCCGGGTCGCTGGCGGTGACCGAAGTGCCCGAGCCCCAGCCCGGGGAGCACCAGCCCGGCGAGCACGAGCTGTTCGTCGACGGCCTCGCAGTCGGCGTGTGCGGGACGGACCGCGAGATTGCCGCGGGGGAGTACGGCTGGGCGCCGCCAGGCCGCGATCGGCTCGTCCTGGGCCACGAGTCGCTGGGCCGGGTGCGCCACGCGCCCGCCGGCTCGGGTTTCACGGCCGGGGATCTGGTGGCGGGCGTGGTGCGCAGGCCCGATCCGGTGCCCTGTGGCGCCTGCGCGCACGGGCAGTTCGACATGTGCCGCAACGGCCGCTATACCGAGCGCGGCATCAAACAGCTCGACGGCTACGCCAGCCAGCGGTGGCAGGTCGAGGCCGGCTACGCGGTCCGCCTCGACCCGCGCCTGGACAGGGTCGGCGTGCTCATGGAACCCACCAGCGTCGTGGCCAAGGCGTGGGACCAGATCGAGCGGATCGGCCGGCGGTCGTGGTTCGATCCGCAACGCGTCCTGATCACCGGCGCCGGGCCGATCGGACTGCTTGCGGCGCTGCTCGCCGTGCAGCGTGGAGTGGACGTGCACGTGCTCGACGTGGTGAGCTACGGCCGCAAGCCGGAACTGGTGCGCGCGCTCGGTGCGACCTACCACCATGACGGAGTGGCTTCGGCCACCCGGGCGGCCGAACCCGACGTCGTTATCGAGGCCACCGGGGTGGCCTCCGTGGTCTTCGACGCGCTTGCCACCACCGCGCCCTACGGCATCGTGTGCCTCACGGGGGTCTCCTCCGCCGGCAAGGGCATCACCCTCGACGGCGGTGCGCTCAACCGAGAGCTGGTCCTGGAGAACGACGTGGTCGTCGGGTCGGTCAACGCCAACCTGCACCACTACGACCTCGCGGCCACGGCCCTCGCCCGCGCCGACGTCGACTGGCTGGACCGCCTGATCACCCGGCGGCTCCCGCTCGACCGCGCCGCCGACGCGTTCGACCCGCAGCCCGACGACGTGAAGGTCGTGATCACCCTTGACGGCTCGTGACCCCTCGGCACCGGAAAGTGCCAGGATGGCGGCGATGCTTACCCCTGACAAGCTGGCTGCCCGTACGGACCGGGCGGTCACCGCGGCGGTTGAGGCGGGCCGCGGCCTCGGGCTTGCTGTGACCGATCCGCGGGTGCTGTCTGACGTGTTCTCCGTGATCGTGCACCTGTCACCGGCACCGGTAGTGGTGCGGGTGCCTACGGTCCTGCCGCGCACGGTCGCCGCAGACCCCGACGCTCAGGCGGCGCAGCAGCGCTCGGAGCTCGCCGTCGCGGGTTGGCTCGCCGACCGAGGCCACCCTGTCGTGCCGCCGAGTCCACTCGTGGCTCAAGAACCCGTTCGTCGGGACGGGTTCTCGATGACGTTCTGGCAGTTCGTCGAGCAGGTCACCGATGCCGATCCCGACGCTGGTCAGCGCTTCACCGTGACGGCGCACCTGCACGTCGCCCTGCGCGAGTATCCCGCCGAGCTGGCGTTCCTGATGCCGCTCGACGCGTCCATACCCGACGGTCTCGCACAGCTGGAGGAACGCCTAGACCTCCTAGACCCAGCCGACCTCGATCGCGCGCGGCGCGAGTGGGCGGCGTTGGAGCCCCTCGTCTGCTCCCGGACCGCCTTTGAGACGGCGTTCCCCGGAGCCGATGTCCAGCCGATCCATGGCGACGCGCCCTACTGCAACATCATCGTCACGCCCCAAGGCCTGCTGTGCTCTGACTTCGAGCACGTCACCGCCGGCCCGGTCGAGTGCGACCTCGCGCTCGTCAGTCCGCAGGACCAGGCGGTGTACGACGCGGCTGCCGCGCGGCGTGGCTTGCGCCCTCTGGACCAGCGGTTGCTGCGGGTCATGGAGTCCGCCCGCATGCTGCAGATCGTCGCCTGCCTCGCCCTGGTGCCTCAGCTCCCGATGCTCGCCAAGGGTCTGCGGCCGTTGCTTGATCACTGGCGAACTACACCGATGCGGGAGGACGACTTCAGACCCGGAAACTGTCAGTCCTGAGCTGTAGCGTCCTTTCGACGACCGGCGAAAGACAACACGATGAACAGAACTGACAAGGCCTTGACCGGTGAGCGCGCCGACCTGCTGGAGACATTGGCCAAGCACCGGTACTTCCTGCGCTACACCGTCCGCGACCTCACCGACGAGCAGGCCGCCCAGCGCACCACCGTCAGCGAGTTGTGTCTGGGTGGGCTGATCAAGCACGTCGCGTTCACCGAGCGGCAGTGGATCAACTTCATCCTTGACGGCCCCTCGGCGATGGGCCGCGGGAGCAGCGGACCTCAGGTGACTGGTCGGAGGGATTCCGGATGCTGCCGGGCGAGACGCTGGGCGGACTGCTGGCCGAGTATGAGCAGGTGGCGCGCCGCAGTGATGAGCTCGTGTCGACACTGCCCGACCTGGATTTCTCCCACCCGTTGCCCGAAGCCCCTTGGTTCGAGCCAGGTGCGCGCTGGTCAGCGCGCCGGGTGCTGCTCCACGTGATCGCGGAGACCGCCCAGCATGCCGGTCATGCTGACATCATCCGACAGTCTCTGGACGGCGCTAAATCCATGGGCTAGCTCGACGTGAGTCACTTCACCCCCCAGGCGACGATCAACTCGCATGGGCCTTCGAAACCCTCGGGCCCCTCGAAGCGGGCCAGCTCGGTGCTGATCTCCTGCCAGACTTCCTCCTGTTGGGTGGGCTCGACGCCGGCCAGCATCTGGTGCAGGGCACCGAAGGATTCGCGCTCGAACCGGACGCAGTCCTTGGCGTGCGCCATGCGCAATGGGGTCGGTACCGGCCGCGAGCCGACCTCGCGGAAGCCGGCCTGCCGGAAGGCGTCCTCGAGTACACCGGGACCGCCGAGGCTGAACGGTCCGGGTTGGCCGGGCGCGGGTGGCGGCAGTTGGGCCCGGCGACGGATGATCGATACCGGGACCGAGAAGAAGCCGTTGCGCTCCGCCGTCGAATAGACGATCGCGGAGATCCGGCCGCCGGGACGTAGCGCGCGGTACTGGCCGGCCAGTGCGCCGGGCTGGTCGGGGAAGTAGATCAGACCGAGGCGGGAGATCACCGCGTCGAAGGCGGCCGGGTCGATGTCGAGCCGCTCGCCGTCGAGTTCCCGGGTTTGCACGTTGGTGAGCCCAGCGGCGGCAGCCGCGGCGGCGGCGTAGCCCAGGATCGCCGGGGAGATGTCGGTGGCGAGCACCTGACCGGAGGGACCGGCCCGGCGGGCTGCGGCCAGTGACTGCCCGCCGGCGCCGGCGGCGACGTCGAGTACGGTGCTGCCGGTGGTGATCCCGGCCGCATCGAGCATCAGCGTGGTCGCCTCGCCGAGCCAGTCCTCCAGCGTCGGACCCCAGGCGTCCCACGCGGCGGCCGCGTCCTCCCACTGGGCGCGGGTGGTGTCCTTGTAGCGGGCGGGATCGAAGGTGACGGTCATGGCGTGCTCCTCACGGATCGGTGGACGGTGCTGACCGGTGTGGCGCCAGAAAGCGCCGTGCGGCCGCCAGGACGCGGCACGCAGTTTCGCTCGATCGCGTGTAGCGGACCGACCACGGTGCAGAATCGTGTCCATGGTCTTCGTGGGCCGCGCTCGGGCGCTGTCCCGCCTCCTCGCGGCTGTCGAAGAGGCGTCGAGCGGGCGTGCGCGCCTCGTGCTGGTCGGTGGCGAGGCCGGTATCGGGAAGACGACGCTGATCGGCGAAGCGACCGCGCGCAGCGGGTTGCTGGTCGGCTGGGGAAGCTGTGTCGAGGCCGAACGCACGCCGGCTTTCTGGCCCTGGACGGCGGCCCTGCGCGGCCTGCTGACTGCCCTGGGCCCGACCGATGCTGATGCCCTCGCCCGGGCTGACACGGCCGAGCTGGCCCGGCTGCTTCCGGAGCTGGCCGCCGCGGGATCCGAGGCCGCCGACGCCGGGCCGGTGGACGGGCCACCCGACACCGACGTGGCGCGGCTGCGGCTGTTCGACGCTGTCGCCCGCTTCCTGGAACGGTTGGCCCGGCATGCGCCGATGCTCGTGGTGCTCGACGACCTGCAGTGGGCCGACGAGTCGTCGCTGCAGCTGCTGCGGTTCGTCGCCCAGCCCTACCGGCCGGTCCCGCTGGTGATCGTCGGCGCGTACCGGCATGACGAACTCGGCGCTGACGCCGCCCGGACGCTGGCCGAGCTGGCCGCGCACGGCGAGCCGGTCCAGCTGCACGGGTTGTCGCAGGAGGAGGTGTTCGAGCTGATCGTCGACGCGGTCGGCGCCTTGGCGGCCGAGCGCTGGGCTGTCGAGGTGCACCGCCGCACCGACGGCCACCCGTTCTTCGCCCGCCAGCTCATCGAGGTACTTGCCGATCCGGCTCAGCCGGCAGGCGCGGTTCCGGCCGCGGTCCACGACCTACTGGCACGGCGAGTGGAGCGGCTCTCCGCCGGCTGCCGGGCACTCGTCGAGGCCGCCGCGGTGGCCGGCAACGAACTGCTGCCCGACGTGCTCGGCGAGGTGTGTGGGATCGAGGCCACGACGGTGGCGTTGCTCGTCGAGGAGGGCGTGCGGGCGGGCGTCCTGGTCCGTGATGCTGACGGCACCCGGATCTGGCTGGCGCACGACCTGTTCCGCGAGGCCATTTCCGCCGGACTCACGGTCCCGCAGCGGCTGGCGCTGCACCAGCACATCGCCGACGCGCTCGAGCACCGGCACGCCCGCGGTGCCGCGGTGATGCCGGCCGACCTGGCCCGGCACTGCGCGGCGGCCGTCCCGCTGCACGGGGTCGAACGCGCTGTCCGCTGGGCCCGGTCGGCGGCCCGCGCCGAGCGGGCCCGGCTGGCCTTCGCTGAAGCCGCCACACACCTCGCCCGAGCCCGCAGGGCCATGGAGGACACCGGTGACGCTCAGGCCGGCGGGCTGCTCGTCGATCTGCTCGTCGAGGAGGCCGACGCACGCGCCCGGGCCGGTGACTCGACCGGTGCGCGGGCATTGCTGGACGACGCCAAGAACCGGGCTATCGCGCTGGGCGACGCCCAGCGACTCGGCAGGGCAGCACTGGGCGTGCAACGGCTCGGCGCTCGGTTCGCGATGCCCCGTGACGCAGTCCTCGACGTGTTGGAGACCGCCCGGGCTGCGCTGGACGGCACCGGCACCGCGCTGGCGGCCCAGCTCACCGCCAGCCTGGCCCGGGAGCTGCACCATTCGGTCCCCGCCCAACGGCCACGGGCCCGACCGCTGTCCGAGCAGGCGATCGCGATGGCCCGCAAGCTCGACGACCTGGACACCCTGGCCGCATGCCTGCTGGCCCGCCATGACGTGCTGTGGACCCCCGGACGCTTCGCGGAACGGATTGGCCTCGCCCGGGAGATCACGGAGCTGGCGGAGCGCACCGGAGACACCGAGCGGCACGCCGAAGGGCTACTGCTCACCGCCAATGCCCTGCTCGAAGGGGGCTCGGCAGCGTTCCGGGCCGCATTGACCGACTTTTTTCATGCCTCAGAGCGGTTTGGCCAGCCCCGCCACGACTACATGGTCCTGACCCGCCGCGGCGCCCTCGCAATGATCGACGGCCGGCTGGATGAGGCCGACGAACTGATCGCCGAGGCCAGTGCGCTCGGCGAGCGCATCGGGGAGCCCGACACCGGCAACGTCCGGATGTCGCAGCTGCTGGGGCTGGTCCGCGCACGCGGTGAACCTGTCCGCTTGCGCGCCACGGCCGCTGAGGCGATCAGGTGGTGGATCGGTGTGCCCTCGCACGCCCACGCGGTGGCCGCCGGCTTCCTTGCCCTGGCCGGTGGGCCCGACGACCTCGCCGCCGCGCGCAGGGCATTGGACACCGTGGTGGCGCTGGGCACCTGGCGTGACGATCGGTCCTACCTGTGGTCGGTGTTCATCGGGGGGATGACGACCGCGGCGGTCCGGCTGGGCGACCGGGCGGTCTGCGCCGAGCTGCTCGCCGAGCTGGAGCCGATGACCGGCGCCTGTGGGGTCAACGGCGCATTGGTCTGCTTCATGGGCAGCAACGCGCACTGGGCCGGCCTGCTGGCAGGGGCGCTGGGCCGCACCGATGACGCCCGACGCTGGCTGGAACAGGCGCTGACCGTGCACCAGCGACTCGGCGCGACGGCGTGGGAGGCTGAGACCAGCCTCGAGCTGGCCGCGCTCGGAGTGGCCGGAAATCACGCCGAGCGCGCCGCTCGGCTGGCCGCGGAGCTGGGCCTGCAC
>JBOHGX010000170.1:0-9360 GCA_050700255.1 Pseudonocardiaceae bacterium
TCATAATCCCGATATGTCTCCATGTCGGCGGAGTGGGCGCTCGGGGTGCTGGCTGGGGAGGCCTTGGGCAGACCAGGCGTGGAAACCGCCGATCACGTCGGTGGCGCGGTGAAGGCCTAGGCTGCGCAGCGAGTCCGCGGCGAGGCTCGAGGCATAGCCCTCCGAGCAGAGCACGATCACCTGCAGGTCGTAGCCGGTGGCCTGCGGCAGCCGGGCATCACACGCTGGGTCGAAACGCCACTCCAGATGGTTGCGTTCGACCAGCAGTGCACCCGATACCTCTCCGTCCGCGGCACGCTGCCAGTCCGGGCGGATGTCCACCAGCAGGGCACCCGCAGCAAGGGCGTCATGAGCCTGGGCGGGGGTAACGCGCTGCAGCCGCGAACGCGCCTGCGCCAGCATCTGGTCGATGCTGTGTGAGCCGGCCGGGCGGCTCACCAGTCCACCCCGGGCTGCTCCACCCCGACATGGCGCAGCTCCCCAGACTCCACCCGGTAGCAGTTCATCACCGACAGACCCGGGGTATAGACGTGCACGCTCACCGCAGGGACCGCGCCGGTGTTGATCACTTGGTGAATGTAGTGCGGGCCGAAGGCGCGGCAGTGCCCGGCGGCCAGCGCCCGGGTGACCTCTACCGGGGACCGGCCTGGCTTGACGGTAACCACCCGCTCTGTCAGCGTGCCCGCCGCGATCGCGAAGGCCCCCGATGCCGCCCCGTGATCGTGGAGATCGGTGCCTTGGCCGGGAAGCCAGGACAGCAGCCATACCTCGCGGTGCTCGGTGCGCTCGAGCAACCGGTACCAGCGGGTGTCGGTGCGGTAATCGACCAGGGGTCGCCACCGCTCAGGATGCGCGGCCAGCATCATGGCGAAGCTGGTGGGACCGCCGCAACGGGCGATGCCGGCAGCGGGGACGGTGAGATCAGGGACGGCGTACATGGGGATCCTCCGCGAAGTCGGTGAACCGACCGCGCGGGACCACCACCCCGAGCAGGGTGGGTCACTAGACAGGCGCGGTCAGTGAAGGAAGAAGGTTCACCGCGCCGGACAGAGCGCACTCGCCACCCGACGCAGATCCACCGGGGACCGCCGGACGAGGAAGGGAGTACTACTCACGGTAAATGATCAAACCAGCAGATGCCCGTCCCGGTCAAGTCGTCGCATCGACGCAGATGAGGCTCCACGGCCGATCGAGCATGCGGGTCATGACCAGTAGTGGCGCGCCGGGTACCGCGGAGCTTCAGGCGGCGGCGCAGTTCCGCGACGTCGCCGGCGAGTCCTCGGACGGCGGATGTCGACAGCACCGATGTCCAGTGCGCGCAACCGGGCGGTGAGCTGCTTCTCCTTCCACGGGGCCGACTCCGGTCCAACCCCGGTGCCAACTTGATCCCCACCGCGGGGACGGCCTGCGCCAGGCCGAGGCACCAGGCAAGCGTAGGCTCACCGTGGTCAGTGCGCAGCCGCCGCCCGCCACTGCGCCGGGCAGGGTCGACGAATACCGCGTCAACCCCGGTCAGGTCCACCGACCGCACATCAGCGTGCACGGTACGCACGCCGGCAGCGACGCCGTATACCTCGGCATTGAGCACCACGCAGCGAGGCATTCAGCCGTATCGACTCGATCACCGCAGGATCCTCGCGGTTGAGCCGATCCAGCAACGCGTGGCCTTCCGACGACAGCAGCGCCTCAACCCCGTCGACGGTCACCGACGTCTGTGTCACGCGCCGACCGTCTCGCATCGTCAGTGCATCCTTAGCGCGGCTTGCTGGGCTTCTCATCCGACAACGATGATGGCTGCTGGTAGCCACACCCGCAGCGCGCCAGCGTTCAAGGAGTCCGATGACGGCGGTTACGGCAATGTCGAGTTCCGCAAGGGCCGCATCCAGGACCTCGGCCTGGACCTCGAGGCACTGGGGGGCTGGCTCGCCACGCATCCGATCACCGACGTGGAGTCGCTGGCCGGGCTGGAGACCGAGCAACAGCGTCTGCGCACCGAGCAACCGCGGGTTGCCGCGGACTCGGTGGATGTGGTGGATGTGGTGGTCAGCAACTGTGTACTAAACCTGGTGGCCCCCGAGCACAAGCAGCGGCTGTTCTCCGAGATTTTCCGGGTGCTGCGTCGCGGCGGCCGGGCCGTGATCTCAGACATCGTCAGCGTGGTGGAGGTGCCCGAGCACCTGCGCGGCGACCCCGATCTGTGGAGTGGATGTGTCGCCGGGGCGTTCCAGGAGGAGGAGTTCCAGGCTGCGTTCGAACGGGCCGGCCTCTACGGCATTCACGTGGTGAAACGGGATTCCGCGGCGTGGCAGGTAGTCGAGGGCATCGAGTTCCGAGCGGTGACTGTGGTGGCCTACAAGGGCAAGCAGGGTGAGTGCCGCGACCACGGGCAGGCAGTGATCTACCCCGGACCGTTCAAGGCCGTGCTGGACGACAAGGCCGTGCTGGACGACGAGCAGCTCTTCCTTTGCGGGGTACCGACCGCGGTGTGCGCCAAGAGTTTCGCCATCTACGCCCGGGCGCCTTACGCGGGGCACTTCCAGCTACTCGAGCCAGTCGAGCCGGTAGATCCGGCCACCGCACCGCCCTTCGACTGCGCCCCGCCGGCCGCCGTCACCACGCCCGGGCCGGTGCCGATCGCACGGCGTGAGATCTCAGGCCTGACCGCCCCCGAGTGCCCGCCGGCGTCAAGCTGCTGCTGAGAGATGGCCACACTCATTCCGGTTTGGGTTTGCGACCGAGCAGGTCAGCTGCCAGCTCCCGAGGAGACTGACCGCCGTTGCACACCCGGCGCACCGCGTCGGCGATCGGCACCTCGACGCCGCAACGCGCGGCCAGCTCCTGGATCGATGCGCAGGACTTGACACCTTCCACTACCTGACCGTGGGTGGCCTGCTGGGCCTGCTCGAGGGTATCTCCCGACCCGAGCCGGTAGCCGAAAGAACGGTTGCGTGACAGCGATGAGCCGCAGGTGGCCACCAGATCGCCAAGACCGGCCAGGCCCGCGAAAGTCATCGGGTCGGCGCCCAGCGCCGCACCCAGCCGGCCCATCTCAGCCAGCCCTCGGGTGATCAACGTCGCAAGGGTGTTGTCCCCGTATCCCAATCCAGCAGCCATCCCGCAGGCCAACGCGATGACGTTCTTGCATGCGCCGCCGAGCTCGCAGCCGATCACGTCGGTGTTGGTGTAAGGCCGGAAATAACCGGTCACGCAAGCGTGCTGCACCGCAACGGCACGGTCGTGGTCGATGCAGGCGACGACGCTCGCGGTGGGCTGCTCGGCGGCGATCTCCCGAGCCAGATTCGGGCCGGACACCACCACCACCTGATTGGGCGTGACAGCTGTCACCTCTATCACAACCTCGCTCATCCGCTTGAGGCTGCCCAGTTCGACACCCTTGGCCAGGCTCACCAAGGTGGCGTCGGCACGAATGAACTTGTGCCAACCGCCCAGGTTGTCCCGTAGCGTCTGGCTCGGTACCGCGAACACCACCGCGTCTGCCTGGTCCAAAGCCTCGTCGGCGTGTTCGGTGGCCTGCAAGGACGACGGCAACCGCACTCCGGGCAGGTAGTCTGGATTGGTCTGCCGGTGCGCGACGGCGTCGGCCACCTCAGCCCGACGGGCCCAGAGCACGACATCCCGGCCGGCGTCGGCGAGCACCTTGGCGAAGGTGGTACCCCATGAGCCCGCGCCCATCACCGCGATTCGCTGCACCGGCAGGGTCATGACGCCTTCGCGTGCCACGCCATCCTCCTTGCGCTAATCGACCTGAGTCTTCCTGCCACCGGATCGGAGGTCCAGCGCGGGAGGATGGGGACGTGCAGGTAGACCTGCTCGTCCCAGTGAAACCGCTCGCCCGGGCCTAGACCCGGCTGCGTGGGGTTGTTGACCCCAGAGCCGACGGCAGGGTCGGTGCTTCCGAGGCGCACGCCCGGTTGGTCGTGGCACTGGTGCGCGACACCCTCGCGGCAGTGACCGGCGCGGCTGTGGTGCGCCGGGCAGTGGCGATCTGCTCCGACGAGGTGGTGCGCACTGTCCTCGCGGCGGACGGGGTGCAGACAATTCCCGACGAGCCGGCCGCCGGGCTGAACCCGGCCCTGCGATACGGCGAGGCAGTGCTGCGCGGGGCGGACCCTACTGCGACGGTCGCTGCCCTGCAGGCCGATCTGCCGGCGCTGCAGCCGGAGGAGTTGGACTGCGCGGTTCGCACCGGCCTGGTCACCGGCGGTCGGGCCTTCTGCGCTGATCGGACCGGCACCGGGACGACCCTGCTGCTCGCCTCGCCGGGGCGGCCTCTGAATCCCTGCTTTGGACCTGGCTCAGCGGCCGCGCATCGGGCCACCGGGGCTCGCGAGCTCACCGGCTGCTGGCCAGGGCTGCGGTGTGACGTCGACACCGCAGCCGATCTGGCCATCGCACACGACCTGGGTCTGGGTAGGTTCACCCGCGCCGCGCTGGCGGCACGTAGGCGTGATTCAGCGTAGCCCGATCATGGGCAGCCAGGTTCGGGGTGCACCGGCGCCGACTTCCTGAAAGCACCCGGATTCGCTATTTCTCCATTGCGCACGAGGCGGCAAACGTTGCCATCGTGATCCCTCTGCCGCACCTTTAGTGTGGTATGGACATCATTCCGGTTGGCAGATTTTCCACCATCGAGCAACCCAATCCACACGGCGGGGGTGGCAATCTGCACAGAGCGCGACCCGGCGTCCGTGGGGGCCGAATCAACGACAGACCGGGATAACAGTTGTAACTCAGTGTCACGCTATGCGGTGAGTAGGTTGCCACTCACTGTGCGTGATGTGATGATCTGAATCCGGCCGTCCGGTACCACTGAGGTGGGTGTACATCCCGGCGTACTAGCGCTATGTACGGAACAATGGTGGAGTGAGCACCCACGACGAGGACACCGGTCTCACGACCACAGCCAACAGCTCGTCGCCCAGTAGCTCGCCACGGAGCGCGGCTGCTCACCATGATCTCCAACCGGCTGGCCGCGGTGCCCGCTCCGGCGCTACCGCGTTGACCGGCCGCGCCGCACCGGCCAGTGACGGCGCCATAGCACCGGTGCTACCCGCCCTACCAGCGGCGACTCCGCTGCCCTCGGCTACCGATCTCCCCGACGACCGCTATCTCAACCGGGAACTGTCCTGGCTGGACTTCAACGCTCGGGTGCTTGCGCTCGCCGAGGACCCCAGCCAGCCACTGCTGGAGCGGGCAAAGTTCCTGGCGATCTTTGCGTCGAACACCGACGAGTTCTACATGGTCCGGGTCGCCGGGCTCAAGCGCCGTGATGAGGCCGGCCTGTCGGTGCGTAGCGCGGACGGGTTGTCCCCCCGAGAGCAGCTGGCCCGGATCGCGATGCGCAGCCGCGAGCTCGCCGAGCTGCACGCCCGAGTATTCATCGACGAGGTGTGCCCGCAGCTTGCCGAACACGGCATCACGTTCGTCACGTGGTCGGACTTGGACGACGCGCAGCAGTTACAACTGTCGGGATACTTCACAGATCAGATCTTTCCGGTGCTCACCCCATTGGCGGTGGATCATGCACACCCATTTCCTTACATCTCCGGCTTGTCGTTGAACCTGGCCGTGATGGTGCGTGATCCCGACAGTCGCATTGAGCGATTCGCCCGAGTCAAAGTGCCCAACAATGTGCCACGCCTGGTCCAGGTGGGCGGCAACCAGGGCGAGCGCGGGTCACCACGCGCCACCTTCCTACCGCTGGAAGAGCTGATCGGGGCCCATCTCAACGAGCTTTTCGCCGGCATGGACGTGGTGGACTGGCACATCTTCCGGATCACCCGCAACGCCGACTTCGAGGTCGAGGAGGACCGTGACGAGGACCTGCTGAAGGCGCTGGAGCGGGAGCTGGCGCGACGCCGCTTCGGTCCACCGGTGCGCCTCGAGGTGGCCGACACGATGAGCGAGCGTGTACTGAAGGTACTGCTGCGCGAGCTCGACGTCGATCCGCACGACGTGGTCGAGGTACCCGGCCTGCTCGACCTGTCGTGCATGTGGCAGGTCTATTCGCTGCCCGCCCCGGAGTTGAAGGACGAGCCGTTCATCCCCGTAACGCACCCGGCCTTCGGTGAGGGTGAAACACCCAAGGATGTGTTCTCTACCCTGTGCGACGGTGATGTGCTGGTGCACCACCCCTATGACTCGTTCTCCACGAGTGTGCAACGTTTCATCGAGCAGGCCGCGGTGGATCCCCAAGTACTGGCGATCAAACAGACGCTCTACCGAACGTCAGGGGACTCGCCGATCGTCGACGCTCTCATCGACGCTGCTGAGGCGGGCAAGCAGGTCGTTGCACTGGTGGAACTCAAAGCGCGATTCGACGAGCAGGCCAACATCAGGTGGGCCAGGGCGCTGGAACAGGCCGGGGTGCACGTGGCTTACGGCTTGGTGGGGCTCAAGACGCACTGCAAGACCGCGCTGGTGGTGCGGCAGGAGGGCTCGATGATCCGCCGGTACTGCCATATCGGCACCGGCAACTACCACCCCAAGACCGCCGGGCTCTACGAGGACGTCGGACTGTTCACCGCCGAACCGGCGATCGGCGCCGACCTCACTGACCTGTTCAACTCACTGACCGGCTACGCGCGGCAGACTCGCTACCGCAGCCTGCTGGTGGCGCCCTACGGGATCCGGCGCGGCATCGTGGAGGGGATCGAGGGTGAGATCGCCCGCGCTCGAGCGGGCCGCCCGACCGGGATCCGGATCAAGGTCAACTCTCTGGTGGACGAGCAGGTGATCGATGCGCTGTACCGGGCGGCGCTGGCGGGTGTCGCCGTCGACCTGGTGGTCCGGGGCATCTGTGCACTGATCCCCGGACGCCCGGGACTGTCGGAGAACATCCAGGTGCGCTCGATCATGGGCCGGTTCCTCGAGCACTCGCGGATCTTTCACTTCGTCGGCGCCGGCGCGCACTGGATCGGCAGCGCCGACATCATGCACCGCAACCTGGACCGCCGGGTGGAGGTGTTGGTGCGGGTGGCCGACCCGGACGTGACCGACGAACTGGACGCGATACTCGCCTCTGCTCTGGACCCGGCGACGCGATGCTGGATATTGGAACCGGATGGGTCCTGGAGCGCCTCCCCCAAGGACGGATCCACGGTCCGCGACCATCAGGTGCAGGAGATCCGGCGGCACCGCGGGGGTGAATGAGCTGTGCCGGGACTGATCGCCGCGGGCGCCGTGGTGTGGCAGCTGTCGCCCTCCGGCGACGTCGAGGTGGCGCTGGTGCACCGGCCCCGCTACGACGACTGGTCGCTTCCTAAAGGCAAACCGCACTCAGGGGAGGCGCTGCCGCTCACCGCCGTCCGCGAGGTAGGCGAGGAGACCGGGCACACCGTTGCGCTTGGTGCCAGGCTGGGCAGCACGCGTTATCTGGTGCGGTGGGGCCAGAAGGTCGCGCACTACTGGGCCGCGCGTCCCACGGGCGGCAGCTTTCACCCCAGCGAGGAGGTGGACGAGCTGCGCTGGCTGCCCTTGGCCAAGGCCGCCGACCTACTCACCCACCGGCACGACCGGACGCTGCTCGCCGGCCTCGACGGCGCGACGGCCATCACCAGCACCGTGCTGCTGGTCCGCCACGGCGACGCGGGTGAGCGCGAGGAATGGCAGGGCGACGATGACCTACGCCCGCTGACCATGGCGGGCCGGCAGCAGGCTGAAGGTCTGCGCGCGCTACTGCCCCTGTTCGGAGCGGCGCGGGTCTATTCCGCACCACCGGTGCGGTGCCGCCAAAGCGTTGAGGGGCTGGCCGCCGACCTGGGGGTGCCCATCATCGAGGAACCGCGGTTGTCCGAAGAGGGCTATCTGGCCGATCCAACAGGTGGCCTTGGCCGGTTGATCGAGATCGCGGACGAAGCTGCGGGTCCGGCCGTCGTGTGCAGCCAGGGCGGAGTGATTCCCGACCTGGTCAGCAAGCTCGCCGAGAAGGCTGGGCTGGACCTGGTCGATGTCGCCAGCCGCAAAGGGAGTTTCTGGGGGCTGTTCTTCGGCAGGGAGTCCTCCGCACCGCACGTCCTGCTAGCCGCCGACTACTACAACGACGCGTTGGACTGAGACACTCGGCCGGTCATCTACGTGATCGGCTCAGTTCTTGGTGGCGGACTTCTTCACAGCCTTCTTTGCAGTGACCTTCGCGGGAGCCGTCGTGGCGGCCTTTTTATCGATCTTGGGTTCCTTTTTTCGCCTTCTTCGTGGCCTTCGCCGCCTTGGGCACCTTCTGCACGGAGCTCGATGGCACTGGGGCCGATTGGATAGGCGCGACCGGGCCGTGGCTGGCCGTGAACTTCGAGGTCATAGACGCGGCCGGACGTACCACGCCAGCTCCATTAGGGCTCGCACCTACTCCTGGTAGCTTGCGTGCGCCACTCACGACTTCGCGAAACGGGGTGCCCGGACGGAAGGTTGGCACGTTGGTCTTCTTGATTTTCACCGACTGCCCGGTGCGGGGGTTGCGCACCATTCGCGCGGCCCGTGCCCGCTTCTCGAAGACGCCGAAGCCGGTGATGGTGACCTTGTCACCCCGTGCACCGTCCGAACCACCACATCGATTAGCCCTGCTACCGCGGCTGCTGCGATCTTCTTGTCACCAAGGCGCTCCGCGAGGGCGTCGATCAGCTCAGTCTTGTTCATTTCGGCCTCGAGCTGCTGACGGCATCCCGGCCAGCCACTGTCGTCGGTAGCCAGGACGGCCGCTGGGTCTCGAATGTGTCGATCGCCTCGGCGTGCCGCAGGCTCAGCGCGATATCGTCCAATCCCTCCAGCAGGCGCCAACGGGTGTACCCGTCGATCGCGAATCCCACCGTGAGGTCCTTGGCCTGCACGGTCTGCTCCACGAGATCGACAGTGACCTCTGTGCCTGGCCCGGCCTCCAACAATTTCCAGAGCAGTTCGACATCGGCCCGCTCGCACTGAGCCGCCAACAAGCCTTGTTTGCCCGCGTTGCCCCGGAATATGTCGCCGAACCGCGGCGAGATCACCACCCGGAACCCGTAGTTCATCAACGCCCAGACCGCGTGCTCACGCGACGATCCGGTGCCGAAGTCGGGCCCGGCGACCAGCACGCTGCCGCTGCGGTAGGCGTCGTGGTTGAGCACGAAGTCCTCGTGGGCACGCCACGCCGCGAACAGGCCGTCCTCGAAACCGGTGCGGCTGACCCTTTTGAGGTAGACCGCAGGGATGATCTGGTCGGTGTCCACATTGGAGCGACGCAGCGGGACGCCGATCCCCGTGTGACGTGTGAAGGGTTGCATCACTGCTCCTTACTCGTGCCAGGCCTGCCCCGACATGGAGCCATATCGGGGCAAAGCGACCGCCAATAGCCCCGTTATGGCTCCATGT
>JBOHGX010000171.1:0-1844 GCA_050700255.1 Pseudonocardiaceae bacterium
GGTAGATGCTCGCCGCGGTGATGGCGTCACCGGTGATGAAGCCCTCGGCGAACTGCCGGCCGATCGTGCCGCAGTAGTCGTTGTGGAAGTTTCGCAGGCTCGAGTTGAAACCTGCCGGGTCGATGTAGTTGTTCATGTACAGGCGCTTGAGGTTCTGCTGGATCGTCGAATGCCTGACCTCGTCGATCATCTGGATGGCCTGGCCATTGTGCAGCTCCGGGTTGGGCACCGTGTGGAATAGCATCGGCATGGACCGGGCCGCCGAGATCTCGGGCAGCGGGATGATGGACAGAAACAGCTTCTGCCACTCCAGCCAGCGCTCCTGCACCTGGCGGAACATATTTCCGCGGATCGCGCCGTCGGAGGCCCCATAGACGCGGTGGTCCTTCTCCTCCTGCATGGGGAAGTACGACCGTAGAACCTGCTTGAGCGGGTCCCTCTTCTGCGCCTTCTGGAAGGTGTAGTCGGTCCCGTACTTCTGGTACGGGGTGTGATACATCGGTTCCCAGGACAGTTCCTGGATCTTCTGGTGAGCCTTTGCCACGCTCTGGCGACTCATGGTCACACTCCCTCACCCGGGTACTCGGGTCGCCTGCGGCGTTAGCCGTCAGCGTCGATCACTTGCTCGGGTTCGTTGCTCATCTCGTGCTGGAGGTCTCTGTGTTTCTGGAATCACCGTGTTTCTGGAATCACCGTGTTTCTGGAATCACACCTCACGCCGGGCTGGCCGGTGGTCTCAACATGAGACAAATAGATCAATTACCCTCCCGCTTCCTTCGACGTCCATGCTGGTCAATTGGCCGAGAGTGGCTCACGGGCGCTCGCCGAACACGGCCGCCCGCAAATCGGCCAGTTGCTGGCTGATGTCATGCCTCATGTGCTCGGACCGCTCCGGACCGGGCTCGATACCGAGCGTTCGCAGCAGCTCGGCCGCCGGTCGCGCCGGATCCCCCGCCTCGCCGAGGATGGGGTGCAAACCCTTCGCAGCCAGATGGTGAAACACCAGATTGACGACGCTCCACGGGTTGAATGTCTCGGCTGTGGACGGCTCGGACTCACTCATGAGGCCGCCTCATCTCCGTGACACCTCACTCTCCCGCCCGCACCGGCGGAGCCGGCACATCGGACACCCCGCCGACGGAGCAGGCACGTCGAACGCCTGCCGGGTACTCCCGTGCCTTGAATCACACACCCCAGCGCGAGCACAGACAGTCTCAACATGAGACATTGGCCCGTTTGCGCAATACCTACCGGGTGGTCCGGACGGTACGATCGAATCGAGTTGCCGACGGCGGTATGGCGCCGCCACCGCGGATCATCGGGGCTCCGAAGGGCGACTTGTGGTCGAAGCGCACCCGCTAGGCGACCGACGGGGAGCCGCAACCCGCGACCCGCCGGGCGCAAGCCCGCTCCTGGCCAGTGCGCGGGAACATTTCCTGACCGCGGAGCCCGTAAAGCCTGGTGTCGTTCGCGACAGCATCATGGCGTCCTGGACTCGGTCCCGGGACTGGAAGGTGCCGGCGGATCGTTTCGATTTGCCTTACGACCCCAATCCGAATCGGGACACCCGACTCACCTACACCGCTAGTAACGTCATCGGTGACCTTGCGGACCAGCTCGCTGGCGAACCGATCTGCGTTGTTTTGACTGACGCTCAGGGTGTCGTGCTAGACAGGCGCACCGGCGACTCCGCTCTTCGCGCACATCTGGACCGGGTCAAGCTCGATATCGGGTTCAGCTACTCCGAGCAGCACGTCGGAACGAACGGGATCGGCACCGCGCTGGAGGGACGCGGCCCGGCCGAGGTCTTCGGGCACGAACACTACGTCGAGCACCTCGAGGAC
>JBOHGX010000172.1:0-5548 GCA_050700255.1 Pseudonocardiaceae bacterium
GCGCTGACGAACAACGGCGGAGCGTCGAAACCCTCCCGGCCGGTGTCCAGCACTTGATAGTGCACCAGCCAGCGGTCGTTTCTGCGCTGCACGTAACGGACCGCGACGCGGGTGAAGATCTCGGCGCCGTGGTTGCGCGCGTCGGGCAGGTAGATCATCAATACGGTGTTCTTGGCCGCGTAGTTGCAGCCCGATACGCAGTCCCCGCACAGTGTGCAGGCTTTCTGCTCGACTCCGACATGGTTGACGTGGTCAGTGAAAGTCACGTTGATCGGCAGCCGGTTGAACCGTCCTGGCAGTTTCGTGGACGAATCCGCCAGGGCTTCGAGCTTCTTCAAGGCGGCCACGCCGTCTGGCAGCGGCGTGGGCTTGAGCATCTCCTCGGCGTGGCGGTAGCCGTCCTCGAGCAGCGTCCTCAGGTCGGCACGCAGCGTCTCGGGCCAGCGCGGGTCGTTGAAGACCCGCTGATCGGCCCGCAGGCTGACGTTGGCGTTGACCAGTGACGTGCCGCCCAGTCCGCATCCCAGGAAGACGTTGAGGTCGTCGTTCACCCGCATGTCGTACAGGGCGGTATGCGACCCGACGTGATGATCCGGAAAGTCGATCTGCGTCTCATCGAGGACCTCTGGTCCGGTATCCGGGTACTCGCCCGGTCGCAGCTCCTTGCCGCGCTCCAGCAGGCACACCTGCCTGCCGGCCCGAGCCAACCGGGACGCGGTGATCGCCCCGCCGTAGCCTGAGCCGATCACGACCACTTCGTAGTGGTCCTTTATATATCCTCGACCGGTGACGACAGACGAGCAATCATGAAAGTCTCCACTTCCCCGACCCGTAGGCCATCACCCAGGAAGAGAACGATCGGCATTCGCTAGATACATCAGACGGCCAACGGTTTGTGCTACCTGCCAGCACGCTGCCACCGACGTCCGGACCGCCGGACGTGGGGACGTCGAGGGGGCAGCAGGCCGGAGGGTGGGCTCGCCTACCGGCTTCGTTTCGTGCGCCACACGGCACAGTGGTGGTCACATCCTGGCCATCCGCGCGACCCCTATGCGTGCCCCAGCGGTCATGGAGGTGGAGCAGTGCAGCAGTCGCTTATTCCGGTCCTGGCGGTGTTGATCTCGACGATCGGCGCCATAGCCAGCGTGTTGATCAGCCGGCGGGCCGCTCGGGTGGAGCGTCTCTCCGCTGCGGAAGAGGTCGCAACACGATTTCGAGAGCCTTTACTAGATGCGGTATTCAACCTGGAGACGAGGATCTACAATATAGTCGAACTCGACTTCTTCGGCCGTTTCCTCGGTGCGGACAATACGGATTCAGAGAAGGAGTATGCCGTCCTTAATACGCTGCATGTCTTCGCGCAGTATTTCTGCTGGGTGGAGATCTTGCGGCGGGACTCTCAGTTCATCGATCCTCGAAAGGAACGTATAAACCGCGCTATGGCAGCCGGGATCGAGGCTGTCCGCCACGTCTTCGCGGACAGCCTCGATATCCAGGAGAAGTGCTTCCGGCTTTTTCGGGGAGAACAGCGCGCACTCGGTGAGGTGATGCTGGTTTCGGCCGACATGTCGAATTCTGACGCTCCTAGATGGGAGTGTCTAGGGTACGCAACTTTTGTGCGTTCAGTGGAAGACGAGCATATGACGAGATGGTTCCGGTGTCTGAGAGAGTATATCGGGGAGATCGCCGAGAACCCGGGGGCTCGCGACGGGCGACTTCGGCTGATCCAGCGGCGGCTGGTAGACATCATCGATATCCTGGATCCAGATGCACGGAGAGTACCCGCGCAGTTACGGAACCGTCTTGTAGCGTCGCCGTCTTGAAACGTTTCGGGGCAACTTTGGGCGAGGGATGCCCAGGCCGGCGCCCAAGCCGGTAGCGGGGTGTGCAGGGGCCAACACGGCAAGTTCACACGATCGGGGCTGGACCTGAGGTACTTCCCGGGTGGTGCTCGCCTTCTTCTCTGTGGCTGCTGGTCTCGGCCGATGAACACGAACCGGGGTGTGCGCGATGCCCGATGAGCTGGAACATGTTTACGACCTGATCGTCCGGCGCCTGTTGAGAGGCAAGGTAGTTCCGGTGCTCGGCGCCGGGGTCAACCTGTCCGAGCGACCGCCACAGGTCCCTTGGGAGCGGGGGCGGTATCTGCCCAGCGGGCAGGAGCTCGCCGACTGGCTGGCCCAATACATAGACAACGTGGTGATCGACGGCTCCGACCTGGCCCGGGTGTCGCAGTACGTGGCGGCGCTGGAGGGTGAAGGACCGCTCTATGATGAGCTCCACGAGGTCTTTGACGCGGATTATCCGCCCACACCCCTGCACCGTCTCCTTGCCCGACTGTCCCGCCGCATCCGTGAGGCGCAGGCAGTCCGCGAGTGCATGCTCATTGTAACAACGAACTATGACGACTCCCTCGAGCGGGCATTCGCAGACGCGGGTGAGCCGTACGAACTCGTCACCTACATCGCCGAAGGCAAAGATCGCGGACTGTTCCGCCACATCACCGCCGACGGTGATCTGACCGTGATCCGCAAACCGAATGAGTACGTCGACGTCCGGCTCGACCAACGGACCGTCATCGCGAAGATGCACGGCGCGGTGGACCGGGTCCACGGAGCGGACAGCTTCGTGATTACCGAAGATCACTACATCGACTACATCAGCCGGGCCGATATCGGAGGGCTGTTTCCCGTCACGCTCGCGGCGAAGCTCCGAAAAAGCCACTTCCTCTTCCTGGGCTACAGCCTGCGCGACTGGAATCTCCGAGTGATGCTCTACCGGTTGTGGGGCGAGCAAGAGGGCAAGAACTTCAAGTCTTGGGCGATCCAGAAGGACCCGGATCCAATCGACCGCGCTGCGTGGGACGAGCGTGGCGTCGACATCCTTTCCGCCGGAGTGGCCGACTTTGTCGGAGGCGTCGAGCAACGACTTCTTACCCAGCACGTCGAACAACGACTTCCCGCCTGATAGGTGGTGACGCCGTGACGGCTGCAACCGTTCCTCCGCCTCGGTCACAGGATGCGCCCGACCGGGACGTGCCGGAGTGCCCGTACGTCGGGTTGGTGCCCTTCGACGAGAAGGATGCGGCGTACTTCTTCGGCCGGGAGCGCGAGTCCGACATCATCGTTGCCAACCTCACTGCATCGCGGCTGACCCTGCTGTATGCCCCGAGTGGGGTCGGCAAGAGTTCAGTTCTGCGTGCAGGTGTGCTCCCTCGGCTACACAACGTCGATGAGGACCCTTATGACGACCTCGCCGGCGCGGCAGTGGCGTACATGAACACCTGGCGTGACGCCCCGCTGGAGAGCGTGGCGGCGGCGGTCACTGATGCGGTGTCTCAGGTGACTGGTGCCGGCCACGTCGAGGAAGGCGTGTCCAAACTCAGCGTCGCGTGGCTTCGCGAAGTGCTGCGCCAGTCCAGGGTCTCGGCGATCTACCTGATCCTCGACCAGTTCGAGGAGTACCTGCTCTACCACCCAATGGATCGCGGTGAGGAAGGACTGACCGCCGAGCTCGGCCGGATCCTGAGCGCCCGTGACTTGCACGTGCATGTCGTGCTGTCGATGCGCGAGGACGCACTGGCCGGCCTTGATCGTTTCAAGGGTCGGGTGCCGAACCTGTTCGCCAATTATCTCCGGCTGGCGCACCTGAGCCGCGACGCAGCCCAAACCGCGATCGAGGGCCCCCTTGATCGATACAACCGTGTCGTGGCACCCGACCGAGCGATGTTCGTCGAACCCGGCCTCATCAGCGCTCTCTTGGATCAGGTCCGCACCGGTCATGTGCGGGTGGCGACCGGAGGAGCGGCACCCGACGGGTTCGTCTCAGACGGGACCGCATCAGACGACCGCGGGGACATCGAAACTCCCTTTCTTCAACTCGTGCTGACCCGCCTGTGGAACCAGGAACGTGCCGCCGGCTCGTCGCGGCTTCGGCAGAGCACGCTGGACGACCTGGGCGAGGCCGAAAAGATAGTCCAGAGCCACCTCGACAACGTCATGGCCGGCCTCTCGCCGGCGCAGGTTGATGTGGCCGCCGCCGTGTTTCGTCATCTGATCACGAGATCAGGGACGAAGTTCGCACTGGCGGCCGAGGACCTTGCTGACTTGTCCAAGCAGCCGGTGAGTGCAGTACAGGATCTTCTCGAGACGTTGAGCGCGGGCCCGCAACGCATCCTGCGGCCGGTGCCCCCGGCCGTCGGGGTCGAGGGTCCGCCCCGCTACGAGATCTTCCACGATGTCATGGCCTCCGCGGTGCTCGAATGGTGCCGCCGCCATGAGACGCAACGGAAACAGGCCGAGGCATCACGCCACCTTGTTGCCGAGCGCGAGGAAGCCCAAGCGGCGGCGCATACTGCCCGCCGCAAGCTGCGCCGGACACGGCTGACGGTGGGATTGGCCATCATGCTGGTCGTTGTCATTGCGCTCGGCGTTTTCACCTATCAGCGCGACCGAATTCGTACTGTGAGCCAACAGGCGTATCTGGCGCAGGCGGCCACCACCCTCGATTACGACCCTGTGCGGAGTTTGAAGTATGCAGTCGATGCCTACCAGCTCAGAGAAAATGAGCAGGCCCGCTCGGCGGTGCTGGCCGCGGCGTCGAGCCCGCGCAGTCAAGTGGTTGCTGGGCCGGACCCGATGATGATCGGCATGCACAGCACGCCGGACTCTCGACACGCCGTCGCCTACGACGCCAACGGCAGTATCCGGGTCATCGGCGACAACGGCGCCGTGCAACGCGAGGTCACGGCGACTGGCCTGCGCGGCACCGTCACGCCCGCGGCGGCCGCCGTCAACCCGGACGCATCGCGCATCGCGCTCGGGACAGACCAGGGCACGGTGGCAGTGATCGATACCGCGACTGGACGGCACATCGATATCGAGAGCGAAGGAGGCTTACCGCGAGCCGTCAAATGGATCGGGTCCACGGCGAATGGTCTCGTCCTGGTCGTCTCCGGTTCAGGGGCCGCCGCCACCTACAGTCCCGAAACCGGACTGCAGGTCGTGCGCTTGCCGGGCGTCGTGTACGACGCCATGCCGCTGGCTGATGAGCAGCACATCGTGACCTCCGGACAAGACAGGAAGCTCCGAGTGTGGGACGCACGAACCGGCACCAACATTGCGGAGTCGTCCACACTTGACCCTGCTGCACATGCACTCAGACGCTACACACAGTCCGTCGTCAGCTTGTCGGTGGTGAGCCTGTCATTAGGCGTGAAGCCCTCGATCGTCGTCTGGAACTGGCAAGCTGGACCCGACCCCGTCCGGTACCCGATCGACGGCTTCAACGACATCCGGCAAGTTGTCGTCAACGACCGGGCTCAGACCGTCATCATCTCGCAGGGTAAAGAGGTACGGACGTACAGCCTCGTTGACGGATCATTGATTGGATCATTGCCTCAACAATCAGATTTCGTCACGGATGTGGCCACCAGTCCCGATGGTCAATGGATTACCACCGCCAGCGCCGACGGGCGAGTCCTTGTCTGGTCCGCAAGGCACCGGCAGGCCCCCACCTATGAACTTCTCGCCCACCGTGGAGCAGTCAC
>JBOHGX010000173.1:0-5218 GCA_050700255.1 Pseudonocardiaceae bacterium
ACCCGCCTGTTGAAGATCTTTTCGGACGATGCGCCTACCATGAGCGGCACGCGCCGGCGTAGCTCAATTGGCAGAGCATCCGCCTTGTAAGCGGAAGGTTCGGGGTTCGAGTCCCCGCGTCGGCTCCACGCTGAACTGCAATTACTGTCCTCAATGCCGCTGCCTAGCGGATCACTGTCAATCAAACTGACGGCGAGTATGCTGCGGTGATGGCGAAAGAGGCTGGCAAGCGGCGCGAGCGTGGGTCAATCCGCAGGCGCGGCAACTCCCTGCAGGTGCTCGTTTACGCTGGCCTCGATCCGCTTACTGGCCAGCGGATGTCCTGTCCGAGTCCACCACCGACGAGGCCGAGGCGCAGCGTATCCTGACCCGGCTGCGGGCCGAGGTGGAGTCCGAGCAGCAGGCTCGGACCCGTGCGACGCTCGGCGCGGCGCTGGATGCCTGGCGAAGGTGCACGAGGTCGAGGACAACACCCGGCAGGGCTACGAGGCCTACATCCGCAGGCACATCAAGCCGGCGCTTGGGCAGGTGCCGGTGGGCAAGGTCAGCGCCAAGATGCTGGAGGACCTCTACGCCGAGCTGCGCCGGTGCCGGGCGCGGTGTAACGGCCGGCCGATGGTCGATCACCGGACTGAACAGCCGCACGAGTGCCGGGTAGTTCGGCACCGTCGTCCTCCTGGGCGGCCGCCTGCTGGTGGGCACCCTGAGCACGATTGTGCCGCTGCGGGATGCACGGTGGTCGAGTGCCCGCCACACTCGTGTCAGCCGCTGTCTCGTTCGACGATCCGGCACGTGCATTTCGCGATCAGTGCCGCGCTGGCGGCTGTGGTGCGCTGGGACTGGATCAAGACGAACCCGGCAGCCGTGGCGAAGAAGCCGCGCCAGCTCCCGCCACAGCCGAACCCGCCGACCGTCGAGCAGGCTGGTCGCATCGTCACTGCGGCGTGGGAGCAGGACGAGGACTGGGGCACGCTGGTCTGGCTCGTGATGGTGACCGGGCTGCGCCGGGCCGAACTGCTTGCGCTGCGGTGGCTCGACGTCGACCTGGCGGCCGGCAAGCTCACCATCCGTCGCAACTACGTGCGGGTGGCCGGCAAGATGGTCGTGAAGGACACCAAGACACACCAGATGCGCCGGATCTCCCTCGACCCCACGACCGTCGAGGTGCTGACCGAGCACCGTCAGCGGCACGAGGAGCTGGCGCTGCAGCTCCGTATCGAGCCCAGCGACGAGGCCTACCTGTTCTCGCGCAGGCCGTCTCGGGACGTGCCCTACGACCCGGACGCGGTCACCCACAGGTACGCGAAAATGTGCGCCAAGCTCGGGATCGACAGCCACTTGCACGCTTTGCGCCACTACTCAGCGACGGAACTCGTCGCGGCGGGTGTTGACGTGACGGCGGCGGCTGCGCGGCTGTGGGCGGTCAACTCTTCGTGGGCCTGGTGGCCGCCGCTACGCAGCTCGGCACGTATGCGAGGACATCAACCGCCCCGACTCGTTCAGGGCGCATCTCCTCGCGATCCCGAGGATCGAGGGGCTGGGGGAGACCAACGGCAGCGACGACTGGATCGGTGACTATGAGCTGGAAATCCGTGAATTCGGCAAAGCGGACATGGAACCGATACTCACATTGCGCTGGCAGCACTAGTGGCGGACCTGGTGTTCGTCGAGGCCGGTGAGGGTGCTCCACCGGGCACCGGCGACTCGGACCAGCCGCAGGATCGTGTGCCAGCCCACGCCCAGCTCCCGGGTGGTCGCCGACCTCGGCCAACGCCCGGGCCCGCTCACCCAGGACCGCAGGGTCTCCTCGACTGGCACACCGCCGACGTGGGCGATCGCATGGTGTCGCCGCCCTTCGAGGAGGTGAGCCGCGGTCGGGGGTCGGCGGGGTCGTCCTTGTCACGGTCGCTCGCGTCGGGGGCCTCGGCGAGTTTGGGCCAGCTACCCCTGCGCCGGCTCGGCGTCGCCGTATTCGTCGTGCCAGTTCCACCACCGGTACGGCGGGGTCTGGGGATAGCCCTCGGGCGAGTCCTCCCACTCCTCCTGCCGCCCGAGCGCGGTTATGTCGAGGTAGCTCCAGGTGCTCCCCATTGCTTCGTCGCCGCGGTTGTTGATGAAGTAGGTGCGGAACACGCTGTCGCCATTGCGGATGAACGCGTTCGTGCCGTGCCATTCGTCCACACCGAAGTCGGTGTCGAATTCGTCGGTCATGGTGTACCAGGGCATCGTCCAGCCCATCCGCGCCTTCACACGCTCGATGTCCGGCTGCGGCGCGCGCGAGACGAAGACGAGAGTGGTCTCACGGGCGTTCAAATGGGCGACGTGGGCGACCTGATCGGCCACCAGGGAACAGCCGCGGCAAGCGTGGTCAGGCCAGCCGAACACGCCGGGCTCGAAGAAAGCGCGGTAGACGATCAGCTGACGACGACCCTCGAACAGGTCAAGCAGGCTCGCCTTACCCTCAGGTCCGTCGAACTCATACTCCTTCTCCACCGCCAGCCACGGCATCCGCCGACGCTCCGCAGCCAGCGCATCACGGGCGCGGGTCATCTCCTTCTCCTTCACAAGCAGCTGCTGGCGCGCAGCCTCCCACTCTCGTAGCGAAACGATCGGGGGTGTCTTCATGGTGATGTTCACCTTCCAGTTCAGGTCCAAGATCATGCGTTAGGTCGGGGGTGTGAGCTGGACGCCGCTCAGCAGGATCCCCTGCGTAGGTATCCGTATTGACCGTGAAACGTCATACTTGCGTGAGAATTGCTCCGGTCCTAGAGCGCCGGGTCAGGACCGGAAGCAAGGTCGACCACTTCGCCGACCTCAGCAACGACCTGCGCAGCATCGAAATCCTCCGGGTTCATGGCTTAATGCGCGCCGGACCACCCGACGCCGAGCAAACAGCGCGGTGGTTTACCGGAATCGCCCGAAGCTCACGGCTTCGCCGCGCAACGGCATCGTATTCGGGATGTCGGCCGTGGGCTGCTGGGGCCAGCCGGGCGGGGAGTCCTCCCAGTCCTCCTGCCGGCCGAACACCGTCAGGTCGAGGACGCTGGTGACGAAGGCGAGCCGGTCGATACCGCGGCCGGTGGTGGTGTACGTCCGGTAGACGTTCGCGCCGTCGCGCAGGAACACGCTGAGCAGGAACCCCTCACCGGCACCGCAGTCCCGCGCGAACGTCGTGCCGTGCGAGGACACGAACGGCAATGTCCAGCCCATCCGCGCCTTGTACTTCTCGATCTGCGCGAGCGGCATGTTCGACACGGTCACCCAGGTGGTCCCCTGCTCGGCCAGCAGAGCCGGCGCGGTCGAGGGAACGTTGTTGGTGAACCAGGTGCAGCCCGGACAGTGGTCCGGTCCGTTGTCCATGAACTGGTACACGACCAGCTGCCCCCGACCCTCGAATAGGTCAAGCAGGGACTTCGTGGCGTCCGGGGTTTCGAACGCGTACCCGGTGTCGAACGTGACCATCGGGAGGCCGCGGCGAGCACGTCGAGCGCGCGGGTGGCCTCCTTCTCGGCCCGGAGCAGCTCGTCGCGGGCCTGTTGCCACTCCTCCATCGAAACGACCTTCGGCTTCTCTATCGGCTTGCCCGCCTGCTGCCGGCCTCGCCCGGTCGCCAGCTCTTCAGCAGGAACGCGCGGGCGGCCGCGGCCGTTGGGCTGCCCTTCACCGGTGGTGATCAAGTTCCGCAGGCTGCCGTTGATGTAGAAACCCCACGAGGTGGAACAGACGTCGAAGCACTCGTACTCGGGAACCAGGCCCTGGTGCGTGAAGCGGATCTCGGTCTGGTCGTCCTTCTCGGAGATGTCGAAGCTGATCGTGGTGCCCGTCCACTCGGTCTTGTCCTCGGTGAAGTCGAAGTAGTTCTCCACCACGAGCCAAGAGACTCTCCGGTCAGGGACGACCTCTGTCACTCGGATCGTGCAGCGGTGAACGTCCTCGTAGCGGTACGTGAACTCGTTGCCGAGCTCGGCGGTGCCGCCGTCGAGCTCTTCCGACCACCAGCCACGAACATTCGTGATGGCGTCGAAGGCTTCCTTCGGAGTCCGGTCCACCGAGAAGCTGGTGGTGAAACCGTGATCACTCATGATTTCCTCCGAGATTCGTGGTATGCGGGGTGGGGTTTGTGGGTGCCCGTGAGCTGATGGCTGAGCTCACCGACTGAGGTGGTCCTTCAACGCGTCGAGCGGGCCGTCCCAGTCGCGGGCCAGCGCGGCCAGGAACTGTTGCGCCACTTGCATCGGCGCGGACCGCAGCCGGTACCGCACCCGGCGCCGCTCCCCCGGTTCGGCCGTTACCAGGCTGGCCTCGGCCAGCAGGGCCAGATGTTTGGCGATCGCCTGCCGCGTGATCGGCAGGCGACCGGCCAGGTCCGTGCCAGTGGCGGGACCGCCCGACGCCAGCGCGGCCAGGATGGCGCGCCGGCTCGGATCGGCCAGGGCGACGAAGACCTGTTCGGCGATCGCCTCGATGTCAGGCGGCATCGAGGTAGTCGACAAGCTCGCCCAGCTCCCTCGCCCAACCCTCAGTGTTGCCGTCGTACGCCTTGCGGTAGGCGTCTTCCGGCGCCTGAGCGAAGCCGCTTTCGACCACCCTCAGCCGCGTGCCCGCACCGACCGCCTCGAGCGTGAACTCGACATAGGTGCGGCGCGGATCGTCATCGGGCAGGCCGTAGATGTGCCAGGTGAAGCCGAACACCGTCGGCTCCTCGACCCGCTCGACCCGCATGTCGGCGGTGTGGCCGCCGGTCCACGTCATCTGCGCCGATCCGCCCGGACGCAGGTCGATCGTCGCCTGGTTGCCGAACCAGCTGCCCAGACCCTCGGCCGTGGTGAGCGCAGCCCACACCTTGGCCGGCGGGTGGGCGATCTCGACGACCCGCTCGATGCGATCGGGGAATCCCATGACAGCCTCCAACAAGTAGCAACTGGTCGGTTGCCATACTATGGCAACCGACCAGTTGCGTCAAGGGTGCGGGCGCTGCGGTCAATCGCAGCCGGCTCGTCGGCGGCCGCCCCGAAAGATCAACTAATGAGCGGCTCCAGAGTCCAGAAGGCTCCGCCTGACCTGCTGGGAATACAGTGGCTGGGTTCGGATGCGAGAGTGGAGCTGAGGGGATTCGAACCCCTGACCCCTTGACAGCCAGGACAGCGATGGCCAGCCAGATCCGATTCTGCGCTGCGTGGTGAAAGCCGCCGGGGTGGGGGCGTTCCTTGCGCAGGAT
>JBOHGX010000174.1:0-12304 GCA_050700255.1 Pseudonocardiaceae bacterium
CAGCACGACGGCGTCCGCGGCCGCCCCACCGGCCTCGGTCACCCGCCACCGCGCCAGCGCCGCCAGCCGCTCGTCGGGCCCGAGCACATCAGCGGTGCGCAGTTCCAGCGCAGGATGCCACCGTCCCGCACGCGCCAGCGCTCCCGGCACATCCACCCGGGCGTGGTAGGCCCAGCCGAGCAGCAGCGGCACGACCACGGCCCGCTGCTGGCCGGTACCGGCCAGCCCGGCCAGCACGTCGGGCAGCCGCGGCGCGGACAGGTCGAGGAACGCCAGCCGGACAGCCAACCCCGGCCGGCGCGCCCCGACGACCTCCACCAGCTCGGTGACCACGGCCGCCGAGCGGGGATCGCGGCTGCCGTGCGCCACGGCTACCAGCGCAGCGTTCATGTCGCCAGCGCCAATCCCCGCGCGCGCAGCACCCGGCGCTCGGCCGGGCGGAACACCAGCAGCTCGATCCCGATCCCCACCGCGAGGATGAGCCCGATCGCGGCGATCACCATGGGCATGTCGTTGAGGGACTGCCCGTTGTGCAGGAACTGCCCGAGCCCCAATCCCAGCGCCGGTGAGCTGGCGATGATCTCCGCCGCCATCAGGGACCGCCACGAGAACGCCCAACCCTGCTTGCAGCCGGCGAGATAGCCGGGCAGCGCCGCCGGCAGCAAGATGTGCCGTGCGGTCTGCCAGTGCCCGGCGCCCATCGCGATCCCGACCCGGGGCAGCAGCGGCGGGATCGCCTCGATCCCGGCGACCAGCCCGTTGGCGATGGACGGCACCGCACCCATCAGCACGACGAAGTAGATCGACGCGTCGGTGAGTCCGAACCACAGCACCGCAGCCGGCACCCACGCCACCGACGGCAGGCTCTGCAGCCCGGTCAGCAGCGGTCCGATCGCCGAGCGCACCAGTCGCACCTTGGCCACCACCAGCCCGAGCGGGGTGGCAACCAGGACCGCAGCGGTGAACCCGAGCACCGCGCGGTGCACCGAGGTCCACAAGATCGACAGCGCCTCGCCGTTGGGCACCTGCGCCCAGATCTGATCGCCGACTGCCAGCGGCGCCGGGACTTTGTACTCCGGGAATACCGCCGAGGCCCACAATGCCTGCCACGCCGCGACGAAGGCCACCAGCGCGATCAGCGGCGGCCCGAGGGTCGAGATCGCCCGCCGCCACAGCGGCCGGGCGGCCAGCGTCGGGGTGTCCAGCGCGTCCAATCCGGCCTCGACCCGCTCGTCATCGGTCCGAAGGCGCGGCACCAGATCAGGCCCGGGCATGGCGGGAGATCGCCTTGCGCAGCTCACCGGTGATCTGGGTGGCGATTATCTCTGGGTCCGCACCCGTGGTGCGCCACTCACCGACGACCCGGCCCGGGCGGGAGGACAGCAACACCACCCGCTGGGCCAGCCGCACCGCCTCCCGGACGTCATGGGTGACGAACAGCACGGCGGTGCCGGTGGCATGCCACACCCGCAGCAACTCGCCCTGGAGCATGTCGCGAGTGATCGCGTCCAGCGCGCCGAACGGCTCGTCCATCAGCAGCAGCCCAGGGGAGGCGGCGTCCCGGGCGCCGAGGCTCGCAGCCAGCGCGCGGGCCAGCGCCACCCGTTGGCGCATCCCGCCAGACAGCTCGTGCGGCCGCTTGCCGGCCGCCCCGGCCAGCCGGACCAGCTCCAGCAATTGTTCGGCCCGCTGCTGGCGTTCGGCGCGGCGCATCCCGGCCAGCCGCAGTGGCAGCTCGACGTTGCGCCCGGCGGTCAGCCACGGCAACAGCGCGGGGTCCTGGAACATCACAGCCGGCCGCACGGTGGTCGTGGTCACCTCGCCCGAGCTGGGTTGGTCGAGCCCCGCGGCGATGTTGAGCAGCGTTGTCTTGCCGCAGCCCGACGCACCGAGCAGGCAGGCGAACTCGCCGGGCTGCACCTGCAGGTCGACGGCCTCCAGCGCGGTGACCGCGTCTCGACCCCGGCCGAACACCTTGGACACACCGGAGAGCCGCACCGCTGGTGCGACGGTCACCAGCTCGGGGCGTTCGAGAATTGCGGTCATCTCATCTCATCTCATCTCCTGTCCAGGCCAGCCGGGTCCACCGGGGGCCGACCGGCTGCGGCGCGGACCGCGTTGAGTGGCCCGAGGTCGACGAACCCGTGCAGATCCGGCGCCGAGGTGGCCACGCCCGCGGTGACGGCGTTGGCGGCGAGCCGGGGAAACCGGGCGGCAAGCGGATCGGTGGTGATCGTGATGTTGCTCCAGGCGCGTTCGAGCACGGGTTGGGCCAGCGGCTTGCCGGCGGCCTTGCCCAGTGCGGAGTTCGCGGCGGCCTTGGCACCGGCCGGGTCGGCGCGGGCATAGTCCTCGGCCTGCAGTAGGCCGCGCAGCAGTGCGGTCACCGTCTGCGGATGCTGGCGCAGGTAGTGGGTGCGGACGATGAGCACCGTGGTGGGGAAACGTCCCTCGGGCCACAGTGCCGCCTCGTCGAGGAGCATGTGCGCCCCAGCCTCGGCCACCAGCCGGGACGCGTAGGGCTCCGGCAGCCACCCGCCATCGAGCTGCCCGGTGCGGTAGGCGTTCACCGTCTGGGCGTTGTCGATGTTGACGACTCCGACATCACCGGGTCCAGTGCCGATCGGCAGGTGCTGGCCGGCCAGCCAGGTCTTGAACGCGATGTCCTGGGTGTTCGCCAGCTGGGGGGTCGCGATCTGGCGCCCGGGCAGCTGTCCCGGCGCGGTGATCTCAGGACGGACGACGAGTTGCACGCCGCCGGAGGCCGCCCCGGCGACCAGCCGCACCGCCTCGCCGCCGGACTTGCTGAATGCGCTGATCGCCGGATCGGGACCGAGGAACGCGACGTCCAGCGAACCGCCGAGCAGCGCGTTCACCGCGTCTGGACCAGCGTTGAACGTCTGGGCGGACAACGCCGTGGTGCCGAGTTGCCCGGCAAGCAAGCCCCGCTCGACGCCGATGAGCGCCGCGGCGTGGGTGATGTTGGGCAGGTAACCCAGCCGTAGCTGCGCGGCCGGTCCCTGATCGTTCGCCGGTGCCTCGCTGGTCTGACGTCGAGTGCAGCCGGCGAGCAAACCAAACACGGCGAGCACGGCGGTGACCAGGACCAGCAGGCGGCGCACGGTTCAGTAACTCTCAGAGATAGGGCCAGCAGAGACGATGTCGCGGCCAACAAGGCCAGCGGCCAGCGTCACGCCGTCGGCGGGGTCGATGACGAGAAACGCCCCGGTGGATCGTGCCTCGGCGTAGTCGTCCACTGGCAGCGCCTCCGCGGTGCGCAGGCTGACCTGGCCGATGTCGTTGATGTGGAGAGTCTCGGCAGGCTCAGCGGTCAGCGTGTCGATGTCCAGCCGGGAGCCGAGGGTGGTGACGATGCCCGGTGTGGTGCGAGTGCCGTGCTTGACCAGCACCCGGGCGCCGGCCCGCAGCGGGCGTTCGGCCAGCCAGCACAGCGTGGCGTCCAGCTCGGTGGTCAGCCGGGGCGGTGTAGCCGCGGTGGCGATCAGGTCGCCGCGGGAGACGTCGAGGTCGTCGGCGAGCAGCAGGGTGACGCTGCGACCGGCGCCGGCCTGGTCCAGCGGTCCGTCGGCGGTGTCGACCCGGTGCACCCGGCTGCGGTGCCCGCCGGGCAGCACGACAACCTCGTCGCCGGGCGACACCACCCCGGCGGCGACCTGGCCGGCGTAGCCGCGGTAGTCAGAATATCCGGCAGTGCGCGGGCGGATGACGTACTGCACCGGGAAGCGCAGCCCGGTGCGATCCTGCTCCGCGAGGACCGGCACGGCCTCCAGGTGCTCCAGCAGCGTCGGGCCGGCGTACCAGGGTGTCCGCGGCGAGCGGGTGACGACGTTGTCCCCGCGCAGCGCCGAGACCGGGATGGTCAGCACCGCACCGTCGGCCCAGCCCAGCGCGCTGGTCAGCGCCGCGAACTCCTTGGCGATCACGGTGTGCACCGCCTCGTCGAAGTCCACCAGGTCGATCTTGTTGACGGCCAGCACCAGCCGCGACACGCCGAGCAGCGCCAGCACCGCGGCGTGCCGGCGGGTCTGCTCCACGACGCCGTTGCGGGCGTCGACGAGCAGCACCGCGAGTGTCGCGGTGGACGCGCCGGTGACGGTGTTGCGGGTGTACTGCACGTGCCCGGGGGTGTCGGCGAGCACGAACGAGCGGGTGGGGGTGGCGAGGTAGCGGTAGGCGACGTCGATGGTGATGCCCTGCTCGCGCTCCGCGCGCAGCCCGTCGACCAGCAGCGACAGGTCTACAGTGGTCAGTCCACGATCGACGGACGCCCGGTGCACGGCCTCGATCTGGTCGGCCAGCACCGACTTGGTGTCATACAGCAGCCGGCCGACCAGTGTGGACTTCCCGTCGTCCACGCTGCCGGCGGTCACTACCCGCAGGAGATCGGTCATCTCAGAAGTACCCCTCCCGCTTGCGGTCCTCCATCGCGGCCTCCGACAGGCGGTCGTCGGCCCGGGTGGCACCGCGCTCGGTGAGCCGGCTCGCCGCCACCTCGGTCAGCACCTCATCCACTGTGGACGCATCCGATTCGACGGCGCCGGTGCACGAGCCATCGCCCACCGTGCGGTAGCGCACGGTGCGGATCTCGACAGCCTCCCCGCGGTGGGGACCGCCCCACGGACCGACCGTCAGCCACATCCCGTCGCGGCGGAACACCTCCCGGTCGTGCGAGTAGTAGATCGACGGCAGCTCGATGCACTCCCGCGCGACATAACGCCACACGTCGAGCTCGGTCCAGTTGGACAGCGGGAAGACCCGGACGTGGCCGCCGGGTGAGTGCCGGCCGTTGTAGAGGTTCCACAGCTCAGGTTGCTGGCGGCGCGGCTCCCACTGGCCAACGGCGTTGCGCAGGCTGAAGATGCGCTCCTTGGCCCGGGCCCGTTCCTCGTCGCGGCGGCCGCCGCCGAACACCGCATCGAAGCGGTTCTCGGCGATCGTGTCCAGCAGCGGCAGGGTCTGCAGCGGGTTGCGGGTGCCGTCAGGGCGCTCGGTGAGCCGGCCGCCATCGATCCAGTCCTGCACGTGTGCGATGACCAGGCGCAGCCCATGCTCGGCGACCACGCGGTCGCGGAACTCAAGGACCTCGTCGAAGTTGTGCCCGGTGTCCACGTGCAGCAGCGGGAACGGCACCGGCGCCGGCCAGAACGCCTTGCGAGCCAGGTGCAGCAGCACGGTGGAGTCCTTGCCGCCGGAGAACAGGAGCACCGGCCGGTCCAGCTCACCGGCTACTTCGCGGATGATGTGGATCGCCTCGGACTCCAGCGCCGTGAGCCGGTCGGTCTCAATCGAGGTGATGCTCGGCGCGCTCACGTGTGCAGACCGCACTCGGTCTTGGCGCGGCCCGCCCACCGGCCGCTGCGCGGGTCGGCGCCCGGTGCCGGCTTCGCGGTGCATGGGGCGCAGCCGATCGACGGGTAGCCGGCGTCCACCAGCGGGTTGACCAACACGCTGTGCGCCTCGATGTAGGCCGCTATGTGCTCGTCACTCCACGCGGCGATCGGGTTGATCTTGACCAGGCCGTGCCGGAAGTCCCAGCCGACCAGTGGTGTGTTCGCCCGGGTGGGAGCCTCCACCCGGCGGACCCCGGTCACCCAGGCGTCATAGCCGGCCAGGGTGGCCTGCAACGGGATCACCTTGCGCAGCTGGCAGCAGCGGTCCGGATCACGGGCGAACAGGTCCTTGCCCTGGGCGGCGTCCTGCTCGGCGACCGTCTGCTCGGGCAGCGCCTGGATGATCCGCACCGGGTATGCGGCGGCGATGGCGTCCCGGGTACCGATCGTCTCGGCGAAGTGGTAGCCGGTCCCCAGGAACAGCACATCCACTCCCGGCCGCGCGCGGGCGGCCAGGTCCACCAAGACGGCGTCCTGCATGTTGGACGCGACGATGAAGCGGTCGCCGAAGGTCTGCGCTGTCCAGGCCAGCACCTCCTGCGCCGTGGCCGCAGCGAGCTCGCGCTGGGCCTCCAGCGCCAAGGTCCGCAGTGCCACAGTCATGTCCTGACCTCCTGGGTCGGCGGAGCCCCGACGCCGATCAACTTCACCGCGAAGGTCCGCAGGCAGTCGGCGCAGCGCCAGGCGCCGTGCGGCTCGGGCACCGGGCGCAGGTCCTCCTCGCCGCAGTACGGGCAGTACAAGGCGCTGGCGCGGACGTCGCTCACCGCAGCTCTTCCTCACTTGACCGGGCCACCCACTGCGCGAAGCGCTCACCGGGCTCGCGGGTTTTGGCATAGCCGCGCACCAGGCGCTCCACGTAGTCGCCCAGCTCCTCGCTGGTGACCTTGTGCCCGCGCAGCTTGCGACCGAACCCGGAGTCGAGCCCAAGACCGCCGCCCAGGTGCACCTGAAAGCCTTCCACCTGCTTGCCGGCGGCGTTGGTGACGATCTGGCCCTTGAGCCCGATGTCAGCCACCTGGATCCGGGCGCACGAGTTCGGGCAACCGTTGACGTGGATCGACACCGGTGTGTCCAACATGGACTGCACGTCGGCGAGGCGTTGCTCCAACTCGGTCACCAGCGTCGCGGCCCGCGCCTTGGTGTCGACGATCGCCAGCTTGCAGAACTCGATGCCGGTGCAGGCCATCGTCGCGCGCCGCCACGGCGAGGGCTCAGCGGCCAGGCCGAGCGCCGCCAGCTCACCGACCAGACCATCCACTGCGGGCTCCGCGACGTCGAGCACGACCAGCTTCTGGTACGGGGTCAGCCGGACCCGGGTGGAGCCGGCCCGCTCGGTGGCCTCGGCGACGGCGAGCAGCGTAGAGCCGGACACCCGGCCCACGGTTGGTGCGACGCCGACGTAGCAGCGCCCGTCGATCTGCGGGTGCACTCCGACATGGTCGATCGGGTGGCTGGGCACCTCCGGGGCTGGCCCATCGATGAGCCGGCGTCCGAGGTACTCGGTCTCCAGCGCGTCGCGGAAGCGCTGCGCCCCCCAATCCGCGATGAGGAACTTGATCCGCGCGCGGTGCCGCAACCGGCGGTAGCCGTAGTCGCGGAACAATGACGTCACGCTGGCCCAAACCTCCGCTACCTCGGCCAGTGGCACCCAGGCCCCCAACCGTTGCGCGATCTTGGGATTGGTCGACAGCCCGCCACCGACCCAGAGGTCGAAGCCGGGACCGTGCTGCGGGTGTACGACGCCGACGAACGAGATGTCGTTGACCTCGTGCGCCACGTCCTGCTGGCCCGAGATCGCCGTCTTGTACTTGCGCGGCAGGTTCGAGAACGCCGGGTCGCCGAGGTAGCGGCGGTTGATCTCCTCGATCGCCGGCGTGCCGTCGATCACCTCATCGGCGCAGATGCCGGCGACCGGTGAGCCCAGGACCACCCGGGGGCAGTCACCGCAGGCTTCGGTGGTGGACAGCCCGACGGCCTCCAGTTGCTGCCAGATCGCCGGCACGTCCTCGATGCGGATCCAGTGGTACTGGATGTTCTGCCGGTCAGTGATGTCGGCGGTGTCTCGGGCATAGGTCCGGGACACCTCACCGAGCACCTTTAACTGCTCGGTGGTCAGGGCTCCCCCGTCGATCCGGACCCGCATCATGAAGTAGCGGTCCTCGAGCTCCTCGGGCTCCAGCGCGCCGGTGCGTCCGCCCTCGATGCCCGGCTTGCGCTGGGTGTAAAGGCCCCACCAGCGCATCCGGCCGCGCAGGTCGGCGGGATCGATCGAGTCGAAGCCCCGGTGTGCGTAGATCGTCTCGATGCGGGCCCGGACGTTCAGGCCGTCATCGTCTTTCTTGATCTGCTCATTGCGGTTGAGTGGTTCGCGGTGGCCCAGTTTCCACTGGCCTTCCCCGCGCGGTCGGGTCGCTGTCGACGCCATGATTGAGACCTTCAGGGTGGGGACGCACGCGCGCACCATTGCCTGAGGTCACCGACCTCCAGCGAGCGCGCCCGGCGCCGGCTGGTTGATCAGGAGGAAAGCGCAGCGGCGGCGGGTTAGTCCGCCGGTCGACAGATCGCGCTGGAGACTCGCCGGAAATCGACGTGGCGACGCGCTACGAGTCGGATCCCGATAGCGGTCACGTGTGGAGCGTGCCACAGCGCAGTGCCAGATTGCACCACCGGCCCGCATACTGAGACACAGATTTCACGCCGGGGCGGCAAGGCTCATGGCCGCCCGAAGCACAGCGTGAAGTCCCGCAGCGAGGCCGAGAAGGCCGGACGGGCGTCGGCAAGCCACTCGAGCGGACCACCGGGCGCGAAATCCCAGCTGATCTGGATCAGCCGCAGCCTGGAGATGCAGCGGACCGGGATGAACATGAGCTCGCCGGCGCACTGCTGCGCCACCGTGTACCGGCTGCGGCAGAGCCCCGGAAGCGCACCGATCGGTCGGACGGCGGAGCGGACGATCAGTTCGCCACCAGCGTCCACTGCTGCGCAGGTGGCTCCGTCGACGTGGAAGGACGCCCGCTGCTTGGGGATACCCCACAGCTCGCGGCCGCCGTGCAGCGACGGAGTGCTGTCCACCCAGATGTCCGTGATCGTCACCAGCGGCCGCCCGCCCCGGTGCGCCAGGACGGCCACGAGTAACTCGCGGTAGGACAGCACCCCACCCGGTTCGTAGATCACCCATGAGGTGGCGACCAGCGCGGTGCCACCGGCTCGCACCGGCTTCAGCCCCGTGCTGAGCCGGGGCAGCTGCGCCGACCTTACCCGCCATACCGTGAGGTGCAGCTGACCCCGCAGCTTCCAGGGCTCCGGTGGGTACCCGGTCACCGAGCCAGCAACCGGGTCTGCACCTCAGGAAGGTCGATGAATCCGGCGTGCGCGTCGGTTGAGACCAGGACCCGGTCAGTCGCCCGCGCGGTGGCCGCGATGATCAAGTCGTGGGCGCCGCGGGGACACCCGGCGCGGCGAACATGGGCCAACAATGCGGCGTGGTGCACCGCCACCTGCGGGGTGTAGTCAGCCACCGGAGTAACGGCCAACAGCTCCTCGAGGAATGCGTGCTGTGCGGCACGACGAGCAGGATTGTCGTCAAGCTCAACACCGGTCAGGTACTCAGCCAACGTCACTGCAGGAAGCGCCACATCGTCCTCCGCGAACGTCACGAGGTCGAGCCGACCACGGACCGCGGCGACCAACACCCCGGTATCAAGGATCACTCGCGCCACGGATCGCCATCCAAGACCGCCGGCACGTCGCCAGCGGAGGCCACGTTCGCTGCGAACTGATCGTCAACCCCCAGCTGATCTCGCCAACGATCCAGCACCTCAACCACGGCACTGCCATTGGCGCGCGGCGCCGGCACGACCAGCGCGATCCGCCGTCCACCGCGCGTGATCACCACTGTTTCGCCGTGCTCAGCGCCATCGAGCACCGCAGAGAACCGGCGCGCCGCTTCCGAAGCGGATATCTCCTTCACGGCTATCAGAGTAGCAGAATCAGATATTCAGAAGCTGCTGCGGCGAGGCTGCTGGCGAAGCCGGCGAGATACTGCGTGACAATCATGGGTCTGAGCCTCGACATGCACACACCCTTGTTTGGTGACGCCCGATCGGAGCCGCTGAATGAGCCGAGCTGACGGCTTCGACGCGGTCGTCGTCGGCTCCGGCCCGAACGGCCTGGTTGCCGCGGTGACCATGGCCGAGGCCGGTCGGCGGACGTTGCTGGTGGAAGCGGGTGACACGGTCGGCGGGGGGTTGCGCACCGAAGAGCTGACCTTGCCCGGCTTCCGCCACGATGTCTGCGCGACGGTGCTCCCGCTGGCGTTGGGCTCGCCGGCGTTTCGCGCTCTGCAGCTCCAGGACGACGAGGTGCGCTGGGCCCACCCGCCGGTGGCCGCCGCGCACCCGCTCGATGATCACGAAGCCGTCCTGGTGCACCGCAATCTCGATGCGACCGTGGCGAGGCTGGGAGGCGACGGGCGGCGCTGGCGCGCCACGGTCGGCGCCACCGCTGCGGCTGGTGACCCGCTGGTCGACTCGGTGCTCGCGCCGCTGGACCTGCCGCCGAAGGCTCCGCTGCTGCTTGCCGGCTACGGAGCGCTGGGCGCCTGGCCGGCGACCTGGGTGGCCCGGGCGGCATTCCGCGGTGTGCGGGCCCGGGCGGCCTTCGCCGGCATGGCGGCGCACTCCATGCTGGACCTGAACTTGCCCATCACGGCAGGCTACGGGTTGCTGCTCGCCGCGCTGGCGCACCACGTCGGCTGGCCGGTCGTCGCCGGTGGATCGCAGGTCCTCGCCGACGCACTGGTCGCCCGGTTACGCCGGCACGGCGGTGAAGTGGCGGCTGGCACCGTGGTGCGGGATCTCGCCGAGCTGCCACCCGCTGAGTCGATCCTGCTCAATCTCACCCCCCGCCAGGTCGTCGACATCGCCGGAGACCGGCTGCCGCACCGTTACCGTCGCAGCCTGGAGCGATTCCGGTACGGGCCGGGCGTGTTCAAGCTCGACTGGGCGCTGGACGGGCCGGTGCCCTGGCGTGATCCCTCGGTCGCCGGCGCCGCGACAGTGCACCTCGGCGGCACGCTCGAGGAGATCGCGGCCAGCGAGCATGACGTGGCGCACGGCCGGCATCCGCAGCGCCCGTTCGTGCTGCTCGTGCAGGCCTGTGTCGCCGATCCGAGCAGGGCGCCTACTGGCGCGCACACCCTCTGGGCGTACTGCCACGTGCCCAACGGCTCGGATGTCGACATGACCGCGGCGATCGAGGCCCAGATCGAGCGGTTCGCGCCCGGTTTCCGCGACCGGGTGCTGGCCCGCCACGCGATGGGCCCGGCGGCGCTGGAGGCGCACAACGCCAACGAGGTCGGCGGCGACATCGGCGGCGGTGCGGCGGACCTGCGCCAGTTCATCGCCCGGCCGGTGCTCTCCCTGCGGCCGTGGCAGACCCCGCTTCGCGGCGTGTATCTCTGCTCGGCCAGTACCCCGCCGGGGGCTGGTGTGCACGGCATGGGTGGCTGGCAAGCGGCCCGCCTCGCGCTCACGCGCCACGGCGGCTCTTGATTCCTTGCAGACGTGTGCACCGTGTGGATCAGCCGTCTCCCGAGGCCACTGAGCGGCGGGTATCCAAGACCGCGAGGTCTGCGGCGGCACGGCCGGCGTGCCACCCGGCGGCGTTGCCGACGCTGAACGAACGGGATACCGATTCCGGGAACATCGACTCGAACAGTTCGTCCACCACGTGCTCCCGAGCAGCCAGCACCGGCAGCAGCCGCGCCCGATCAGGCACCGCGGCCGCGCCCGCGTCCCGCGCATCTGCCAGCCGTTCACCGATCCGGGTCGCGTAGGCGACCAGGAAAGACTGGCGGTACGACCGGGTCCGGGACCGGCCGGTACGGGTGGTCTGGCTGCCTGCCGACACCATCGCCCTGGTTGCCTGGACCAGCAGCGAGGTGGTGAGCAGCTCGACGACCTCCAAGTCGACCTCGTCGCCGAGCACGGTGGTGAAGCCGAGCTTTTCTGACAGCACGGTCCGGCACCGGTTCGCCTCGGCAACCGCCCCAACCAGGAGCGCTTTGGCGGCCACGTAAGGGTTGTCCAGCCACAGCCTGCGGGCCGCGGCGGGATGCGGGTCCAAGCCCGAAGCGCTATCGGCGGCGTCGACGACGAGCCGTTCCAGACAGTGCCGGCTCATCAATTCCTGCGCCTTGGCCGACAACGCCTCGGCCTCCTCGGGAAAGGTGGTCGACTCGGCCTTGGCCAGCAGCCCCCGGACCCGTGCCAGGACCTTCTGATCGACACCACGGCGCGGCGGTGCGGTGCCGGCCACCGGCTGCTGGCCTGGTGGCCGCACGAGTCTGGGCAGCACCGGCAGCGACAGCAGCAGCGACAGCACCTCGATCACCGTCGCGAGCGCATCCGCCACGCTGTGGCCATGCCGTGCGGCACGCTGCAGCAGATGGCCCTGACCGGGTTGCCACCACACCACCGCTGCGATGTGCGCCAGCTCGTCACACCACCGCTGCGGCACTGTGGCCTTCGCGTACCGCTGGGACTCGTCGGCGATCGCGTCGACGAGGTAGCCGACCGCGGCGGTGTCCAGCCGCCGTCGGACCAGCTGGTGGAGGTCATCGGGAGACCAGCCGCGCTCCCAGGTAGCCGTGATCAGCGGTACGACGGCGAGTTGCACCGCCACTTCCACCGTGCCCAGCTGATCAGCACACCGATCGGCCAGCCCGTTGCCGATGCGGGCTCCGACATCCGGATCGCCGGCCCAGCGCTCATGCGCGGCGCTGAGCAGCACCGTCGAGATCGTCTCAGCGGTCAGGCGCGGCTCACCGGAGCGCTGCGCCGACGACCCGGCCCATGCGGCCGCGCCGGATCGGGTACCCGATCCAGCGA
>JBOHGX010000175.1:0-30124 GCA_050700255.1 Pseudonocardiaceae bacterium
CTGGACACCTACTACGAGTCGCACATGGATCTGGTGTCGGTGCATCCGGTGTTCAATCTCTACAACCGGACATGGCCGATTCGCACCGCGATGCTCCCGCTGCCGCCGGCGAAGTTCGTCCAGGGCGGCAGCGCCCAGGAGTCGATCGTGGGAGCGGGCTCTATCGTGTCGGCCGCGCTGGTGAGCTATTCGGTGCTCTCCGGCGACGTCGTGGTCGAGGCCGGGGCCCATGTCGAGGGCAGCGTGCTGCTGCCCGGTGTTCGGGTCGGCAAGGGTGCTGTGGTGCGCCGCGCGATTCTGGACAAGAACGTGGTGATACCCGATGGCTCCCAGGTAGGCGTGGACCCCGAGCTGGACCGGGAGCGCTACACGGTCAGCGGTGGTGGTGTGGTCGTGCTCGGCAAGGGCGCTCACGCCGAGTAGCCGCTGGCGCTAGTCTGGCGGTGGTGCAGACCGTACCTCGATGGGCTGTGCTGTCCGCGATCTTGACGCCGGTGCTGCTGATCGGCGGCTGGCAACTCGCGGCTGCTCGGCAGCCGGGTGGTTTCGACCCGGTGAGCCAAACGATCAGCTCGCTGGCCGCCCGCGGCGCCACCGACCGCTGGATCATGACGACGGCGCTGGCCGGCGTCGGAGTGTGCCACGTGATCACGGCTGCGGGACTGCGGCCGGCAGCCGTTGTGGGGCGTCTGCTGTTCGCCACCGGCGGGGCTGCCACTGTCTTGCTGGCCGCTTTCCCCCAACCGTCCACCGGTGACTCGACTGCGCACATCGCCACCGCAGCGATCATCTTCCCCGCGCTGTCGTTGTGGCCTGCGCTGGCGTGGCGGCGGGGTGTCCGGCCAGGCCGGGCCGTCTGGCTGGTTGCGGCCTCGGGCCTGCTCGGGCTGCTCGGCTGGTTCGCGTTCGAGCACTTCGGTGGTGGCCCGCGGATCGGGTTGTCTGAGCGGGTACTTGCCGCGGCCCAGGCGATATGGCCGCTGGCCGCGGTGCTGCTGGCGCGCCGCCGCCCACTCCATCGACGACCCAGCCAACCCATGCCCCGGTAGGCTGCATCCGATCAACGCTGGGAGACCACCATGACCACCCGTGACGAGGCGTCTGACCCAAAGCCGGTCGGCACAGCGCCGGCCGACCCGCTCACTGCGGCGATCGTCGGTTACTACGACGAAACCTGGCTCGACTACCGCGTGCTGTGGCTCAACCCCGATAACCTCTCAGTCCATTTCGGTTACACCGATGCCAGCACCCGCGGTCACGCCGACGCGCTGAAGAACATGAATCGGGTGCTGGCGGCGCGGGTCAAGATCCGACCCGGTGAGCGTGTCCTGGATGCGGGCTGCGGGGTCGGCGGCAGCAGCCTGTGGCTGGCCAAGGAGTGCGCTGCCGAGGTCGTCGGGATCACGCTGGCCGGCAAGCAGGTCGCGATGGCGCAAGGCCACGCCGCTCGACGTGGCCTGGCCGACCGTGCCCGCTTCGAACAGGCCGACTTCATCGCGACGCCCTTCCCGGATGCGAGTTTCGACGTCGTGTGGGCGGTGGAGAGCCTGTGCCACGCGCCCCGCAAAGCAGCTTTTTACCGGGAGGCTGCCCGGCTGCTGCGTCCCGGCGGACGGGTGGTCGTCGCCGACTTCGTCAGGGCGGCCCGCCCGCTCGACCAGATCGGTGAGCGGCTACTACACGAATGGCTGGATGGCTGGGCAGTTCCCGACATCGATACCCCTGAGGAACATCTAGTGCATCTGTCCGAATCCGGATTCGTCGATGCCCAGCTCGATGACGTGACCGTACACACCCGACCGTCCCTGCGCCGGCTGTATCGCATGGCGTACTGGACCTACCCCCTGGCGGTATTTGGCCGCATCACGGGTATTCGCTCCGCCGTCCAGCACGGCAACGTGATCGCTTCGATACGCCAGTACCAGGCCCTGCGGCGCAACGCCTGGTTCTACAGCATCCTCTCAGCCACCAAACCTCGACATGGAGACATATCGGGGCAGTAGACCGCTGAATAGGCCCGTTATGTCTCCATGTCGGGCAGGCGGAAGGGGTGTTATGACGCGCGTAGGGCCAGCAGGAGGCCGTCGCCTAGGGGGAGCATCAACGGCACCAGGGTCTCGTCGTCGCGGACCATGGCGCCGAGCTCGCGCAGTGCCAAGGAGGAAGGGTCCCGAAATGCCGGATCGGCTACCTTGCCACCCCACAAGGCATTGTCGAATGCGATCACTCCGCCGGTGCGCAGCAATCGCGCGCCGACTTCCAGGTAGCGCGGGTACTCCGGTTTGGCGGCATCGACGAATACCAGGTCGTAGCCGCGGTCGGTGAGCCGGGGCAGCACCTCCAGAGCCTGACCCATGATCAGCCGGTAGCGCGACGGTGGAAAGCCGGCCTCGGCGAACGCCTGACGGGCGGCGCGCTGGTGCTCAGGCTCGACGTCGATGGAGGTGAGCACGCCGTCATGGGCCATCCCACGCAGCAGGCACAACCCGCTGCTGCCCGCACCGGTACCGACTTCGACCACGGCGCGGGCGGCCAGTGCGCTGGCCAGAAATCGCAGCGCGGCGCCCCCACCCGGTTGGATCGGGGTGCAACCCAGCTCGTGGCCGCGCTCGCGTGCGGCGGTAAGTACCGGGTCCTCGGTGATGAACCTCTCCACGTACTGGCGCACGGCACTGTCGGCCGGGGCAGGCGGCCCGCCTGTGGTGCCGGTCGACATCACGGTGCGTAGCGTAGCGCCGTCGTGCGGATCCTCGGGGAGGTGGCGTGCCGGCTCGGTGCATTTCTGTATCAGGACCACTCTCAGGATCCTCTTACCCGATGCTTACTCGGGACACACGCTGATCCGCCATCATCAACGTGGGCACTCAACACGAACCTCAAGACGAAACATTGACAGCCGCCCCGGTGTTGCATTGTCTAACCCTGGACTGCCACCGACCTGTCACTGACCCGGAGGTGCAAGACACAACCGATGGCCACCGAGACCCGCTTCTGCGAGCCTGTTGCTCCCGGGCACACGATCTCCCTCGGCACGGCTGAGGACGAGACACACGCTACCGAGGGCTGGGCACCACCGTCCTGGGATCAGGTGGTTCGAGATCACGCCGACCGGGTCTACCGGCTGGCTTACCGCCTGTCCGGCAATCCACACGACGCCGAAGACCTCACCCAGGAGACGTTCATCCGGGTGTTCCGCAGCTTGGGCTCCTACAAGCCCGGCACGTTCGAGGGCTGGCTGCATCGAATCACGACCAACCTGTTCCTGGACATGGTGCGGCGGCGCTCCCGGCTGCGGATGGAAGGCCTGCCCGAGGACACCGACCGATTGGTCGGTGACGGCCTCAGCCCGGAGCAGGTCTATGCCGAGACGCACCTCGATCCAGATCTGCAGCAGGCGCTGGACGATCTCCCCCCGGAGTTCCGGGCAGCCGTCGTACTCTGTGATGTCGAGGGCCTGTCCTACGAAGAGATCGGCGCTACCCTCGGGGTGAAGCTCGGAACCGTCCGCAGCCGGATCCACCGCGGTAGGCTGGCGCTGCGGACGGCGCTCGCACGGCGTCGTGGACTCGCTGACGAGGAGGTTGGATGACCGACCTGCGCGGCCGATCTTTCTCTGGTCTGGTAGCCGGCCTCAACGCAGGACAACACCTCACCGTGGATGCGGTGGTGGCCTTCGTCGACGGAGAGCTCGGTGCGGTTGCCCGTGACCGGGCTGCTCAACACCTCAGCGCTTGCCAGTCCTGCACCGCGGAGGTGGGCGTGCAGCGCCTGGCCCGCAGTGTGATGCGTTCGGCGCAGTGCCCGCAGGTGCCCGCGGAATTGCTCGCCGCGTTGCGAGACATTCCGCACACCGCCGAACTGCCCGGCCCTCCGGATGGGTTGGCAGTGGCTGCCGATGGCACCGTCGTCGAGATTGCCGACCCCAGCCGGGCCCCGATCGCACCGTTGGGTAGCCGCGCCCCACTGGGCGTGAGCCAGCATTGGGGTACCGGACCGTCGGTACCGGGACGTTCGGTGCGGGGACGTTGGATGGGTCGATAACCGCGCTACGCATACTTCACCGGGGTGCGGGCAGGCTCGGTGGTCTTGAGCGCGCCGAGTTAAAGCCCGGGAGACCATGAGCCCGCCGCAGGATCACCACCCCGACCCGCCTTTTGCCACGCAAGGGCGTTCGGGGCCGCCGCGGTTCGTGCCAAGACCACTGCAGCATCCCGAGGTGGATCCAGCGGCGGCACGGGTATTCCGCCGGCCCTCCGGGATTCTCGGAGCCTTCGCCGTTCAGACCGGTGATACGCCTGCCACCGGCGTGTCTGAAGGCTTATCGACCGCCGCAGCGCCGTCCTCCGATGCGCTGGCGGCAGCGTTTGGTAGGCCGTCGGGATCCGTTGAACGGTTGCAGCGACCGCCCGGCCGCAACGGCGCGCACCCTGAGCATGGGGCCGCGGGCGAGGATCACTTCTGGCCGCAGGGCGCTGGATGCAGCCCGTGGCGTGACCCGTGGGCAGCGGCGGTACTGGGGCCCCCCGCGGTTGCCGAACACCACCGCAATCCTGGCGACCCGCCGCAGCGGGCAGCCCGGTTGAGCCTGCAGGAAGTGCTGTTCGGCCGTCAGCTAAGTCACCGTGCCCTCGCGGCGTTGGGCGCGATAGTGCTGTTGATCGGGGGACTGGGCGGGTTCATGGGCCGGCTGACCGCCGACGGCAATCCGCTGACCGACCCGGACGCCACGCTGGCGCAGGTCGAGCCGGCGACCGACCGTCCGGCCGGCTCGGTGGCGGCCGTGGCCAGCAGGGTGTTGCCCGCGGTGGTGTCCCTGGAGTTCCGGGTCGGCGACCAGGGAGGTTTCGGTTCCGGAGTGGTCATCGACGGTCAGGGCTACCTGCTGACCAACAACCACGTCGTGGCCCCCGCCGCGACCACCTCGCAGGCAACCTTGGAGGCGGTGTTCAGCGACGGCAGCCGGGTGCCGGCGCGGATCGTGGGTCGGGATCCGAAGACGGATCTCGCCGTGGTCAAAGTGGAGGTCGCCAACCCGACTGTGGCGCAGATGGGCCGATCTTCGACCTTGAAACCGGGGGATTCCGTCATCGCTATCGGCTCCCCGCTGGGCCTCGCCGGCACGGTCACCAGCGGCATCGTCAGTGCGGTGGATCGGCCGGTGCGTCTGGAGGGAGACGGCGGTCACGGTAACGCGGTGATCGACGCGATCCAGACCGACGCCGCGATCAACCCGGGCAACTCCGGCGGGGCGCTGGTGAATACCGCGGGAGCGGTGGTGGGCATCAACACTGCCATCCGTACCCTGGGCGCCCGCGAGGGTGGGGGCTCTATCGGGCTCGGCTTCGCCATCCCCATTGACACGGCCAGGAAGATCGCTCAGGAACTGATCCGCATCGGGCATTACCAGCATGCCGATCTGGGCGTCAACGCCGCTTCGGTGACCGACGGCAAGTCCGACGGAGCCCGGGTGCAGAACGTGCAGCTGGGCAGTGCCGCCGCCGAAGGCGGCATCCTGGAAAACGATGTGATCACCAAGGTGGGCAATCGTATCGTCGGCAGTGCAGATGGGCTTATCGTCGCGGTGCGGGAGCATGCTATTGGTGAACGGGTGCCGATTTCATTGGTTCGTGATGGGCGGCCACTGCTGGTGACCGTCACGCTGAAGTCGGATTGATCACGGCTGGCTTGAGCTGGGTAGGCGGAGGTGCGCGCGGATGCTCAACATCGGTTGGGCGGAGTTCCTGGTCCTCGTTGTCGGTGGGTTGTTCATCCTGGGCCCGGAACGTCTGCCCTCGGCCGCGGCTTGGTTGGGCCGCAGCGTGCGCCAGGTCCGGGAGTACGCCACCGGGGCCCGTGAGCAGCTTCGTTCCGAACTGGGCCCGGAGTTCGACGAGCTCCGCCAGCCCCTGGAGGATCTCCGTGGCCTGCGCGGTTTCCCTTCGCGAGGGCTGGGCCAGCTGCTCGACGATTCGGACGGCGGGGCCTTCGGCGGCGTGATCAAACCTAACGGCTACGCCAGTCCCACCGGGCGGGGCGTCCCGATCCCTCGGCCGCTACAGCCAGGTGAGCGCGCACCGTTCGACCCCGACGCGACCTGAGCGTGCACACCCAGGCAGGCAGTCACCCGGAACGGGGGCTCACCGAGAGCAGTCGCCCGGCTAGGCTGCGCGATCGGGTGGCGAGCCGGTCGGCGATCCCGCGCAGCACGACCGCGGCCGGCGATGCGGGATCGGCCAGCACCAGGGGTGTGCCGGTGTCACCGGTCTCGCGCAGCTGCGGGTCCAGCGGCACCTGACCCAGCAGCGGGACCTCGCTGCCCAGCGAGCGGGTCAGCGAGTCGGCGACCACCTGGCCTCCGCCGGAACCGAAGAGGTGGTTGCGCGAGCCGTCTGGCATCTGCAGCCACGACATGTTCTCCACCACGCCGATCAGTCGCTGGCGCGTTTGCAGCGCGATCGCTCCGGCTCGCTGCGCCACTTCCGCGGCGGCCCGCTGCGGGGTGGTGACCACCAGAATCTCGGCAGTGGGCACGAGCTGCGCTACCGAGATGGCGATGTCGCCGGTGCCCGGCGGTAGGTCGAGCAAGAGCACATCGAGGTCGCCCCAGAACACGTCAGCGAGGAACTGCTGCAGCGCGCGGTGCAGCATCGGTCCCCGCCACACCACGGGGGTGTTGTCCTTGGTGAACATGCCGATGGAGATCACCTTCACGCCGTGCGCGGCCGGCGGCATGATCATCTTTTCCACCTGGGTGGGCCGGGCGGTAGTGCCGAGCATGCCCGGTACCGAGTGCCCGTAGATGTCGGCGTCGACCACTCCCACCGACAGGCCGCGGTCGGCCATCGCGGCCGCCAGGTTCACCGTCACCGAGGACTTGCCGACCCCGCCCTTGCCGGACGCGACGCAATACACCCGGGTCAGTGATCCCGGTTCGGCGAACGGTATCCGCGGCTCCTCGGCGGTGCCGCGCAGCTGGCGGCGTAACGAGGTGCGCTGAGCGTCGCTCATCACGTCGAGTTCCACCCGTACGTCACGCACACCGGGTAGGCCGGACACCGCAGTGGTGATCCGGGAGGTGATGGTGTCACGCATCGGGCAGCCGGCGACTGTCAGCCACACCGCTACTCCGACCGTGCCGTCGCCGGCCACGGTCACGTCCTTGACCATGCCCAGCTCGGTGATCGGCCGGTTGATCTCGGGGTCGTGCACCCCGTCCAGCGCGGTTCGAACCGCGTCGACCGACGGGGCGGTCTGGGTGGAGGCCACGGGTAGCACCGACTTTCTGGGTTGGGGGTAGGCCTCTTCCATGCTAGGCGCATCGAATCGGGTGTCACGGTGTCGGCGCTCACCTCGCCGGCGCTGCGGTCAGCCCCGCCCACCACGCCGGGAGCCGGACCGTTCCGGCCCCGTCCGATCCGATGCAGTGGAATCCGTCAATCCCAGTTCTCTGTGCTCGGTCAGCCGCACGAGCTCGGATCGCAGGAAGTCCCGGGTGACCACCTCACCGACGGCCAACCGCAGCGCTGCGAGCTCCCTGGCCAGGTATTCGGTATCGGCTTTGGTGCGTTCGGCTCGGGCCCGGTCCTCCTGCAGCGCGACCCGGTCCCGGTCGTCCTGGCGGTTCTGGGCCAGCAGGATCAACGGCGCCGCGTAGGCCGCCTGCGTGGAGAACGCGAGGTTGAGCAGGATGAATGGGTAGGGGTCCCAGCGCAACGACACCGCCACCAGATTGATGGTGATCCACACCACGACCAAGACCGTTTGCACCGCGAGGAACCGGCCGGTGCCCAGGAAGCGGGCGATCCGTTCTGAGAAGCGGGCGAAGGCGTCCGGGTCCACTCTGGGCGTCAGGCGCCGCGGCCCGCGCGGTAGGTCCAGCCGGCGTGCCGAGTACTGCGAATGTGACTCAGCCATGCGTCACCTCGCCAGTCCAGTCCGAAGCCGGCCACGCCTCCTGTTGCCGCCAGTCGTCGGGCAGCGCGGCGTCCAGAAGATCATCCACGCTCACCGCCCCGAGCAGGTGACCCTCGGCATCCACCACTGGGCCGCAGACCAGGTCGTAGGCGGCGAAGTAGCGAGTCACCTCGGCCAGTGACGCTTGCGGTCCGAGCCTGGCCAGCTCAGTGTCCAGCACGCCGGCCACCAGGTCTGAAGGTGGCTCGCGTAGCAGCCGCTGCAGGTGAGCACAGCCCAGGTAGCGCCCGGTCGGGGTGGCTGAAGGGGGACGGCAGACGAACACCATACTTGCCAGCGCGGGGGTCAGCTCCGGGTTGCGAACCCGCGCCAGCGCCTCGGCGACGGTGGCGTCCGGGGTGAGCACCACCGGCTCCGGAGTCATCAGGCCACCGGCGGTGTCCGACGAGTAGGCCAGCAGCCTGCGTACCGGTGCGGACTCCTCGGGTGCCATCAGCCGCAGCAACCGCTCCCGCTCGGTCTGGGCGAGCTCGCCGAGCAGGTCAGCGGCGTCGTCGGGATTCATCGCCTCCAGCACGTCGGCGGCCCGCTCATCGCCCAGATGGGCGAGTACTTCGGTTTGCTCGTCTTCGGACAACTCCTGCAGCACGTCTGCCAGCCGCTCGTCGTCCAGCGCATCGACCACCTCGTGGCGACGTTTGGTGGGTAGCTCCCGCAACGCGTTGGCCACCTCCACCGCGCGCAGGTCCTCGTAGAGGGCGAGCAACTGCTCGGCACCCTGCCCCCGAGAGGACACCTCGGCCAGGGTCAACCCGGCGACCTCGTCCCATCCGAGCACCTGAACCGGGCCGCGCCGCCCGAGCCTGCCGGTGCGCTCCCGCACCGCCAGCGTCGTGATCACCCAGTCCCGGGTGCGGTCCTGTTCCATCCCGGCGTCCACCACGACCGCGACCGCCCCGGTGGCGGCCACGTGTACCCGGGCGTCCAGGATCTCCCCGATCACCAGGGTCTCGTTGGGGCGCAGCGAGAACCGGCGCAGGCTTACCGTGCCGGTGGCCAGCGCCACCGCGCCCGGTTCGATCGAGGTGACCCGCAGCATCGGCACGAAGCTCCGTTGCCGGATCGTCAGCTCGATTACCAGTCCCAGCACTCGAGGTGGCCGCGGCCCGATCCGCAGCGCGGTGACCAGGTCGCGGACCTTGCCGATCTGTTCGCCATCGGGACCGAACACCGGCAGGCCCGCGACCCTGGCGGCATAAACCCTGGTCGTAGTGGCCATCGCACGAGGCTAGCGCCCGCTCAGATCTGTGAGATCTGCACCTCAGACCGCCATTCGGCTCCGAATCGCGATCACCGGCCGCGGTGAGCCGCCATTCGGCTCCGAATCGCGACTTGCCAGGTGGCTCAGCGGTAGCAGTAGGAGTCGGAGGAGGCGTCGCCACCTTGCAGCCGCACCTGGTGCACCCGTAGGCCGCGGAAGTCGTCACCGTGCAGGAAGAACCCCTCGTCGAGGGTCATTCCACCGGCGGGGTCGGCGTCGATCTTCGCCAGCCACGCGCCGACGCCGGCGGGATAGAACTGGTCGTCCCACGCGCCGTAGAGCGAGTTGGTGAGATACACCCGCCGCCCGTCCCGGCTGACCTCGACCATCTGCGGGCCACCGGCAAGACGCTGATCAGGTGCCGCCGGATGCGCCGTGCGCCCGGCGATGCCACCCAGCCGCACCGACCCGGTCTCGCGCGGGTGCGCAGGATCGCTCACGTCGTACTGCTTGAGCTCACCGATGCCCCAGCACGACACGTACAGCTGCTGGTCATCTACCGAGAGGTTGATGTCGGTGACCAGCGGGGGCACTGCACCGAACGGTTTCAGCGCTGGGGGAAGGGTGTCGGCGTCGGCGGGTTGCGCCGGGATGGTGATCACCTTCTCGGCGGCCCAGCTGTCTGCGTCGCGATGCCAGCGCCACACCGAGGCGGACAGATCCTGCGTCGACACGACAACGCCGACGAATCCCCAGGTGGCCTCGGGATCGTGCGCTGGACGCAGCTCGAGCACCATCTGGTGCTCAGCGCCCAGGTCGATGCGCTGGAGGTGCTTGCCGGCGGCCAGATCCCAGAAGTGCAGCGCGTGGCCGTACTTGCCACCCAGCAGCAGCTCTGGGTTGACGCCGTCCTCGATCATCGACGGGGTACCCCACTCGCTGGTGACCACGGTGTTGTGCTTCAGATGCCACCAGGCGTCATACGCGAGATACTGCGGCCCGCGGTCGCTTTCCCAAGGGCCCAGCACGTCGAAGGTCGAGTGATCGAGCAGAGCGATCCCGCCCGGCCCGTCCGCGCCGTTTCCACCACCGAGGCAGGACAGGAAGATCCCTTCGGGGCCGCAGTGCAGGGTATGTGGCCGGGAGTAGCCGGCTTTCTCCGCCAGCTCCTTGGCGTCGATCGTTTTGACCAGGATGGGGGTGGTGGGATCCGGGTGGGTGTCATAGACGTGCACGTTCGAGCTGCGCAGCCCGGGCAGCAGCAGGTAACGGCGCTCCAGGCCGTCCACGTTATGCCCCTCGTGGGCCAGCGCGCTGCTGCAGGCGTTCCAGCCGAAGTGGTGCAGCTCGTCGCCCAGGGTGGGCAGGTCCGCCCAGCCCACCACCTGACCGTATCGTGGCGAGCCCGGATCAACGTCGACCACGGTCAGCGCGTCGGGGCGCTGCGCGGCGCGGTCGAAGGCGGCGACGTAGGCGAGCTCCTCGGCCGGTGCTGCGGCTGCCTCGGCGGGGCTGCGATAGAAGGTCGGGTCTGACGGTGCACTCATGAGGATTCTCCATTGATCCAGGTCAGATAGTGCCGTGCGGGGCAGGCGTCGAGGCAGGAAAGCCCTTGTGACGCTTACCAATGCAAATAGGCCGTTCAGGGGCTATGAAGTCCGACACAATGCGCTGGCCAGCCGAAGGAGATCGACGTGCAGGCGCACGGTCAGCCAGGCATTCCGGAACACCGGACGATCGAGCCGACGGCAGCACGCACCGGATCGGCTGGGCGTGATGACGGTCATCGTTGCGGGCTCCCTACGACGTCACCAGAGACATTACTGTTTTCACCAGACCTCCGCGACGCCTACGAGTGGTTCACCTCCGAGGCCGGCGGCATACGACGAAGGGTGCCTTCATGGCCCGGCTCGCTCAGACCGACGGTCTCACCGAGATCCAGCAGGAGATCCTGTCCACCGTCAAGTCCTTCGTGGACAAAGAGATCATCCCGGTCGCCCAGGAGCTTGAGCACGCCGACAGCTACCCGCAGGACATCGTCGACGGGATGAAAGAGATGGGCCTGTTCGGGCTCACCATCCCCGAGGAGTACGGCGGTCTGGGGGAGTCGCTGCTGACCTACGCCCTGGTCGTGGAGCAGATCGCTCGGGGTTGGATGAGCGTGTCCGGCGTGATCAATACCCACTTCATCGTGTCGTACATGATCCGCCAGCACGGCACTGAGGAGCAAAAGCAGCATTACCTGCCCAAGATGGCCGAGGGCAACGTCCGTGGTGCCTTTTCCATGTCCGAGCCAGAACTGGGTTCCGACGTTGCCGCGATCAAGACCCGGGCCAAACGTGACGGGGACCACTATGTCGTGGACGGCGCGAAGATGTGGCTGACCAATGGCGCGACGTCGACTCTGGTGGCGACCCTGGTCAAGACCGATGAGGGCGCGGCGAAGGCGCACCACAACCTCACCACGCTGCTGGTGGACAAACCGGTGGGCTTTGGTGAGGTCGCCCCTGGGCTCAGCGTGCCCTGCAAGATCGACAAGATGGGCTACAAGGGAGTCGACACCACCGAGCTGGTCTTCGACGGGCATCGCGTCGGTGCCGACAAGGTGCTCGGTGACGCACCCGGCAAGGGCTTCGCGCAGATGATGGACGGCGTCGAGGTGGGGCGGGTCAACGTCGCAGCCCGAGCCTGTGGCATCGCCATTCGCGCCTTCGAACTCGCGGTCGGCTACGCCCAGCAGCGGCGAACCTTCGGCAAGCCGATCGCGCAGCACCAGGCGATCGCGTTCAAGCTCGCCGAGATGGCCACCAAGGTCGAGGCCGCGCACCTGATGATGGTCAACGCCGCCCGGCTCAAGGACTCCGGTGCCCGCAATGATGTCCAGACCGGGATGGCGAAGTTGCTGGCCAGCGAGTATTGCAAGGAGGTCACGGAGGACGCCTTTCGCATCCACGGAGGGTATGGCTACTCCAAGGAGTTCGAGATCGAGCGGCTGATGCGTGAGGCGCCGTTCCTGCTCATCGGTGAGGGAACCAGCGAGATCCAGAAGACGATCATCAGTAAGGGACTGCTGCAGGAGTACGCTGCGCGCAGTTGATCCGCTAATCGGGGCCGTGCGCATGAGCCTTGGCACGATGGGTACCCCGCAGCCAGAGGTGATGCACTGTGACCAGCCCGTTCAGCAGCCAGGGTCAGATGCGTGGCCTGCCCACCCCACCCACCGGTTGGCCGATCGGCTCCTACGCCACCTACGCCGAGGCGCAGCGCGCCGTGGACCATCTCGCTGACAACCACTTCCCGGTCGCCGAGGTCACCATCGTCGGAGTGGACCTGATGCTGGTCGAGCGGGTGTTGCGACGGTTGACCTGGGGCCGGGTCCTGACTCAAGGGGCCGCGTCGGGCGCCTGGTTTGGCCTGTTCGTCGGAGTGCTGCTCAGCCTGTTCGCTACCCAAGCCGGGGCCGGGGTCATCCCGATCCTGGTGGGCGTGGCCACCGGTGCGGTGTTCGGGACGGTGTTCGCGGCCGCCGGTTACGCCTCGACTCGCGGCCGGCGGGACTTCGCGTCGGCAAGCCAACTCGTCGCAGGGCGTTATGACGTGCTGTGCCAACCGCGCCATGCCGAACAGGCGCGCGATCTGCTGGCCAAGCTGGCCATGGGCCCCGGGACCGTGACCACCTGATCGCCTGATCACCTGCTGAGCGGATGCCGCCAGCGGAGTCCGGGAAACCGGGCGAAGTCCCGGTCGGTGGTCACCCATTCGCACCCCGACTCGATCGCCAGGGCTGCGAGGAAGGCATCTGGTACCAGGTTTCCTTTCGCATCGGCTTGCTGGCACAGCCGGGTGAAGATCGACCAGTGCTGCGCCCCAGGAAACACTGGGCGGCAGATCGGCTGGTTTCGCACCGCGCAGGCGAAAGTCAGCGCCTCGGTCGGCCGGCTGGGTTCCCGGAAGACCCGCGGATGGGTGACGACCCGCAGGAAACCGCTGAGCACCAGGTCGGAGCAGGCGTAGCTTGAGTCGCCGTTGACCGTGCCGTCCAGCCAGGCCCGGTACTGCTGGTGGTCGGCGGCGTCCTGTCGGAACGCGTACACGAGCACGTTGACGTCAGGAAGGAGCACGGTCCTCCATCATGTCCAGCAGCGCCGCGGTGTCACCGAGATCCACGCCAGGCAGTACGCCTCCACTCGCGACGGACACCGGCAGCGCGACCCGCGTGCGCTCCTCGTGTCGTTCAGATTCTGCCAGCAGCCAGCGAAGCGCCTCCTCGAAAACCGAGGTCAGGCTGCGCCCCTGCCGCGCCGCGTGGCTCTTGGCCCGGCGCAGCAGCTCGTCATCGACCCGCAGCGTGGTCCGCACGCATCAGAGCATACCGTGATGACAGCAATATGTCACCCTGTTTGTAGGTCCCCTCGACGGTGCGCAGTACGTCGACGGCTTGATATCGCGGTGCAGCATGTTGTGCTGGTGCGCGTAGCAGTCCGGCGGCCAGCATCGGCAGATAGGACGCCGAGGGAACCGTCCAGGGCACGTCGTCGACATACCAGTGGCTGTGAAGGTCAGTAAAGGGATGCCCATCGAGGTCGTCGACGTGCAGCAGAGCCTGCGGGCTTCGAGAACCCGCATCCTCCCTGCTCAGGGGCGACCCACGCGAAGCCTGGCGCTACTGAAAGCTCCGGGCTGATATGAATGTGGTCATGCTCGAGGTAGTCCTGAGCGCCACCGTGGGAGTAACAGCTGCGGCCATCGGTGCGTGGGCCGCACTGCGGGCACGGAGACCGCCTGCGGCACGGCTCGAGGGCGTGGACCGCTTTCGAGCCCGGCTCTACGCCCACCGGAAGGGCCGCGCGATCCTGTACCGCATCCGCGTCCGGCTGCTGTACAACAAAGGCGGCCGCTCGGTCGTCTCGCAGCCACTCACGGTGGCGCTATCCTCGGCGCCCGAGATCGAGTCTCCCCAGGAGATACGCGAGCGCTTGCTGAAGTGCCAGCGGGACGCCGAACGCACTCGCAGCTCAGAGCGGCGCTGGCTTTCACGTCATCACCCTGACCTTCGTGCGTCTATAGAGGCTAACCTCAACCATCCGGAGCAGGCGATCACTCGATATCTGGACGAAGAGGAAACCACTCTGGATGCTCGTCGAGATAGTGATGGTTCCCGGCACGCGCGATGCGGGCCTGAACGATGCTGTCGAGAAAGCGAAGCTCACGCTTTCGCATCTGCCGCGGATTCGCGAGGAGTTGTTGGAAGGCAGCTGAGCGGTTAACGTCGAGCCAGATCAGGCGGACTCTGGACGAACAGCCCGTTGGCGATCGCGACCACCGATAGGGGCGGGGCACGCGTCCGGAGCCCTGGCCGCGCCGGGAGACGGGCGGGGCGGTAGCTCCCCGACCGTGCCGATCTGCCGATCGAGGTCGTTGAACGCCGCATACGGCCCGGATACCGGGAAACCGCCCCGAATACTTGATCGAGCTGGCTCGCGGTCTGCCCGGCTGTGTTGGCGTGCGCCATCCCGAAGGCGAAGCCGATGCTCAACGGCGAGATCACGGTACCCTGGCCGGGGCAGCCGTCACCGTGTAAAGATCATGACCGAACTTGGTCAGCCCGTCCACGGTCTGCCTGACCGGAGCCTCCCGCGGCACGCGCCCCCGGCGTCACCAGCCAGGACGTAGTAGCGAGCTACTCCGGAGGTTGCGTCAGTGCGGCGGGACCATGTGGCAGGCAATCCCACTCGGTGAGGGCGTCAATGAGCCCATCCACGATCGGCAGACGCGCTAGGGTCTCCGCGTCGCACCACCGGGCATCGTCAGCATCGTCACCTGCTCGCAGTGCCCCGCCTGTTGCCAGGCAGATGTAGTCATGGATATCGAAGACTGCGCCGCCAGGCTCGCAGCGCTGTACTGCTCCGGCCCGACGGGCGACCTTGACCTCCAGCCCGGTCTCTTCGGCCACCTCGCGTATCACTGCATGATGGTCGGTCTCGCCGGCCTGCACCCGGCCGCCGGGCACCGACCAGCGCCCCCGTCCCGGCTCGTTGGTCCGTCGGATCAGCAATAGCCTTCTCGCGTTGTCGAACACCACCGCTCCGACACAGCGGATGTTCTGCGCGCGAGGTCCTGTCATCACCAGCGACGGTAGTACCCTTGCGCTATGCGCTCGGAGTTCAGGCAGCCCTGACATGCTCGGTCGGCATCCCAACGAGTACCTGATCCCCACCGAGCGGCGGGTGATCCGGGTGCGGCGGCACTGGGCGAGCCTGCTGCGGGTGCTGGTGGAGACGTTCGCGGTCGTGATCGTGGCGTTCGTGCTGTCTCAACTGCTCGGTAACGATGACTTCTGGGTGCTGCAGTCGGTGCTCTGGTATCTCGCTGTCGCCGCAGTGCTGCGCTTCGCGTGGAAGGTGCTGGAGTGGTGGGTCGAGCTCATCGTCATCACCGACAAGCGGTTCCTGATCACGAGCGGCATCGTCGTCACGAAGATCTCCATGATGCCGATCACGAAGGTGACCGACATGAGCTACCTGCGAAGCTTCGGTGGGCGGCTGCTGGGCTACGGCACGCTCAGGGTGGAATCGGCCGGGCAGAAGCAGGACCTCGAGAGGGTCGACTACCTGCCTAAACCTGAGGCGACCTTTGATGCGATCTCTGAGCTGATCTTCGGCGAGAAGAAGCAGGTCCGCCCCGGGCTACGTCCGCCGCCTCCTCGCAGGCGTTGGTCGTTCGCGAGGTAACCAGCAAGGCCAGGGCCTTGCGGCAGTACCGGAGACTGGCACTCGTGCGTATCGACCTGCACGCTCACTCCACCGCATCCGACGGAACCGATACCCCCGCTGAGCTGGTCGCAACCGCGGTCGCGACCGGTCTCGACGTGATCGGGCTGACCGATCACGACACCACCGCCGGATGGACCAACGCCGTTGATGCCTTGCCGGCCGGCCTGCGGCTGATCCGCGGCGCGGAGTTCTCCTGCACTGCACCGGACGGCCGGGGTGGGCGCATCTCGGTGCACCTGCTGGGTTACCTGTTCGACCCTGCCTCGGAGATGATCGTCGCTGAGCAGGCTCGGCTGCGGCGGGAGCGGCGGGTACGGCTGCACACCATGGCGCAGCGGATGGCCGTCGACGGATTGCCGGTAGACCCCGATGCACTGCTCGGTGACCTACCGCAGCATGCTTCCGCCGGCCGACCGCACTTGGCCAGAGCACTGGTGTCGGCCGGTGTGGTGGGTAGCGTGAAGGAGGCGTTCCACCGATATCTGGCCCCTGGAGGCCCCTACTAGGCCAGGAGACCACCGATCCGGAGATGCTGGAGCGGATCGAGCAACTGGCTACTGGCAGCAGCATCGCGGCGGTAGCGGGGTGAGTACGGTAAGTGCGATGGCACCGCGAGCGCAGGGAGAGCTAGACCTCGGTGGTCTGCCCCGACCCCTGGTGCGGGTGACCCCGGCCAAGATCGCCACGTGGACCGGCTGTCCTCGGCGTTACCGGCTGGCCTACCTGGACCGGCCCACGCCGCCGCGGGGCGGGGCCTGGGCGCACAACACGCTGGGCGCGGTGGTCCACGCGGCGCTGCGGGCATTGTTCGATCTGGCGCCGGAGCGGCGCCGTCCGCACACCGCGGCCGCTTTGGTCGCCGCCCGCTGGTCCGGCGAGGGTTTCGCCGACGACGTGCAGGCCGCCGACTATCTCCACCGCGCGCAGGACTGGGTAGCCCGATACGTCGACGAGCTGGATCCCGACCTTGATCCGGTGGGAGTGGAACGCTGGGTCTCCGCGCCGACGCAGCGGATCGTTGCCGAGGGGCGGGTGGACCGCATCGACGAGCGAGACGGCGAACTGGTCGTGGTGGATTACAAGACCGGTCGGCACGGGCTCACCGTCGATGACGCACGCGGATCGCAGGCGCTGGCGTTGTATGCATTCGCGGCGCGGCGCACGCTACGCCGCGAATGCCGCCGGGTTGAACTGCATCACTTGCCCACCGGCACCGTCGCCGGATGGGAGCACACCGAGGAGTCGTTGAGCAGGCACCTGCAGCGCGCCGAGGAGGCGGCCGACGAGATCGCGCTGGCCACTGACACCCTGGCGGCGGGAGGCGACCCGGAGATCCTGTTTCCTCCCGCGCCGGGCCACGCCTGCTCATGGTGCGATTTCCGGCGCCATTGCCCCGAGGGCCGCGCCAGTGCACCGGATCTTCAGCCGTGGGCGCTGCTCGCACCGTGACCACCGGCAGTGTGCGCGTCCTGCGCGGGCTGTCCGGCACGCTGGCAGGCGGCCTGGTTGCGCTTGCTGTCGCGGTGTGCGCAGTGCAGTGGTTGGCCGGTACGTCGGGTCGTCCCGGCCCGGGCCTGGCCACTGTTGTCGGTCATGTGTTCGCGGCGCTGGCCGCCGTGGTGCTGCAGGTGGTGGCCGACCGCCTCCGGGGCCCACTCGCGGCGCTGGCGTCCGGATCTGTCCTCATGATCGTCACTGGGGTGCTCTGGTTCAGCTGGTGGGCCTGAGCCCGGTGGCTCGTGAGTGGCATTGAGTGCTATAACACTGTTACGCACTCACGAGGCTTCGCGAGCCCTGGCCATCGCCTGCTGCACGATCGGCCCGTGCCGCCAGCGTTCAGGTAGCCGTAGGGCGGCGGTGCGCAGTCCGCGCAGCACCACGGTGGCGGTGACGTCGGTGGTGAGCAGGCCGGGCAGGCCGTAGAGGCGGCGCGCCCACCGAGGCAGCAATGCGAACGCCAGCCCTGCGATCGTGGTCCAGAGCGGACGGGCTGGGGTGGTCAGTTCGGTCCGCAGCGACAGCGGCGGCACGGCCAGGCGCAGCGCGGCCCGGCGCGCCACCGGGGAGGCGAGCAGCTCAGGGCGCACCTGCTCGAAGTACTCGACCAGCGCGGTCCGGTCCGTTGGTACGTCTTCAAGGCCCACCAACGTGGCGGCGCGGACCTGCTCGGCGAGGAACCGGTCGGCCTCCGCGCCAGTCAGCGGCAACCCGCCGCGGCCGACCGCATCGAGGAGTGAGGCCACCTCGGTGACGTGGACCCACCGCAGCAGGGCAGGATCGGTCGCCGCATACCGTCCTCCGGTCACCGGGTCGAGTCCACGCACTGCTCGGTGCACCGCACGGACCCGCGCGGCAGCGGCATCGGCCTGGGCGCGAGTGCCGAAGCCCACTGTGGTCACGTACTGCGCGGTACGCTGCAACCTCGCCCAGAAGTCGGTCTCAAAGCTCCCGTGCTCGTGCACCCCGGCCATCGCCAGTGGATGCAGTCCCTGAAGGAACAGTGCGCGGATTCCGCCAACGCCGGCGGCCGGGTCGGTCAGCACCCGCCAGGTCACGCTTCCCGGCCCGAAATACCCGAGATCGTCAGTCATCAGTCCACCCAAGCCGACGCTGGTCCCTCACGCCACAGTAGCCGTCAGCCAGCGTCGCCAGATGGGCAGCAGCGCGTCGAGTAGCGCATCCGGGTTCTCGGTTGCCGGCGAATGAGCGGCGCCGGGCACCACCGCGATCTCGGCACCCAGTCGCAGCGCCATCTCGCGCTGCACCGGCACCGGCCAGGCATCGTCGAACTCGCCGAAAGCCACCAGGCACGGGATGCCAGCAGTGCGCAGGGCGGTGGCCAGCTCGGTGACCCGGTCAGGCTCGGTGCGCAGGCCGGTCGCCATGCCGAGCAGGCCAGCGGTCGCCGAACCGAGGAAACGCGCCCGCAGCAGTGCCGCCAGTTCGGGCGGCTCGGCGATCCCGTTGCGCGTCTCGAGCAGCCGCTGGACGACTTCGATGCCCTCAGCGCGCAGGACGGGCTCGGTGGCGTCGATCAACGCGCGGCGTGGCCCTGAGGGCAGCGCGCCCGGACCCGACCCCAGCAAGGTCAGGCCGGTCACCGGGGCTCCGGCGAGCACGGCGGATCGGGACACGAATCCGCCGTAGGAATGTCCCAGCAGCAGCACCCGCTGCCGGCCACCGCAGGCCAGGTCGGTCACCAGCGCCGCCAGCGTCCGGCCCAGCGGGTCGGGGAGGTACTCGTCCTCTCGGTCGGGTCCGCCGGACTCGTACTGCCCAGGCAGATCCACGGCCAGTACGGACAGCCCGGCGCTGCGCAACGGGTCAAGCAGCGCCGCGAAGTCCTCTTTTGACCCGGTGTACCCAGGCACCAGCACCGCGACGGCACCGGCTGGATCCACGGGTTCGGCCCGTAGCGCGGCCAGCGTTGTGCTGCCAACCCGTACCTCGACCCGGGTGGCGCCGTGCGGGGTGATCTGTGCAGGGCTCACCAGTCCGCTAACGCAGCGCGACCAGGGTGCCGCCGCGGCGCTCGAGCACAACGCCCCCGGAGCTGGCGGTGCCTACTGGGCCGCGGTAGTCGCCTCGGTCCACCTGCAGCGCCCCGACCTGCTGGCCGGTGATCGTGTCGACAACGGCGAGGGCGCCGGGGACGGGCAACAGCACTCGTCCAGCAACCTCCGAGCCCGGGCCCAGCGATCCGGCCCGGGTCCACCGTGGTCGCAGGTCGACGATGTCCAACGCGACAGTGGCTGAGCCGGTGAACCAGTACATCGCCGTCGGCGTCACGGTGGCCTCGACCACGCCACCGGGTGGATTGCCCCGCAGATCGGAGCTCGGCACCGCAAGCGGATGCTCGGCCACCGCCTTGCCCTGCTTGTCGAGGACCACTAGCCGGGCCGGATCGGGCAGGGCCACGGCGACCCGGTCCCGGCTCAGCGCGACGACTCGAGCTTGAGTGCCGCTCAGCAAGGTGCTGAAGTCGACCTCCGGCTGGTCGGGTTGCTTGGGATCGGACCGCTGCACGGTGAGCCGCACGCGCTCGCCCGGGCACTGCTCGATCAAGGCCAGCTGGCCTGCGGACCCCCCGGATCCGGCTGCAAAGCCCAGCGCCATCGATCCGTGGAGGCAGTCCGGTCGCGGCTGCGCACCCGGCTGCACCGGGGTCGGCAGCCGCCCGTAGGCCAGCGTGCGCACGAGATCGGAACGCCATACCTCCAGGTAGCGTTGCCCACTGGCGGCGACCCGGTTGCCGTTGGCGACCAGCCTGGTGGGTGCTTCCACCGGTCCGGTGCGTTGCGGTCCACGCCGGCCGTCGGCCCAGTCCAACGCGGTGACCTCGCTGCAGGTATCGCCCCGCTGATGCACGGCCACCGCCTGCTGGAAGGCGGCGGCCACTGTGCACAACGGTCGGTCCCGCCGATAGCTCCAGCGGACTGCACCGGAGATGAGATCGCGGCCGGCGACCACACCGCCGTCGCCGGTGATCACAGTGCCGCCGCGCACCAACGGCACCGGAGTCGCCGGGCTCGGCGCCCGCCATGACTCGGTCAGTGCGGACGGCACCTGCGTGTTCGCAGCGGCCCGATCCCCCGGGGCCTTATATCCCGGGGCCGGGCCAGGGGCGGTGGTCAGGGTGGTGTGTCGCGCGTCGCTGGTCCACCACAGCGCGCTGGACACGGCAAGCACGGCCACCACCAATACCGCCGTAACGATCACATCCAGCCGGCTGCGGCGTTCAGGAGCAGGCATCCGGCCACGGTCAGTCCGCGGCGCGAGGCTGGCCGCCGTGCTGCTCCTGCGCCGCGCCGTCGTTTCCTACGCCATCGCCACGACCTCTGCTGCGCCGACGCCTACGGCGCGGCCGGGCGTCAGCGTCGTCACTCGGGTACTCGGCTTCCGGCGCGGCCTCGCCGGCTCCGACAGCGTTTCCACCTCGCGTGCGGCACCTGCGGCGGCGGACCGGAGCGACCTGTGTGTCGGGTGACCCACCGCGGGCGCTACGCCGGGCGACGGTGGCACGCCGACCGCGGGGGCGGCTGTCCTCGTCGCTGGGTTCGGCAGCCAGCCCGGCACGAGTACGTCGAGTCAGGGGGAGCCGACCGGTGGAGTCGGTCGGGATGTCCAGGTCGGTGAACAGATGCGCGGAGGTGGAGTAGGTCTCCGCCGGTTCCGGCATGCCAAGGCCCAGAACGTCACTGATCAGCTTCCAGCGCGGCTCGTCGTCCCAGTCGACCAGGGTGATCGCGACGCCCTCCCGGCCGGCTCGACTGGTTCGCCCGATCCGGTGCACGTAGGTCTTCTCGTCTTCCGGACACTGGTAATTGATGACGTGAGTGACCTCGGGAACGTCGATGCCCCGGGCGGCCACGTCGGTGGCGACGAGTACGTCGACTTTCGCTGAGCGGAACGCCCGTAGGGCCTGCTCGCGAGCGCCCTGGCCGAGGTCGCCGTGCACCGCCGCGGCCGCGAAACCTCGCTCGGTAAGCTCGTCCGCGACCTTTTGAGCAGTGCGTTTGGTCCTCGTAAAGATCATCGTCAGGCCCCGTTCGCGGGCCTGCAAGGTGCGGGCGAGCAGCTCCACCTTGTCCATCGCGTGCGCCCGGTAGACGAACTGCCGGGTCCGCTCGTGGATGGCGGTGGCGTCGGGCTCCTCGGCGCGGATATGCGTCGGACGGGTGAGGAAGGTCCGGGCCAGCGTAATGATCGGGCCGGGCATGGTGGCCGAGAACAGCATGGTCTGGCGTTGCTCGGGCACCATCCGCAGGATCCGCTCGATGTCGGGCAGGAAGCCCAGATCGAGCATCTCGTCGGCTTCGTCGAGTACGAGCACCCGTACCTTGCCCAGTACCAGGTGGCGCTGCTCGGCGAGGTCCAGCAGTCGACCCGGGGTGCCGACGACCAGGTCAACCCCTCTGGTCAGCGCCTTGATCTGTGGTTCGTAAGGCCGGCCGCCATAGACCGGCAAGACCCGGACGCCCAGATCACGACCGGTCTCGGTGAGATCAGCGGTGACCTGGAGGCACAACTCACGGGTGGGCACGACCACCAAGGCGCGCGGGGTGCCGTCGAGCGTGATATCTCCCGCGGTGATCCGCTGGATCAGCGGGACACCGAAGCCCAGCGTCTTGCCGGTGCCGGTGCGAGCCTGGCCGATAAGGTCGTCGCCTGCCAGGGCCAGCGGCAGGGTGAGCTCCTGGATCGCGAAGGTGCGCTCGATACCTGCGGTGCGCAAGGTGCGGACGATCTCGTCGCGGACACCGAGTTCGGCGAAAGTGGGGGAGTTGTCCCGGACCGGAGCTCCCGCCTGCAGCGGGACTGGCCCGTCGACGGCAATCTCGGAATGGTTGGGGCTTCGATGGTGGGGGTGCTGCGAAGGTTGGACGTCGGGTAGGTAGGTCGGACTGACGGTCAGTGGATCGCCTCTCTCGTACGGCGCGCCCGCCGCTGTCTCGCTCGACCAGCTCCGGGTCGCTAGGTGACGCAGCGAAGCTGGGAACGAGGACACGAGGTACGCGCTCACATGCGTGCACTCGGTGGCACCAGCTACCGAGCCGGGCGCGTTGGTCGCCGTTGGCGTCACACCCTGTACACGTATCATACCCCTCCCACGGGAGGCGCGCTTGTGACACTGCTCAACCTGCCTGGCGCAGGCCTGCCCGATTGCCCCGCTGCAGGGCCTAGGCTCCCGTCGTGGACGTGGTACGTGACGGCGTCGTGGATCTTTTAGGGGTCCTCGCCTACGGAGAGCTGTCCGCGTTCGACCGGCTTGCCGAGGACTCCCGTGCCGCTCCTACGCTGACCGGGCGGATCGCGATGGCGACCATGGCGGCCGCCGAGATCGGGCACTTCCGGCTACTCGAGCGTCATCTGCACGGCATGGGCGTGTCGGTGGACGACGCGGTGCGTCCGTTCGTCGCGCGCTTCGACCGGTTCCACGCCTCGACAGCGCCTCGATCTTGGCTGGAGTCGCTGGTCAAGGTCTACGTCGGGGACGGGCTGGCCGCCGACTTCTACGGCGAAGTGGGTGGGTGGGTGGACGACGCTACTGCCGCGCTGGTCAAGGAGGTGTTGGCCGACACCGGGCATTCTGCATTTGCCGAGCGAGAGGTGCGGGCGGCCTGCGAACGGGACCGCACCACCCATGACCGGCTCACCCTGTGGGGCCGGCGGTTGCTGGGCGAGGGGGTGACCAATGCTCAGCACGTCGTGGCTGAGCGGGAGGCCCTTGCCGATCTGATCATCCGTGGCTCCGGGGACCTGTCCGGACTCGCCACGCTGATTCGCCGGGTGCACATCCTGCACTGCCGCCGGATGGCTGCTCTCGGACTGGGGTGAGCAACGGCGCGCCGTTCGACTAGCCTTGACCCCAACGTCGATCACACTGGAGGTTCTGCGTGGAGATCAAGATCGGCATCGCGGACAGCCCTCGCGAGCTGACGGTGTCCACTGCGGACTCCCCAGACCAGATAGAGACGCTGGTCACCGAGGCGCTGCGGACTACTCAGGGATTGCTGACGCTGATCGACGACAAGGGCCGGCGGTACATGGTGCCCGCTTCGCGGGTCGCTTACGTCGAGATCGGACCTCCGGACAGCCGCCGCGTCGGCTTCTCGGTGGGCGGCTGACCAACGAGTTGCGTGCGGGGTGATCCATTAGGCTCATGGAGTGCCCCGGCTGCTCGTAGTGGAGGACGACGAGACCATCGGCAGCGTGCTGGAGTCCAGCCTGCGTGCACACGGGCACCAGGTGGCGTGGCAGCGCACCGGTCGTCGCGCGCTGCGGCTGGCCTCCGAGACGGAGTTCGACCTGGTACTGCTGGACCTGGGGTTGCCCGATCTGGATGGCGTCGAGGTGTGCCGGCAGTTACGGGCCAGCAATCCAACGACGGTGCTGGTGATCCTCACTGCCCGAACGGACGAGATGGACGTCGTCGTAGGCCTCGAGGCTGGTGCGGACGACTACCTGACCAAGCCGGTGCGGCTGGCCGAGTTGCTGGCCCGGGTCCGGGCACACCTGCGCCGGGTGGCCCCGGCCACGCCGGGTGCCCCACCGATGCTTGCGGTCGCAGACCTGGTGGTGGACACCGGCAGCCGGCGGGTAACCGTCGCAGGACGGGAAGTGCCGCTGCGAGCCAAGGAGTTTGACCTGCTCGCGTGCCTCGCGGCAGCGCCGGAGGTGGCGCTGAGCCGGGAGACCTTGATGGCGCAGGTGTGGGACGAGAACTGGTTCGGCCCGACCAAGACCCTCGATGTGCACGTGGCCGCGCTGCGTCGCAAGCTGGCCGGGATGGTCGAGAGCGGCTCGGTGCCGCGGATTGTGACCCTGCGCGGGCATGGGTACCGGCTGGAGGCGCCGGAGAGCTGAACCGCGTGGTCAGCGCGAGGTGTTGTCTGCCGCCTGAAATCCTGGCCGCGACGGCCGGTCGATCTCGAACGGCCGCATGGGACCCGTCATGGTATTGCCGACCACAGAGCAGTCGGTGGAGCCCATGCCGAGCTGCACGGCGCGGGAGCCGGGCCCGGAAAAGCGGTTGTCGCGCACGATGACGCGCGAGAAGTTTTCCAGCAACACTGCCTGTGAACCGTTGACCGAACAGGTGTTGCGCTCGAAGACGATCGCGGTCTGCCCTTCCGGACTGCTGCGTGCACCGCCCTCTTTGGCGGTGGCGATCAAACACTGGACGTCGACGTTCGTGCAGTTGTTATCCGCGATGACGATGTCGTAGGTGGGCGGGTCGCTGGCGTTGTTGTAGGTCTGGAAGCAGTCGGTGTGCGGACCCTCGCGGTCGTAGCCGCTCGCCTTGATGTCCTTGATCGTGTTTCCGGTCAACCGGTGGCCGACTCCAAAAAATCTGATGCCGTCGGCGTCGCCCTGAGTGCGTAGCACCGACTCGCTCACCGTGTTGTTCCGGACGGTGATCTGCTCACCGGCGAGGTAGAGCCCGGTCCCGTCAGCATGTTGCACGGTGTTGGACTCGATGAGCGTGTCCACGCATTGAAGGCAGGCCAGGCCGTTCTCGGCGGCGTTGTAGATCACATTGTCGCGGGCGACGAGTCCCCGACCGGCCATCGTCAGGCCATCTCCATCGCGCAGCGCCAGACCCCGGATGACGACGTAGTCGGCCCTGACGTCCATGCTGCGTATGGTCGCGCCATCGGCAAAGATCGTGATCGGCTGCTCAGGCGTTCCCGAGGTGGTCACCTCAAGCTCGGCGTCTTGAAGACCATCGCCACTCAAGCACACCGTGGCGCCGGGCTGAACCTGAGCCAAGGCGTCGCTGGCCTGCTTCGGCCCGGTGATCCGATCGGCGCAGTCCGCCGGGCCGGTCTGGTTGGGGGATGTGGCACCGGACGACGGTGCGCCGGGGGATGGGGCAGCGGTACAACCGCTGACGATCGATACCAACCCGATGACCGTAACGACCGCCCAGCGGGCGGCCACATATCGGACGGTCACCGCCGTCCTCCACCACGCAACAGCCGAATTGCCATTGCAACGACCCTACCGCGGTGGTGTGAGCTGGTCGGTCCGGGGACCGACATGACCGAGACCCTGGTTATCCGCTAACCCGAGATCGGTTAGCTGTCGGCAAAATCCGGCAGGAGAACGGGGTCGATCTCGCTCCGAACAATGCTGTGCTGGTAAGAGACCGTGCTGTGCTGGTAAGAGACACTGTGCTGGTAAGAGACACTGGGCCGGTCGAGCAGTGGGATGACAGGGGAGGGGCGTCGTGCGGACTCGGATTGTCGCCCTCGCCGTGCTCGCCGCAGTGCTTGCCATCGGGCTGTTCGGGGTACCGCTGGCCGCTGGCGCGTTGAAGTATGCGGTGTCGGAGGAACGGACAACGCTGCTGCGAATGGCCGATGCTGCCGCGGCGGCCGTCACGGCAGATGTGCTCCGCGGCAACATGCCAACCGATCTCCCCAACCCGCAGGACGAGACCCACCTGGCGGTCTATGTGGACCGCGGCCTTCGCATCTTGGGTACCGGGCCGCAGGGCGGGGACGCCGTTGTCGATCGTGCCCTGCACGGCGAGATCTACACCGGGGACCTTGCCGGTGATCTGGTCGTGGCAGTGCCGGTGACCCATGACAGCGACGTGATCGGCGCCGTTCGTGCCGCCAGCCCGCGCAGTGCCGTCTACCGGCAGGTCATGCTGGTGTGGCTGGCCATGCTGGGGCTGGCCGCCCTGGCAATCGGGACGGTGTGGTTGGTCGCCCGTCGCCAGGCCCGGCGGCTGGCGGGTCCGCTCGAAGAGCTTTCCGATGCGGCGCGCCGCCTCGGGGACGGTGACTTCAGCGTCCGCACCGAGTCAGTGGACATTCCCGAGATCGACGCCGTGGGCACAGCGCTGAACAGCACCGCTGGCCGTCTGGACGATATGTTGGCCAGAGAACGCGCATTCTCGGCGGATGCCTCCCACCAGCTCCGTACCCCGCTGACCGGACTGCGGCTGCGGCTTGAGGCGGCACTGGACCGGCCAGGGCAGGATCTCCGTCACGCCATCACCGCCGGGATTGACGATGCCGACCGGCTGGAGCAGACCATCGAGGAGCTGCTTGCCCTGGCCAGGGACACCCGTAGTTCCCGCTCCGCCCCGCTGGACCTTTCCGGCTTGCTTGACGAGATCGAGCGGGGCTGGCATGACCGGCTGGCCGCCCAGGACCGCAAGCTGCGGGTGGCGGTGGACTCGGCGGCCCCGGTGTCACTTGCCTCGACCGCGGCTGTGCGGCAGGTGCTGACAGTGCTGCTGGACAATGCGGCAACCCACGGCTCAGGCACGGTATCTGTGGCGGTGCGTAACGCCGCTGACGCGCTGGCCATCGATGTCTCCGATGAGGGCATCGGCATCACGGCGCCTGAGCCGGAGCTGTTCACCCGGCGATCGCGCCTGGCCGACGGGCACGGGATCGGACTTGCGCTCGCCCGCAGCCTGGCCGAGGCGGAAGGCGGCAGGCTCCGGCTGACCCGACCCGCTCCGCCTACCTTCACGTTGTTGGTGCCCGCACAGGGGTGACGGGCGCCTGAGCAGCCCCCTGGAGGGATGTCGTGACGCAGCTGGGCACACCGGTGGCCATCCGGTGGGGCTCGCGTGACCCGGAGGCCCCGCTGATCGTGCTGTTGCACGCCCGGGGCGCCACCGAGAAGGACATGGTGTGGCTGGCGCCATACCTGCCTCAGGGAGCCGCATACACCTCGATCCGTGCCCCACTGACCGAAGGACGGGGCTTCGCGTGGTTTGCGAACTGCGGGATCGGCCGCCCGCTACCCGGCAGCCTTGCGGTCTCCATGGCCTGGTTCCGTGAATGGCTCGATGAGCGGGCGCCACCACAGGTCCCCGTCGTGCTGGTTGGCCTGCACCACGGCGCGGTCTTTGCCGGCGGTCTCTTGCTGGCCGATCCGCTGCGCTTTGCTGCGGCCGGATTGTTGTGTGGTGCACTGCCCTTCGATGCGGGGGTGCCGGCGACCCGCGGCCGGCTGGCCGGAGCACCCGTCTTCTTGGCTCACGGCCTGCACGACACGGTCGTCCCGGTCGAGCTGCAGGACCGAACCTGGAACTACCTGGTGCAGGAGAGCGGGTCGCCGCTGTGGGCGCAACGTGAGCCGACTGGTCACGAGGTCACCGCGAAGACCGCCTCCGAGTTGGCGGGCTGGATCGAGGCGCGGCTGGGTTATGTGCAGCAACACGACGCCGTAACTGCTGCGCCGGACCGCTGGCCGGCATTCCCGGACGGGATGTTGCCGGCGCGCCACGGCGCAGCGCCCAAGGTCAGCGTGACCACCCCGCAGCAGCAGGAGTCGCAGAACGCCCCGGTCGTACTCCAGGAGATGCTGTTCTCGCGGGTCGCGACGCTGGCTGGGGTCGCGACCCAGAGCAGCGCCATCTCGGTCCCGGGTGCCAGGGCCTTCGTCCTGGATCCCGGTGCGGCCCGCGGGCCTGCTGAGGCGTTCATGGTCGCCGACGTGGGGGAGTTCGCCCACCTGCACCCCGGCTACGACGGCAGCATGCACCTGGCACTGCCGATCCCGCTGGCCCGTGATGCCCTGATCAAGGGCTGGGCGGTGGCGCATCCGCTGGCCGGCATCCGGCTGACCGCGGGCACGGTCATGATTTTCGGACCGCGCGATGAGGGTGAGCTGGAGATCGTGTCCGGGATCGCGGGTGCGAGTCACTCCTTCGCCGCGCACGGTTGAATCGACCGGCCTGGTTATGTACCGGCCTGGTTATGTACCGGCCTGGTTATGTAGCAGCGTTATGTAGCAGCGTTATGTAGCAGCGGGAAGCCGGCGAGGCCCTTCCAGGCCAGTGACGCGGTTAGCGCCACGGCCTCGTCTTTGGGTACCTCGCGCTGGTGGGACAGCCAGTACCGGGCACTGTGCTCGCTGACTCCTACGACTCCCACCGCGATCAGCCAGGCGCGATCGGTGTCCAGGCCCGCATCGGCCACCACCGCCTGCGCGATGGCCGCCACGCAGGCGGTGTACGCCCGTTCCACCACGGCCTGAACGGCGGGCTGGTTACGCAAGTCGGACTCGAAGACCAGCCGGAACGCCCCACCGTCACCATCGACGAAATCGAAATAGGCCCGGACCGCATTGAGGACTCGCTGCCGGTTGTCGTGGGTTTCCTCGATCGCCCCGCGAACACGGCGGACCAGCTCGTCGGTGTGGCGCTCCAGCAGCGCTAGGTAGAGCTCGAGTTTGCCGGGAAAGTGCTGGTAGAGCACCGGCTTGCTGACCCCGGCATGCTCGGCGATGTCGTCCATGACGGTGGCGTGATACCCGTTGATGACGAAGACGTCGGTCGCCGCCGCGAGCAGTTGAGCCCGCCGCTCGTCCCGGGGCATCCGCACTCCGCGGGGCGTCGCACCCGCGCGGGTCGATACCGTCTCAGTCATCGCCCTCCTTCGCCTTGGCTGATTGGGTCGACCCTACTAGCCGGTATCCCGGTGCCGCCGCTGCACCGCAGGACAGATTCCGCCGCTGCAGCGTGGTGACATGCACGAAACCCGCCAGAGCGGCTGTGCCATCCTTGCGCGGTGATCCGCCCGACGCGAGCTGATCCCGCGGGCCGCGCCCCCGTCGGCGGTCGGCCCCGGCCAGGGGTGCCCAGCCGGGCTGCTGGCCGTCGCTGGGACGACGAGCGGATCTCAGGGCGGCGCCTGGAGGGGTACAGCGGCTCGCGCCTTGTCAACAACGAGCCGTTGGCCGCGTCGTGGGACCCGCGGCCCGAACCGGTGCCGCGCCACGGTGGTTCAGCAGGCTGGAGTCGGGTAGGCCGTGGTTCTGGGCGCTTGGCGCGGGCGGTGTCCATCTATGGTTGGCGGGTCTATGCGCTGCCCGTCCTGGTGGTACTCACCGTGTTGGCGGTACTTGATGCGACCAGGTCGTCGGCTCTGCTGTCGGAACAGCCTGGCACGTCTGATCCCGCGCAGCAGCCGCTGATACCCAACCCGTTGGCCGGCCCAGGTTTCGAGGCGGTCAAGGCATCCGCCGAACTACCCGGGGGCGGGCCGTTCACCGTCCAGGGCGCCGGTACTTGGCGGGTGATACCTGGCACGGGTGCGCCGTTCGGGACGGGCCAGCTGTTCACCTATACCATCGAGATCGAAGACGGGGTCGAGCTCGAAGGTGGTCCCGCGGGCTTTGCCACCACCGTGGACAGCACGCTGAACAATCCGAAGAGCTGGATCGGTAGCGGGCACTACCGGTTTCAACGGATCAATGACAGCCGGGCAGCGACCCTGCGGATCAGCCTCACTTCACAGACGACCACTCGCGGACTCTGCGGCTTTCGGATCCCCTTCGACGCCTCCTGCTGGAAGCCCGAGGATCGGCTGGTAGTGATCAACACCGCCCGCTGGGCCCGCGGGGCAGTGGCCTTTCAAGGCAATGTGGTCCAGTACCAGCAGTACGTGGTCAACCACGAGGTGGGGCACGGCCTGGGTTTCCCGCACATCGCGTGTGAGGCGACCGGGCGGCTGGCGCCGGTGATGATGCAACAGACCTGGGGGGTGGCCGACGACTACCTCGCGGTGTTGGGCACCGACCGGGTCAACCCGGATGGGATGGTGTGCCAACCCAACGCGTGGCCGTTCCCGACGGTCAACTGACCCCAGTTCGCGGCCCGCAATCGCGTTCTGGGGACAGACTGCAGTAATCACGCCAAGAA
>JBOHGX010000176.1:0-8450 GCA_050700255.1 Pseudonocardiaceae bacterium
ACGCCAGCAGGTCGTCGAGGTCGAAGCCGGCCTGCAAGCCGGCAGCCACGACGTCGATCCGTTTTGCGACGTCGCCGGCCGAGACCATCTGCGCGCCGAGCAACCGGCCCCCGGCTTCGTGCACCAATCGGATGGTTACCGGCTCCGCGCCCGGGTAGTACTTGGCCCGGGAGCGCCCGACGATGTCGATTGCGGCGGCACCAGGGCCGAACTCTGCTTGAGCCTCCACCAACGTGAGGCCGGTGCGGGCCACCCCGAGGTCGAAGACCTTGGCGACCGCGGTTCCCACCACACCGCGAAACCGGGCTTGGCCTCCGGCTGCCACCGTGCCTGCTACCCGGCCGGTTTTGTTTCCAGCCGGTCCCAGCGGCACGAATGCCGGCCGGCCGAGCACCAGATGCTGCGATGCGATGCAGTCACCGGCGGCGTACACCCGTTCCAAGCTGGTGCGCATCTCCTCATCCACGAGCAGGGCGCCGCCAGACCCGGTCCGCGCACCGGCTCGAGCCGCCACGTCCGCCACGGGCCGAACGCCGATCGCCAGCACCACCACGTCCACCGGCAGCGCCTCGCCGTCGATCAGCGCGATCAACCCGTGTTTGTCACGGGTCGCCCCCTCGAATCGCGCGCCGAGCCGCAGGTCGACTCCATGGCGCCGTACCTCGTCAGCGACCAGGGCGGCGACCGGTTCGTCGAGAGTCGGCATCACCCTGGGCAGCGCCTCGGCGACGGTGACCGTCACGCACCGGGCCCGCAGCGCCTCGGCCATCTCGAGGCCGACGTAGCCGGCGCCGACGACCAGAGCCCGGGCGATCCGGCCGGCGTCCAGCAGGCTACGCAGCGTGATGGCATCCTCGAGGGTACGGACGGTGATCACGCGGTCGTCGTCAAGCCCTGGCAATGGCGGCAGCACCGGTGCTCCCCCGGCCGCCACCACGAGACGGTCGTACCGCAACCGTCCGTCCCCGCCGGCGTCGCGGTAGTGCACCACCTGCCGCCGTGGATCCAGCGCCAGCGCCCGGGTATGCAGTCGCAGGTCGATCCGCCGCCGTTCACGGAAATAGGTCGGGGGGTACGACAGCAGCTCGTCGGCTCGCCCGACCAGCCCGGCCAGGTAGTACGGGATACCGCACAGCCCGTAGGCGGCATGTCCGGTGGCTTCCAGGACGACGACATCGCATCCTGGGTCCACCCTGCGGGCAGCCGATGCAGCGGACATTCCGGCTGCGCCCCCGCCGATGACGACCAGCCGCTGGGTCACGGACCGTCTCCTCCCGCTCGCCAGCAGACGCTAGGCAGCTACCGCGGCAGTTCCCACGGCCGGAAGGGACGAAGGAACCTTCGGCGTTGGTGCTCAGGGGACACAGACCGGTCGTTGGCTGGATCGTACGGTCGGTGGGTGTGGAACTCCCCGGATTTCCTCGATCTCTTGGACCGGGCCGGTAAACCTCGCGATCGCGGCCTAACCCACGTACTGGACAAGGGCGCCACCATCCCTGCCTTGGACGCGTGGCTGGTCCAGACCGGTCACCTCGTCGACGTCATCAAGATCGGCTGGGGCATCGCCTACATCGACCCGGTGGTCAAGGAGCGGGTCGCGGTGTGCCACGCGGCCGGTGTGATGGTGTCGCTGGGCGGCACACTGCTGGAGGTAGCCGTCGCTCAGGACCGGATCACCGAGTTGCGGCGCTGGGCTGCCGATATCGGAGTGGACGCCCTCGAAGTGTCCAATGGCTTGGGCGTGATGACCTCCCAGCGTAAGGCGGCGCTGATCCATGAGCTGTCTGGCGAGTTCATCGTGCTGGCCGAGACCGGGCTCAAGAGCGCGACGATCCCCGTGGTGGCCGACGCATGGCTCGCCGAGATGGAGGCAGACCTCGCCGCCGGGGCCCGTTGGCTTATCGCCGAAGGTAGGGAAAGCGGAACGGTCGGGTTGTATGAGGCCGACGGGAGCGTGCGGACCACGCTGGTCAAGGCGATCGTCGCCCGCCTGCCCATCGAACGGATCATCTTCGAGGCGCCGCGGACAACCCAGCAATCGTGGATGGTCCGCCACCTCGGTGCCAACGTCAGCCTGGGCAACATCCCGCTCGAGGACGTCATGCCGCTGGAGACGCTGCGGCTCGGTCTGCGGGCCGACACCGCGCGGCTGCCGGACCGCGACCCGAAGGCGGCACTGTAGTGATCCCTGACCCAGCCCCGAACACCATCACCCGTCCTTACCGTGGGCTGTCGGTGCAGGAGGTCGACGTCGCACTCACCGAGCAGGGCCTGATGGCCTTCCTGCTGGGACGGGAGGTCTACCGGCGCAGCGAATACCTCGTGCTGCGCAACGGGAGGCAGACCGCCCTGGTGGCGGTCCGGAAGCTGTCAGAAGTACCGCTCTTCTCGCCGGTGGTGCAGGCCCGGGTGCTGGCTGGCCCCGAACAGGTGGTGTCCATCGAGGCGCCGGAGGTCGACGTCGGCAACGCCACGGCCTTGGCCCGGGTGGCGCTCGCCCATGCCCAGCCGGGCGCGTTGGCTTACGTCGTCACCGGGCGCTACGAGCACGTCAACTTCATTTGGCGACCTGCGCCGGTCCGGGTCCGGGTGACCGAGGTGGTGCCCCCCATCCCACCCAAGCTGCTCGCGATGGCCGAGCAGGTAGTCGCCTTCGACGAGGACCTACCCCCGATCGAGCTGGTGCTCGAAGCGGTGGACATCCCTGAGCTGGCCGCAGCCCACCCCGCCTCCAGCTACCTGTTGCCCTGCCGCGGCGCCGGCACCGAGCTGGGCGCACCGGTGTCCTACCTGGACACTCGACCGGCCGATCGGGCCAACTGGTTGATGATCGGCTGCGAGCGATCGTTGCAGTTCCACCGCCACTTCTACGGCGACGAGCCGCCCCGGGTCGACCTCTGCCCGCGCCGTCGTTCGGCCTCGCTGGATGACCTGACCTTGGCGAAATGCTGCCTGCTGGAGCGGGGAGTCGAATACGAGAACGCCAGAGCCGTCGTGCCGTGGGGGTCCAATCTCGACGAGATCCGGGCCGCCCTGCGCTGGTTGACGGGAGTGGGGCCACCAGCCGAGGTGGACGCCGGCAAGCCGGTCGGCGTCTCGGCCGGGTGATGGGTGAGGCGGTGTCGATGGGAGCTCACCTCGCCGACTCCTGCATCTACGGCCACCTGTGGGCCACCCCCGAGCTGCGCCAACTCTTCGACGACCACGGCCGCATCCAGTCGTGGCTGGAGATTCTCGCCGCCCTCGCCGAGGCGCAAGCCGAGGTCGGGCTGGTGCCCGCCGACGCGGCGCGCGCTATCCGGGACTGCGCGGACGTCACGCTGCTCGACCTCGACCAGGTCGGCGCCGCGACCAGGTCGACCGGCCACTCCACCCTCGGTCTGATCCGTTGCCTGAGCGACGTGCTGCCGCCGCAGGCCCGGGAGTGGATCTACTACGGCGCCACGGTGCAGGATCTTTCCGACACCTGGACCGCGGTGGTTGCCCGGCGCGTCGGCGACGTGCTCGAACGGGATCTGCGCCGCGTCGAGGCCGCCACGCTGGGGCTGGCCCGCGAGCACCGCGACGTAATCATGTGCGGGCGCACCCACGGACAGCCCGGACTGCCGATCACGTTCGGGTTCAAGGCGGCTGTCTGGGCCTCCGAGCTTCGCCGCCACCGGGCCCGGCTGGCCGAGGGCCGGCGCCGGTGGGAGGTAGTCCAGCTCGGTGGGGCGCTGGGCACGATGGAGTTCTGGGGCACAGCCGCGCTGCCGCTGCTCGAAGCGTTCGCCCGCCGAGTCGACCTGGGAGTCCCGGACATCGCTTGGCTCACCGCACGGGATCGGATCGCTGAGTTCGCCGGGCTACTGGCGCTGGTGAGCGGGACCCTGGGCAAGATCGGCAACGAGATCTATCAGCTGCAGCGGCCCGAGATCGGTGAGGTATCCGAGCCGTTCACCCGTGGACAGGTCGGCAGCATCACCATGCCGCACAAGCGCAACCCGGAGCTGGCCGAGCACCTGGGCACGCTGGCCCGGGTGGTGCGATCCGACGCAGGGGTCACCGTCGAGGGTTTGGTGGGCGACCACGAGCGGGACGGCCGATCATGGAAGGCCGAGTGGGTGGTGGTGCCGGAGGCGTGCCTGCTCACCGGGGTCTCATTGCAACTGGCGGCCCGGCTGCTGGAGGGCCTCGTGGTGCATCCCGCAAGGATGCGGGCCAACCTCGACGCCGGTGGCGGGTACGTGCTGTCCGCGCCGGTGATGCGTGCGCTGGCCAACCGGATCGGCAAGCATGCGGCCCAGCAGGCGGTGTACGACGCCTCGATGGCCGGCCTCGAACGGGGCACGGGATTGACCGAGGCACTCGCCGCAGACCCGGTGGTGAGCACGTGCCTCGACTCCGCGGAGATCTCCCGATGCCTGGACCCGCGGCGGGCTCTCGGGGCGACCACCGCATTCGTCGACCGGGTGCTGGCCGCGGCCAAGGATCCAATGTGAGGGCTCCGCTGTGAAGGCCCTGCTGGACCTACCCCGCGTCGAGCTGTGCACGGCGCCGACACCGCTGCGGCCAGCACCGAGGCTGTCCGAGGTGCTCGGTGTCGAGATCTGGTTCAAGCGCGACGACCTCACCGGTTTCGGTCTGGGGGGCAACAAGGTACGGGCACTGGAATACCTGCTCGGCGATGCGTTGCGCCGTGGCTGCGACTGCCTGGTTACCGGTGCCGGACCGCAATCGAACTGGGCGATGCTTGCAGCGTTGGCCGCTCGCCAATGCGGCCTGGAAGCTCATCTGGTGTACTACGGCCAGCCGGTGCCATCCACCGGTAACCTGCTGCTGGCGCAGCTCGCCGGCGCGCAGATCACCTTCACCGGGAATCCCGATCGAGCATCGGTGGATGCGGGCAGCGCCACGCTCGCCGACAAGCTGCGCCGTGCCGGCCGCAGGCCTTGTTCGCTTCCTCGGGGCGGCGCAACCCCGGTCGGTGCGCTCGGCTACGCCCGAGCAAGCCTGGAGCTGGCCGAGCAGCTGCTCGCCGCTGATCTGCGGCCCCGGCAGCTGTGGCTTGCGACCGGGTCGGGCGGTACCCAGGCCGGGCTGCTTGCCGGTGTTCGTTGGCTGGGGCTGCCCTACGACGTGGTGGGGGTGACGGTCAGCCGCGCCGTAGCGGACTGTGTCCAGCAGGTCGGCGAGGTGGCGGCCGGGGCGGGGTCGCTGTTAGGAACGTGCGCGCACGACAACGGCGATGTCACCGTTCTCGATGGCTTTCTCGGCCCGGGCTACGGCGTTGCCTCCTCGGCGGGCAAGGAGGCTGCCCGGCTGGTCGCCCAGGCGGAGGGAATGTTCCTCGACCCGGTGTTCGGCGCGAAAGCAATGGCCGCACTGATGAGCGTGTCGGGTGGTGTCATCGACAACCGGGCCGTCGCGGGCCCGGTCGTCTTCCTCCTCACCGGTGGCGCCCCGACCTTGTTCACGGCTACCGGAGGCACGTTGTGACCGGACCCGCCGAGGAGCTGATCGACGCCGGTTACGCGCTGGAGATCGCCGACGCGCCGCTGGTTCATCACGGACTCACGCTGGCCGATCTCGCTCATGTGCTCGATCTGCGGTCGGCCGGAGTGATACCGCAAGAGCCCGCGCGTCAGCTGCTCGGGCTGCTGCTGGATACCCTCGACGTCCCCGCCCACGAGTTCCCCTACGACCCGTCGCACGGCGAGGTATACAACTCCCGGGAGCGCTACTTCACTGCCCGGATAGGCGATGCCGCAGGCTGGTTGCACGCCGGTCGCCCTCGTCGTGAGGCCATGCGCATCGCCTTTCGGCTACACCTGCGCGACGTGCTCGCCGACCTCGTCGAGGTCGCAGCCCACCTTGCGAGACAGCTCGCCGAGCTCGCTGGCCGGCACACCGAGACGTGGATGGCCGACCAGACCTACCTGCAGCATGCGCAACCTACGACCTTCGGCCACTACGCGGTGTCCTTCGCCTACCCGGTGCTGCGCGACGGCCGGCGCCTGGCTGACGCGCTGACTTGGGTGGATGCCAGCCCGGGCGGTGCGGGCGGGGTGAACGGGACGGCGCTGCTCACCGACCGCAGCCATGTCGCCGAGCTGCTCGGCTTCGGGTCGGTCATCGAGCACACCCGCGACGCGATGTGGCAGACCGACGGCCTCGTCGACGCCCTCGCGGCGAGCGCCAGCCTGCTCGTTACGCAGGGCAAGCTGGCTGAGGACCTGGAGATCTGGGCCAGCCAGGAGTTCAGTTTCGTCACGATTGCCGACGGCTACAGTCGCTCCAGCGTGCTGATGCCGCAGAAGCGAAATCCCTACGCGTTGACGATGATCCGGGGCGCGTCCGGCGTGGCGATCGGCCGGTTGCCCGGGCTTCTTGCCCTGACCAAGACCCCGTCGGCCCGCAGCGACAACCTGATCTTCGCCTACGGCGAGGTGCCCCGAGCGTTGGCCGCCGCGGTGCGGACCACCCGGCTGAGCGCCGGCGTGGTCCGGACGTTGCAGGTCCACGACGAACGACTGTGGTCGGTTCTGGAAGGCAGCTTCGCGCAGGCCGCCGACCTCGCTGAACACCTCATGCTGGTCTGTGGATTGGACTACCGCAGTGCCTACCGCGTCGTGGGCCACGCTGTCCGTACCGCGGCCGACCGCGGGCTGCGCGGGGTTGACCTCGACACTGCCGCGCTCGACGCCGCCGCGCTCGCCGTCCTCGACCGGTCGCTCGGTGTCGACGGTGGTGCGCTGTCCCGGGCGCTGGATCCACGGGAAGTGGTCCGCACCCGCACCGCCCGCGGCGGCGCAGCGCCCGCCGAGGTCGCCCGGATGGCGGCTGCGTGCACCGCGGAGGCCGATGACCTCGCCAGGCAGGCACGCATGAGGCAGGAGCACTTCCGCCACGCCGAGCAAGCACTCATCACTGCCGCCCGCCATGGAAGCGGGCAGTAATCATGTGCCTCCGGGCAGCGACATGGATGCTTGTCGCTGTCCAAGGTGCCTTGCGGACAGCGACAAGCATCCATGTGGCGCCTGCTGAGGCGTCCGGCAGCCAGAAGGTGAGGAGAAGATGCGCATTTCGATGGGAATCGGTGGTGACGCCATCGGCGCGCCAATGTCACCACTGGAGATCGTCGAGGACGCTCGACGCGCTGAAGCGGACGGCTTCCCCGCGGTGTGGACGACGCACTTCTCCCGCAGTGTTGATGCGCTGAGTGTCCTTGCGGTAGCCGGTACTCAGACGAGTCGGGTAGAGCTCGGGGTGGGCATCGTGCCCACCTACCCGCGCCATCCCCTGGCGCTGGCTCAGCAGGCGGCCACAACCCAGGCGCTCTGCGGCGGCCGGCTGACCCTCGGGGTCGGCGTGTCTCACCGGCCGGTGATCGAAGGCCTGCACGGGATTCCCTACACCAGCCCGGCCCAGCACATGCAGGAGTACCTCTCCGTGCTCGGACCACTGCTCCGCGATGGCAGTGTCAGCTATGGGGGCTCCTTCTACCAGGTCGAGGGAGGGTTCACGGTGCAGGGCACCAGTCCGGTCTCGATTGTGGTCGGTGCGCTTTCGCCGAGGATGGTGCGAGTGGCCGGGGAATTCGCCGACGGCGTCGTCACGTGGCTGGCCGGTCCACGCTGGCTGGCGGATGGCATCGTGCCCGGCCTGCATGCGGCGGCGGAAGCAGCCGGCCGGTCGCGACCCCGGATCGTTGCGGCCCTGCCGGTAGCTGTCTGCGACGACGCGGACCTGGCGCGCACCGTGGCTGACGGCGCCTTCGCCCGGTACGGAGGTTTGGACAACTACCGTCGGTTGTTCGAGCGTGAGGGCGTGACCACGGTTGGCGACCTGGCTGTGGTCGGAACGGAGTCCGAGGTGGACAAACAGCTCCGCCGCTACGCCGACTTGGGCGTCACAGAGCTGTGGCCGGCTGTGTTCCCGGTGGGCAACGCAGAAGCGAGTGTCGGGCGAACACGAGCCCTGCTGGCCAGCCTGAGTCCACAGATCTGAGGCGCGGCCCACGGACTACAGGTCGACGAGCTTCTGGCGCCCGGCGCGCAGCCGGGACAGTTGGATGAAGTGCTCTGGGTTGAGGAAGAGCTCGTTCATCCAGCCGAGCTCATCGATCGTCAGGCCTTCAGGCCGGTGGATCAGATAGTCCAGGTATTGGAAGGCGTCCTTGGCGCCGTAGCCGACGTGGTGCGCACCGAGCACCTTGCGAGAAGTGCCATCGACGACCAGCTTCTGGAAACCACTCAGCTCAGGTCTGCTGAAGGCATAGAGCATGGACCGATCCGAGCACGGCAGCGGCAGGTTCTCGCTGTCGAGGCCTTCGACGTAGGGCGGCATCTGGATGATGATGACCTCGTCGCACGCCGCCCGAGCCTCCTGCTCGGTGAGCCCGACCCAGGTGACCTCGTAGGTGGTGTGCAGGAAGTCCGGGTACTCGGTGAAGTCGAACTCGATGTGCT
>JBOHGX010000177.1:0-28890 GCA_050700255.1 Pseudonocardiaceae bacterium
GTATGAACGTCGCCGGGCAGCTCGACCTCCTAGGCCGGGGCGATCGACCGCACGGCGCGGCAGACTCAACGCTGGCCGATACAGCCGAACGTATCTCGGTACGGCGGCTTGCCTGCGGGCATCGCACTTGGTTACCTTCCCCCGGTCCACGGTCACGGTCCGATTACAGCTGACTGCGGAGCTGTCCCCCACAGCTTCCCGGGATTCCTTTCCCGGTGTCAGTACGGACTCCCGAGACGGAAGGCAGGTCTTGGCTCGACACCGCTCCCCAGGCGGCCAACGACCATCCCCGGTACGAGAGGTGACGCTACGTCACGGCCCCTCGGTTACCGGGGCGGCGCACCGCTTGACAGCACCGTCGCCTGCCGTGCGCGGCCGGGTGGTCGTAGCAGCCGTCGCCGCTGGCGCCTTCGTGGCCGCGGGCCAGACAATCGACAACCCGACCGCAGTGATCTCCGACGACGCCACCTTGCTGGCCTCTGCGCGCAACGCCTCGTCGGTGACAGGCATCGGCGGACCCGCCCCACCACCGGAGTACCTGCCCTTAACTCGGCCCACGGAGCCCGCCGCAGTCGAGGCCGTGCAGGCGATGGCCAAGGGGCAGCGTCTCGTCGAGCAGCGCGTCGCCCGCGAGGCCGAGGCCAACCGGATCCAGTTCAGCGCGCCAATTAAGGGCACCCTCACCTCGGGTTACGGCGCCAGGTGGGGGGTTTTCCACTGGGGCATCGACGTCGCCAACTCCATCGGCACACCGATTCTCGCCGCCGCCGACGGCGTGGTCGCAGAGTCCGGCCCCGCCAGCGGTTTCGGCCTCTGGGTACGCCTGCGGCACACCGACGGTACGACCACCGTCTACGGGCACATCAACCGCTCGCTGGTCAAGGAGGGCCAGAAGGTCCGAGCGGGCCAGAGGATCGCCGAGGTGGGAAACCGGGGGAACTCGACCGGACCGCACCTGCACTTCGAGGTGTGGAACGCGGCTGGCCGTAAGATCAATCCGATCGTGTGGCTGCGCAATAACGGCGTCGACTTCTGACGGCGGTGCTCATCTGATCACTGGCCGGCTTCCGATGGCCAACCACCACCCAGGTGAGCGTGCGCGGTACGCCACACCGAGCACAGCGGGCGGCGGCTGCGCAACGGGCGGAAGGCCCGGTCGCAGTGCCGGCAGCGTCCCCGGTGGCCGGGAACGTGCTCTGCCAGTAGGGTCCGCCAGGCCGTGGCAAGGGGCAGCAGCCGAGCCCGCACGGCTGGCCATGCCGCTCCTGGCTCGGCCCCACGAAGCAGCCGCTCGGCGTCGCGCAGATACGCCTCCACGCGCAGCCGCAGTACTCTGCGCAACCCCTCGTCCATTCCGCACCCCCAGCACTATAATCGAACATATGTGCGAACGCTAGCCGACGACCCCGACAATCACTGAGCGCTAATGTCTGCTCAGCGGCGGCCATGGCGTCGTCTGGTGTCGTGAGTGGGCCGGGGCTGGTGGGTGTGAAGGATGTACGCATCTGTGTGTTGGGAGACTCCTACGTCGTCGGGGTCGGCGATCTGACCGGTCGAGGATGGGTAGGTCACGTTGCCTCGGCTGCGCGGGCCCGTGGGCATAACCTCACGGTCTATAACTTGGGCGTTCGGCGCGACACCTCAGTGGACGTCTCACGCCGTTGGTTCGGCGAGGTACGCCTGCGGCTCACGGACGGTGACGTCTTCGGGGTGGTGCCCGCGTTCGGCGTCAACGACGTCGATGTGCGGTCCGGCCGGCGTCTTGTTCCTCGATCCCGGACGTTGGCTGTGCTGGGCAAGATGCTCGACGATGCCCGCGGTGCCCGATGGGCGACCTTCGTGGTCGGCCCACCCCCAGTCGCGGACCTCGAGACGACGCAGCGCATCGGTGACCTGGCGACTGGTATCGGCCAGGTATGCGCGGCGCGGAAGGTCCCTTTCGTCAACGTCGCGGCTGCGCTGTCCTGCGACGAGGTCTGGAACCAAGAGGTTGCGGCCGGCGACGCCTACCACCCGTCGGCTCGCGGATACGAGCGCCTCGCCGCACTGATCAGAGAGCCCCTGCTGTGGTGGCTCGATGACCGGGTGAAATCCCGATCGTGAACCTGTCCCTGCCGTATCAATTGCCCATCCCGGAACATCTTCTCCAGAACAGCTAGAGCCTTAATACCCGAAGGGTCGACCGTGCGGCACAATCAGCACAGCGGACCCGACAACCGCGCGGAGCGGGTGTGGCGAGATGTCCGGTACAGGCAGCGCTGCGATGGACGAACGTGAACGTGGCCGCGAGGCCTACCGTCAGCGAGCGTGGCTGACTGCCTACAAGGCGCTCTCCCTGGCCGATGAGGCGACTGCGCTTGGAGCCGAAGACCTCGAACTGCTCGCGACCTCGGCTTACCTGATCGGTCGCAACGACGACGGTATCTGTGCGCTGGATCGTGCCTATCACATGTATCTGGACGCCGGGGAGCCGGTGCCGGCAGCCCGATGCGCGATCTGGCTGGGCTTCGGCCTCATCGACGCGGGAGAGATCGCGCGGGCGACCGGGTGGTTCAGCAGAGCGCAGCGGTTGCTGGAACGGGCAGAGCGCGACTGTGTCGAGTGGGGCTACCTGCTGGTGCCTGCCGTGCTGCAGCGACTGTGCCCCGGCGAATACGAGGCTGGGTACGCCACCGCAGCCCGCATCGCAGAGATCGGGGAACGTTTCGGCGATGTCGACCTGGTCGCCTTCGCCCTGCATGCGCAGGGCCGCGCCCTGATCAGAATGGAGCGGGGCAAGGAGGGCCTGGCACTGCTGGACGAGGCGATGGTGGCAGTGGTCGCCGGGGAGCTGTCGTCGCCGCTTTTCACCGGTCTGATCTATTGCAGCGTGATCGAGGCATGCCAGGAGTTCTACGAGCTACCCCGGGCCCGGGAGTGGACCGCTGCGTTCACTCGATGGTGCGAGGCTCAGCCGGACATACTGCACTTCACCGGCACGTGCCTGGTGCACCGCGCCGAGATCATGCAGTTGCATGGCGCCTGGCGGGACGCACTCGAGGAGGGGCAGCGTGCCAGTGAGCAGTTCGCGCGCGGGGTCAACCAGCTGGCCACTGGGGCGGCGTCCTACCGGCAGGGCGAGATCCATCGGCTGCTCGGGCAGTTCGCTGCGGCCGAGGACGCCTACCGCAGTGCGAGCCGGTGGGGATGGCAGCCGCAACCTGGTCTGGCGATGCTGCGGCTAGCCCAGGGACGCACCGACGCGGCCACCGCCGCGATCCGCCGGGTGCTGGGTGAGACCACCGAGCCGCTTGCGCGCGCCCGGCTGCTGCCCGCCTATGTAGAGATCATATTAGCCGCGGGCGAGAGCGCGAAAGCGCGGGATGCCTGCCGTGAATTGGCCGAGATCGCCCAGGGCTATGGACGCGACAGCGTGTTGAGCGCGATGGCCGCGCACGCCCAGGGAGCCGTCGAGCTGGCTGACGGCGATGCCCGAGCCGCCCTGATCGCGTTACGGCACGCCTGCCAGGTGTGGCAGCGGCTTGATGCACCGTATGAGGTCGCCCGCGTGCGGCTACTCATAGGACTGTCCTGCCGCACCTTGGGGGACGACGACGGGGCGGGATTGGAGCTGGAGACCGCCCGCGACATGTTCCTACGGCTGGGGGCAGCTCCGGATGTCGCCCGTCTCGACTCGCTGACGGTGGATACCCCGTTGCGCCATCCAAATGGGCTTACTCCCCGCGAGCGGCAGGTGCTGCGCCTGGTTGCCGCCGGCGTGACGAATAGGGCGATCGCCGCCGAGCTCGTCCTCAGCGAGCGTACGGTAGACCGGCACGTGAGCAGCATTCTCACCAAGCTGGCCGTGCCATCACGAGCGGCAGCCACGGCCTACGCCTACCAGCATCAGCTTGTCTGAGCACTCTGCTGGGCAGAACTACCCACTGCGCAGTCGCGGAAGTTGGGTGCTACCGCCGACGCGCAGCCTCCTCGTGGAAGCCATTGTGAAGCTGTACCCGCGCACGCCGCTTGGACGGAATGGAGGAGCCGTGACAACAGCCGCACGGACCGGAGATCCCGTCGAGACGTTCGATAGCGTTGACACGCTGGTGATCGGGAGCGGGCAAGCGGGCCTGGCCACGAGCTACTGGTTGACGCAATCCGGAGTCGAGCACCTCGTTGTGGAGCGACGGAACCGGTTCGGTGGCGGCTGGCTAGACCGTTGGGACAGCTTCTGCCTGGTCGCACCGAACTTCGTGATCCTGCTGCCCGGCATGCCCTACGCTGGTCCCGATCCGGACGGCTTCATGGCGCGCGACGAGGTGGTGCGCTACCTGGAGGAGTACGCCGCCTCCTTCGCCGCACCAGTGCGGCTCGACACCACGGTGAACCGCCTCACCGCGTCGAACGATCATTTCGAGGCTCACACTCACGGTACGACGTTGCGGGCTCGTAATGTCGTACTGGCTACCGGGCCATACCAGCGGCCAAAGGTCCCCGCCGCATCCGGCCTGCTCCCGGCCCACATCCAGCAACTGCACTCGCTGCACTACCGCCGGCCGTCACAGCTTGCGGACGGCGCCGTGCTCGTGGTCGGCACCGGCCAGTCGGGCACCCAGATCGCCGAGGAGCTGCACCAGGCCGGGCGCGAGGTGCACCTGGCCGTCTCGATGTGCCCCAGTGCCCCTCGCCGGTACCGCGGTCGCGACCTCATTTGGTGGCTGATGCAATGGTTCCTGCACGGCGCGGAGGTCGGCGTTCCCTTCCCCACCGTCAAAGATCTCCCCTCCCCAGCCGCGAGATTCGGTTGCGATCCGCACCTGTCTGGTAAGGACGGCGGCCACGACATCAACCTGCGGCAGATAGCCCGCCAGGGCGTCCATCTGTACGGGCGGCTGGAGTCCGCTAGTGGCGCGACAGTGCGGTTCAGCAACGATCTCGACGCCCGGCTGGCGTTCGCCGATCGAGGTTTCGACGAGGAGTTCCGGCCGATGTTCGATGCGTACATCGCTGCGGCCGGCATCGATGCGCCACCCGATGATCGGCCGCCACCCGACGACTTCATGCCGGCTACGACCACCGAGCTCGACCTGGACGCCGCGGGCGTTGGCGCAGTCGTGTGGGCGACGGGTTACCAACTCGACTTCGGCTGGGTAGATCTGCCGGTGCTGGACGAGTGGGGATACCCGCGACACGTCAGGGGAGTCACCGCGCATCCTGGGCTGTACGCCGTCGGGCTGCGCTGGCTGCACAGCGAGCCCTCCTCGGTGCTCGCCGGAGTGGGAGCCGACGCCGCCTACATCGTCGAGCACATCGTGAGAGAGCGTGGGCGAGCGGCGCTCGACACCGCTCAACCAGGAGCCATGACAGCCCGCTGAATGCCACCTGCGAGTAACTCGGGTGAGGGTGAACACGCCGGGCAGTGCGCTGCAGCGGCATCACCGAGAGGTGCGCGCAACGCTGCGGACCGCTCGTCTAGGCTAGCGGCCGTGACGGTGCCGGTAGGGATCGAGCGCAAGGTCAAGCAGCTCGACAACGACGTCCAGTCGATCTATGAGATGTTGGCTGACATCGCGGCGACCCAGCGTCGGCAAGGCAACCGGCTGACGGAGATCGACGGCAAGCTGACCGAGATGGACGGCAAGCTGGACACCATCCTCGGCCTGCTGCGCGGTGGCCGACGCGACTGACGCGCGAGTGGGCGCCTAGGGCGGCGAACTCCCGGCGCCAGCGTTGAGAGCTTCGCAGGTGACCCTGCCGATGTAATCCCTTTGCCCTGCCGTTCCTGACTACTTTGGACACGATCATCGCATCAGCGTGTGCGCGGCGACCCTGGCACCGCCGACGGACCGGGGAACTTCCCCGCGAGCGCATCCATGATGATCTCGTCGCACTCGGCGCCGAGCCAGTATCCGGAGCGGCCTGCCCGAGCTAACGCAGCCTCGACACCAGCGCCGAAAAAATCACCGACAAGCTCGAGAATCATGCCCCTTTTCCGCCAGTGTCGTCTCCCGCACGGCCGGTCATCACTTCACTCACCTAGTGCGACATTTTTGATCAGAACGGATGAGGCGGAGGGGTTGAGCGCCCTTTTGGGCCAGCGTGCCAAACGCCACCAGGTAGCTTGCTACAGTACCTGTATGGAATTGGGCAGGTAATCGGAGTTGGCCATGTCCTCGAGGTAGATGATCTCGGCGTCGGGGGGGTCGGTCAGGCGCAGGTGCACGAAGCTGGTCCCATCGCCGGATGCGCCTCGGCGGAAAACGGTAGCACCTGGATTGTGATGTTGGGATCGGCGCCCAGTGCGATCAGGTGTTCCAGTTGCCGCCTGATGGTCTCTTTGTCGCCGACCTGGCGACGGATGACGGCCTCGTTGAGAATCACTCAGATCAGCGGGGCGCCCTCGGAGTACAACCGTTGCTGGCGCTCGATCCGCGCGGCGATCAGCCCTCTCCACTTCCCTGGGGTCCCGCGTGGGCTCGGCGGCCTGGGTGACCACGCGGGTGCATTCCTCGGTCTGCAGCAGTCCGGGGACCAACTTACCGAGCTGTCGCGCGTTAGCCGATGTCGCTATTCACCATCCTCCTCCATCCGGGGAAACGCTCCAGCTCCCGGAGGGCGTCGAGCAGCGGATCACGACGAACATCAAGTCAGTCACGTCATCGAGCGGAAGCGAACCGCTCTACACGCACACGCCAGCCAGACAAGTCTCGGCCACCGACCTGTTACGGAGCCAGATTGGGATCGAGGCGACGCCGACTGTTCCTCGGAACACGAAGCCGCGTTTGTCGTAGCGGGTCGCGACAGCTACCGTTCTGCTTCTTGGTTATGCATGATGCCGATGGTAGGTCCCGGGATCGAGTTCGACGCGCCGGTCAGCATGGTCGCGGTGCTAGTGGCTCCGATCAGCGCTGATCTGGTGGGTGGTCAGGGGTGGAGCACCCCTGTGTCCTCTCTCGTCACAAGATGGGTCCACCGTCCGAACGAGCCGGCCGGGGACACCCGCACTGTTGGATCAAAATTGATCGCGCCGGAGAGATCGTTCGCATTGTAGAAAAGCATTGATTCCCCGGCCGCGACAATGTGCGTCCACCCTCGCGACAAGGCGTCCGCTGGAAACGATTTAAGCGTTTCAAATTCGACTCCGTTGTGGGTTCCGAGCGCAGCAGACCCGTTCTGCCCATTGTAGAACAGCAACTGTCCCCTCGGGGTTTCAGCGATATGTGTCCAACCCGCAGCGAAGGATCCCGCGCCGAACGTCGCGAGCGTCTGAACATCAGTAACGAAATTTTGTGCGACCACCCGATAGGTAGGAGCGATGGTGGGCATATGGTGATTCGTCGACTGCACCCCGTGTGGGCGTCGTGTCAGGTCTCGCGGAGCGCCGGGGCTTTGCGGAGCGGGGTAATTCCGCAGAATCAAACGTGGTGAGACTACTGGTCGATCTACGTTTCCGATGCCGGTGCCTGCCGCCACCGCAAGCCGTGCAGGGTCGGCTCGGCCGAGTCTGCTGGGCCATCCGGCTCCTGCGCCTCGGACGAGACAGCCAAAACCGGATATCGAGGACGAAGCGCGGACGCGGCGGGGACAACGTACTGAGGGACAGCGCGAGCGGACACCGGCGTGGGAGCCAGCGCTCCGCGAGATGACTGCTCGGATGGTGCGATCGGCATGGGATCCCGCGTGAGCGTTGCGGGAACGCGCGGATGGAAAATCACCCGTAGTGCGTCACGGTCGCCCTGACGAGTCCCACCCGACCTGGGATGCGGGTAGTAGCTGGAAACTTCCCGGCGCACACTTCTCCTATGCGTTTGGCACAGAAAGCTATTTCCGCATCCGTGACACCACGGGGAACGCCCCTGCCTGAAGACGATCTGTTCGCCGGCCTGCCGAACCGTTCCGCACGACGCACGACCTGTGACCACGACCGACTCCTCAGGGGTTGGCAGCGGTTAAAGACGTCACAGCGGGGGGTTGGCGGTACTTGAAGGGCACCGAACTACAGCTTGGCTAGGGGGACCCCGCCGATGAGCATTAACCGGACCTTTCCAGCGGAACCGAAGTCGATGGTGGCGGTGGCTCGTGGGCCGCTGCCATCGGTGGCCACCACGGTGCCCAGGCCGTACTTGTCGTGTGTGACCCGGTCCCCGACGTCCAGCGACAGCGCCGGAGTGTTCTGCCAGCCCTGGAACGGAGTCGAGCGCAGGCCGCGGGCCGCCACCCCAGCCTGCGCCGAATCACCGCCGGTGACGTCGGTGCCGTACCCGCTGGATCCGCGACGGCCGAAGACCGTACGCCCGACCGGGCCGGCACGCTCAGGTTCCTTGCGCCGCCAGTGCACCAGCGACTCGGGCACGTCGGCCAGAAAGCGTGACGCCGGGTTGGTCATCGGCTGGCCCCAGGCGGACCGGGTAAGTGCCCGGGAAAGGTACAGCCGGTACCGGGCCCTGGTCAGCCCGACGTAGGCCAACCTGCGCTCCTCAGCGAGCTCGGTGGGGTCGCCCAGCGCACGCAGGTGCGGGAACAGCCCGTCCTCCCAGCCGGTGAGGAACACCACTGGGAACTCCAGGCCCTTGGCGGTGTGCAAGGTCATCAACGTCACCACACCACCGGATGACCCATCGTCGTCCGGGATCTGGTCAGCGTCGGCGACCAGCGCAACCCGCTCCAGGAATGCCGCCAGCGACCCCGGCTCGGCTCCACCGTCGTCGGCCAGCACCACTGGGCCGCCTTCGGAAGCAAACTCACGCGCCACGGTCACCAGCTCGGTGAGGTTGTCCAGCCGGGAGGCGTCTTGCGGATCGTCCGACTCGTCCAACTCGGCCCGGTACCGGGTGCGTTCGAGCACCGCCTCGAGGATCTGCGCGACCTCCTCGCCCGCGGCCACCTTCTCCCGCAGCTCATCCATCATCACCACGAACGCCGTGATCGCGTTGCGGGATCTCGGATTGAGCAGCGGGATCTCCTGGCCGGCGGCAGCAGCCCGCAGCGCCGCGGCGAAAGAGATCCGCTCTCGCTCGGCGTGGGTAGCCAGCACCGCCTCGGCACGGTCCCCGATCCCCCGGCGCGGCGTGTTGAGGATCCGGCGTAGCGACACCGTGTCTTCGGGATTGTCCAATACCCGCAGGTAGGCCAGCGCGTCGCGGACCTCGCGTCGCTCGTAGAAGCGCACCCCGCCGACCACCTTGTAGGGCAGTCCGAGCCGGATGAAGATCTCCTCGAATACCCGGGAGGAGTTGTTGGTCCGGTAGAAGACCGCCACGTCGCCGAACCGTGCTTGCCCGGCGTCTACCAACCGGTCGATCTCCGAGGCGACGAACGCGGCCTCGTCGTGCTCGTTGTCGGCGACGTAGCCGACGATCGGTTCCCCGTCCCCCGCGGCCGACCACAGCCGCTTGTCCTGGCGGTCGGCATTGCGGGCGATCACCGCGTTCGCTGCGGACAGGATCGTCTGGGTGGACCGGTAGTTCTGCTCCAGCAGGATCGTCCGGGTATCCGGGAAGTCCCGCTCGAACTCCTCGATGTTGCGGATCGTGGCGCCGCGGAAGGCATAGATGGACTGGTCGGCGTCACCCACCACGCACAGCTCCGCGGGACCTTCGCCCTCGGCCGGCGGTGCGACCAGTTCGCCGACCAGCACGTACTGCGCATGGTTAGTGTCCTGGTACTCGTCGACCAGGACATGGCGAAACCGGCGCCGGTAATGCTCGGCAACATCAGGAAAGGTCTGCAGCAACTCGACGGTGCGCATGATCAGATCGTCGAAGTCCAGCGCGTTCGACGAAGCCAACCGTCGCTGGTAGGAAGCGAACACCTCCGCCACCCGGCGATCGAGGTCATCGGACGCGGCGGCAGCGACACTATCGGGATCAGCCAGTTCGTTCTTCAGGTTCGAGATCTTCGCCGCCAGGGTGCGGGCCGGGTAGCGCTTCGGATCCAGGTCCAGATCCCGGGAGACCATCGTGATCAGGCGGCGGGTGTCGTCGGCGTCATAGATGGAGAAGTTCGACGTCAGCCCGGAAGGGTTTCCCGAGAGGTGCCGAACTTCCCGGCGCAGGATCCGTACACACATCGAGTGGAACGTCGACACCCACATCACCGCGGCACGCTTGCCGACCAGCGCCGTGACCCGCTCCCTCATCTCGGCCGCGGCCTTGTTGGTGAAGGTGATCGCCAGTACCTGCCCGGGCGCGACATCGCGCTGGTCGAGCAGGTAGGCGATGCGGTGGGCGAGCACTCGGGTCTTGCCGGATCCGGCTCCCGCGACGATCAGAAGCGGGGAACCGGCGTGCTCGACCGCCGCGCGCTGCTGCGGGTTGAGTCCGGCGAGCAAGTCCGGTAAGGAAGCTGAGCCCGGGTGCGGGCTGACAATGGAGGCACTCATCGTGGCGACCACGTTACCGGCAAGCACCGACCGCCCGGGTATTGCTGCGTATCGCTGAGAGTCCGCTGAGGGCGAAGTCCGCAGACGCGGCCGATTGTGGCGCACACTCCTCTGGAAGGGCAGAGTGCTACACCGAGGCCATCCCGGCAGAGCCAGACCGCAGGAGGTGCCGTGGACCCCGTCAGCTGGCTTGAGCACGTGGCGAAGGCTTCTCCTGTCCTGCTGCTGGTCGTGGTGGTACTGGTGATGTTCGTCGACGGCCTGGCCCTGATCGGTGCGATGTTGCCGGGTGATCTGCTGCTGCTGATCCCAGCGGCCGCGGTCGGCCTGGCCGGCGCACCGATCGTGGTGGCGGGCGCCGTGATCGGAACAGTGCTGGGTTACAGCCTCAGCTACGCGGTGGGCCGCCGGAACGGTCCCGCTATCCGGCACAGCTGGCTGGGCCGGCGGGTCCGGCCCGAGCGCTGGAGACAAGCAGAACAGCTGCTGCGTGGCCCGGCAGGCCGCACCCTGGCGCTGGTCCAGTTCATGCCGCTGCTCAACTACCTGATCCCGCTGCTGGCGGGCACCCTGAGAGTGCCGCCGGAGCGCTTCATCCGGCTCACCGCGACCGGCGCGCTGGTGTACTCCACGTTCTACGTCGCCCTTGGGGTACTGGCCGGCGGGACCGGTCAGGCGATCTACGACTCCACCGGCCGGCTGGTGGCGCTGGTGGTGGTATCGGTGGTGGTGGCTGTCCTGGGCTTTACCGTGCTGGCCGCGGCCGTGCACAGGATGAGCGAGGACCCGCCCTCCGATGGGAAGGTGGACGGCGCACCAGACAACGTGGCAGACTCTGTGCCGTGCTGAGTCACCACCGCTTTTTTTACGGGTACCGGATCCCGGTGCCCGTGGTGGTGTGACGCAGGATCTCAAACCATCACGACGCCCCGGAGTCCACGGACCCGGGGCGTTGTGCTGCCAGGGAACCCAGGGAACACGGACTCCGGGACAGAATCCAGGAGGTCACCGAGATGCCCACGCACACGACCAGCGAGGCGGCGCCTGAAGCCCAGGAGGGCTCCATGACCGACCTCGCCGCGCTGCGCACCGAGATCGATTACCTCGACGCCGAGATCCTGCGGTTGGTGCAGCGCCGCACCGCGGTGTCCCAGGCGATCGGCATCGCCCGACGAGCCGCCGGCGGTCCGCGGGTCGTGCACGGCCGCGAGATGGCTGTCCTGGACCGGTACCGCGAGCTGGGCGCCGAGGGCCACGAGCTGGCGATGCTGCTGTTGCGTCTTGGGCGCGGCAGGCTCGGTCGCTGATCGCCCTCACATACCCCCGTTTGTACGCCTGCCGTCCACCGCCAACCGGAGCCGCAGGGGGCACACTGGTTTCCATGGTGCATCTGATTGCTGTCCTCGCCGCACTCGCCGGATTGCTCGCCGCGCTCGGGCACGGCGGATACCTCGCGATGCTGGGGTCGGCGGCGAACCGGCGGGCCCCTGGGGACCCGGTCAACCAGTACGTCCGCAGCCGTGTTCCGGTGGCGGTAGCGACGCTGGGGGTGGCTCTGTTCGCCCTGTTGCTCACCACCGGCGGCTCGTTTGCCGATGTCCTGGCCATCGTGGCGGGGGCCGGTAGCGGCGTGGTGGCCTACCAAGCTCTGCAGAGCACCCGGGCGCGCTTTCACAGTGGCGGCTGATACCCCGCAACCGCCCAGCCCACTGAAGGTACCGGACACCGACGCCTAGCCGCTTCGGGCCGTCAAGCCCCTACCCTGAGCACGTGAGCGAGGAGCGCAGCAGGTGAACGCCGATGCTCGGCTCGTCGCCGATCGCTACCGCCTCGACCAGCCGATCGGCGCCGGCGCGATGGGCGTGGTCTGGCGCGCGCACGATGTGCGACTGGACCGCACGGTGGCCCTCAAGGAGCTGCTGATGCAGCCTGGGCTGGCCGAGGCGGAGGCAGTGACGGCCAGAGCCAGGGCGATGCGCGAGGGCCGCATCGCCGCTCGGCTCCAGCACCCGCATGCGATCTGCGTCTACGACGTGGCGCTCGATAGTGGCAGCACCGGTGCCGGTGAACGCGTGGTGCCGTGGCTGGTCATGGAGTACCTGCCGTCACGCAGCCTGGCCACGGTTCTCGCCGAGCAGGGCACGTTGCCGCCGTACGAGGCGGCCAGAGTCGGCAGGCAGGTGGCCGCCGCGCTCGCGGCAGCCCACAAAGCCGGGATCGTGCACCGGGATGTGAAGCCGGGCAACATCCTGCTCGGTCGCAACGGGACCGTCAAGATCACCGACTTCGGAATATCTCGGGCGAGCTGGGACGCCACTGTGACCCGCACCGGCGTGCTGGCCGGCACGCCAGCCTACTTCGCCCCGGAGGTGGCCCGAGGTGAGTTGCCCGGCCCCGCTGGTGACGTGTTCTCGCTGGGCTCCACCCTGTACGCCGCGGTGGAAGGAGAACCACCGTTCGGCCTGGACGAGAACACCTTGGCGCTGCTGCGGACCGTCGCTGAAGGTCGGGTACGGCCCCCACAGCAGGCCGGGCCGCTGTCCGCAGTCCTGATGCAGCTGCTGGCCGACGATCCGCTGCGGCGTCCCTCGATGTCTGATGCAGCTGCCGCGCTCGGTGCGGTAGAGAGCCTGGCCGCCGCGGCACCGAACACCCCCGGGGCGATCCCCCCACGGCGGCCGCGGACCGCTACCCCCACCCCCGCGCCCACCGCGCTGAACCTCACTGCCGGCTGGCCGCCGGAGGCTGCCGGACGCGACGTCCCGGCGCAGAATCAGACCCCGAAGCGTCGCCCAGCGGTATTGCTCGCGGCCGCCGGTTGCCTTGTCCTGCTTGTTGCGGTGCTGGCCGTCACCTGGGTAAACGACGGACGCAACCAACCAGCAGTAGCCACGTCTGCAGTGCCACCGGCACCCGGCGCGAACGGCGCACCATCGGCGCCGGCCTCACCTGGACCAGCACAGCCCCAAGCCGCGCAGTTCGAACAGGCCGTGCGTACTTACTACGACCTACTGCCCGAGGACACCGACGCGGCGTGGCAGTACATCGGCGCTGCCGAGCGCGCCGCGGGTCGCGAGTTCGTGGACTACGACCGGTTCTGGGGCCAGATCGATCAGATCAGCATCCGCGGGCTCACCGTGACGGGCAACACCGTGCTGGTGAACCTCCAGTTCGAACCGGAGAACCGGCGGCCGACCTTCGAGCGCTACCGGCTCACCATGGGCACGGCGACCGACGGCCGCGTACTGATCGATTCCGCCTCCAGGCTCGGCACCTTCACACTCGCGGGTGGATGAGGCGTTTCGACGGTGCGTGGCTACACCAGACGGCGGTCAGAAGCCCATCGGGACAGCTCGTAACGGTTGGACAGTTGGGTCTTGCGCAGTACTGACGACACATGGGTCTCGACCGTTTTGATCGAGATGAACAGCTCTGCGGCGATCTCCTTGTAGGCGTAGCCACGGGCCAACAGCCGCAGCACATCGCGCTCTCGAGGGGTGAGCAGATCCAACTCCGGGTCACCGACCGGGGCTGCCCCGGGTCGGTGGGTGAACGCGTCGAGTACGAAGCCGGCCAGCCGCGGGGAGAATACCGGGTCGCCCGCGTGCACTCTGCGCACCGCCTCCACCAGTTCCCGACCGGAGATCGTCTTGGTCACGTACCCGCGTGCCCCGGCCCGGATCACCGCGATCACGTCCTCGGCCGCATCGGACACCGACAGCGCGAGGAACACCACATCCGGCTGGGCGGGCCGCACCCGGCGCAGCACCTCGCCGCCGCCACCATCGGGCATATGCACATCAAGGAGCACGACGTCGGGACGCAGGTGCGCGATGCCGGTGACCGCTTCCTCCACTGATCCGCCCTCACCGACCACGACGACCGGTGGCAAGCCTGGTTCCGCCGAACCAGCCCTGTCCAGCTCAGCTTTCACCCCGGTGCGGAACAAAGCGTGATCGTCGACCAGGAAGACCCCGATGGTCATGAAGATTCCTCTCCGCCCGTGCGGCGCGCGATGGCCAGCTGCACTTCGGTGCCCTCCCCGGGTGCGGTGCGCAGGGTCACCGTGCCACCGTGGCGTTCCATCCTGCCGCGGATCGAGTCGGCCAGGCCGTGCCGATCAACGGCAACAGCGGCAGGGTCGAATCCGACGCCCCGGTCCCGGATGAAGACGTGCACCTGCCCGGGTTCGACTTCGGCATACACACTCACCTCGGCGACCCCGGCGTGCTTGGCTGCGTTGACCATCGCTTCCCGGCTGGCTTGCACCAGCGCTGTCAGGGGCTCCTCGAGGACACAATCGCCGACGACGACGACCTGGACACCCACTGCGTAAGTATCCTCCACCTCGCCGGCAGCAGCGTTGAGCGTCGCCGCGAACGCGATCACCGCAGTGCCACCGGCACCGTTGGACACCGGACGTCCGTAGCCGCGCGGACCGTAGAGCCAGGAACGAAGCTCCCGCTCCTGACCCCGGGCCAGCCGGCGAACCTCCCGGGCTGAGTCGGACTGCTGCTGGATCAGGGCCAGGGTCTGCAGCACCGAGTCGTGCAGGTGCGCGGCGATCTCGGCCCGTTCCTCGGTGCGGATCCGGGCCCGGCGTTCCTCGCCTAACGCGCGCATCAGCCGTAACCACCACGGCACGGTGAGCACAGCCACGCCGACCAGGGTCGCAGCGGCAGCGAGCAGCGCGAACCGGAGCTCACCCAGGTTGTCCTGATTGAGCAGGAACACCGCGATCCCGCTGGTCACCAGCGCGATTCCGGCCAACACCCGGAGCAGGGCCATCCGCCCGCCGCCGAACAACACCCCCGCGCCGCTGCGCCAGCGGGTCCGTTGGCCGGCGTCGGCTTCCCGCCACACGACGCCCGCACCGACTAAGGCGATCCCCAGCGGACCGGTCAGCCAGCCACCCCATGCGGTGCCCAGGGCAGCACCGGCCAGCGCCAGGCCTGCGCCGAGCACTACCAGGCCGACTGCCTGCTGCCGCTCCCGGGCGGTACTCGGCCGGCCAGCACCGGTTTCGGTCGCCGGCACGAAGGCCCACAACAGCGCGTAGCCCACCAACCCGGCCCCGGCGATGCCGGCAAGCACCGCGAAGATCACCCGCACCCACAGCACCGGTACACCGAGGTGCACGGCGATCCCGCTGGACACCCCGGCGATGACCCGGCCGGACCGATGCCGACGCAACGGTGACCCGGTACCGTTCGAAGCTGGACCCGGCGCCGGAGGCTGCTCACGCACCGGCTGGAGGGCCGGCGGAATGCCGGCCTCCTGCTCCGCCGATGTGCTCATACTCGTCATCGTCACACGTCCGGCGGATCGGGGGTATCAGGGTCGACCCCGGTATCCCCCAACCGGGGACGGATCAGGGTGACCCCCGATGGTGCTTGCCGTCCTCGCGGGCCAAGCTCAACGGCGTGAGCGAGATCAACGTGCCGCACACCGTGCAGGACTTCTGGGCCACCAGGCCGCACCGCCGAAGCGACGACCGCAAGATCAGTGGAGTCGCGGCAGCGATCGGGCGCCGGTACGCCATCGACCCGGTACTGGTTCGGGTGGCGTTCATTGTGGCCACCATGTTCAGCGGGATGGGTTTGCTGCTCTACCTGCTCGGCTGGTTACTGCTGCCAGCTGAAGGTGACCGGGCTTCCGGTGCGGAAAGCCTGCTCGGACGTGGCCGCAGCTCGATGTCCCCAGTGCTCACGCTGGTGCTTATCCTGCTGCTGTTTCCGGTCACCGCAGCCGTGTTCGGCGGACCGGCGTCTGGTGTGCTCGCACTCGCCGTGGCGGTGGGAGTGCTGTTCTTGCTGCACCAGTCGCGGGCTACGTTGGGAGAGGCTCCGGCCCGGGCCCGCACGGATCCTGGCGCGGGCGCGACCGGGACAGTGAGCACCGCCGAGCATGGGCCGGACCCGCAGGATGAACCGGGCACCACTGCGACGACCGACCGGCCTGCTCCTCCCGCGTGGGATCCACTGGGGGCGGCACCGTTCGCCTGGGACCTGCCGGAACCCGCACCGGCGCCGCCACCGCAACCTTCGCCGGCCCGCGGCCCCCGATCCAAGGTCACGCCGATCACTCTCGGGCTCGCGTTGCTGACCGGCGGGATCGCGTCGGCCTTGTGGCCCGCACTCTTGGCGGCCCAGATCGCCGCGTTGCTGCTGGGTGTCGTCGGGCTCGGCCTGATAGCGGGCTCGCTGTTGCGAAGCGGGCGGGGACTGATCCTGGTCGCCGTGCCGCTGGCATTGCTCACCTGGATACTGCAAGCCGCTCCAGTGTCTGGCTTCAAGCTCGGAGAGGGCCGTTGGAACCCTGCCACGGCCGCCCAAGTGCAGCCGCGCTATGAGGTCACCATGGGCAACGGCCGCCTGAACCTCACCGAGCTTCAGCTGGCGCAAGGGCAGACTGTGACCACCGCAGTTGCGGTGGGGATGGGGGAGACCGAGGTCATCCTGCCGCCGAATGTCGACGCGCAGGTGGTCTGCCGGGCACAGGTCGGCAACGTCGACTGCCTCGGTGTGAGCGGCGACGGCAGCTTTCCGGCCCGGGTGGACCTGACCGACAACGGATCCGACGGCCCCGGCGGTGGTCGACTGGTGCTGGACGTGCACGCCGGTATGGGCAACGTCCAGGTGGAGCGTGGATCATGAGCGGAACGGACCCGACGATGGCGCAACCAGCACCTCACCACAGCAGCGAGCCGGATGCCATGGTCCCACGGCGCGGGCCGGACCTGCTGACTCTCGCGGTCGGGTTGGGCGCGCTGGGCGTCGCCGGCACCGCGCTGCTCGGCGGAATCAGCTGGCTGCCGGTGGTGGACGCGCGCTGGGTGCTCGCGGCGATAGCGCTGGCGGTCGGGCTGATGCTGGTGATCGGCTCACTGCGCCACCCAGGCCGCTGAGCACGCTAGCGGAGCTTGATCGTTTCACATGTCTACGTTTGTCAGCCCGGAGATGGGCAAGACGATACGGACCATAGGCCGTAAGACGTTCGACTTCTCCCAGCAAGTCGTCATCATGGGTATCATCAACCGGACGCTCGACTCATTCTACGACAGAGGACGGACGTTCGAGTTCGGCAAGGCCCTTGAGGCCGCAGAGCAAGCATTGAGACAAGGCGCTGATTGGCTTGATATCGGCGCGGTTCCGTTCTCACCCCTGGCTCAAGAGGTTGACGAAAAGGATGAGCTGGATCGACTGCTACCCTTGATCCAGGCAATCCGAGAGAAGACGGACGCAGTGATCTCCGTCGATACATTCCGGGCAGAGGTGGCACGTCAAGCGATCAATATCGGGGCTGATGCCGTTAATGACACATCTGGGCTCCACGACCCACTCATGACCGAGGTCGTCGCAGCGACCGGAGCAACGGTCATCATTACGCACAGCAAAGCTGCACCGGGTGAATGGCTCGCTCGGCCACACTATACCGACGTCGTTTCCGAAGTCCGTGACTTTCTCATTGAACGTGCCAGTTTCGCAGAAGCCCAAGGCGTGTCGCGTGATAAAATCATCATCGATCCCGGCCACGACCTCAACAAGAACACCTTGCACTCGCTCGAGCTGACACAGCGACTCGGCGAATTGGCAACACTCGGCTACCCATTGCTTGCATCAGTCTCGAACAAGGACTTCATCGCCGAGACTCTGGGCCTTCCCGTTGGCAAGCTGACGGAGGGAACTCTCGCCACAGTTGTCCTCTGCATGTTGCAGGGAGCAAGGATAGTGCGCGTTCACGACGTGGCAGCTATACGTTCTGGAATAACAGTCGTGGAGGCTGTGCTCGGTTGGCGACCGCCAGCGGTCGCTTTCCACAACGTCACATAAAGCAGCGGTATGCTCAGGCGATTGCGGCAACTTTGTATTGGAGACGAGAAGATGCTTCGCCTGTGGCCGCCCAGCACAGCCCTAGAAGCGCTCGATGACACTGCACTCGCCGCACACTATGCCTGGCCTGCTGCACTTGCTGGGCCATACGTGAGAGTGAACATGGTGTCCAGCCTTGATGGGGCCGTTGCGGTGGAAGGCAAGACCGGCGGTCTCGGTTCGGCGGCGGATCTCAAAATCTTCGAGCTGCTTCGGGAACTCGCGGAGGTGATCCTTGTTGGTGCCGGCACTGTCCGTGTCGAGAACTACAACGGAGCGCGCCGTCCGACGCGAGGCCGCGACACGCATCCACCGATCGCCGTTGTCTCCGGGTCGGCAGCGCTTGACCCAGACAGCTTGCTGTTCACCGACACGTTTGTGCCGCCGTTGGTTCTGACCCTGAAGTCGGCGCCCAAAGGGTGCCGCGATCGTGTTCGCGACGCTGGGGGCGAGATCGTCCTGCTGGAGCAGCTCACCCCCCAGACGATCATCGCTGAGCTCCATCGCCGCGGATTGCACCGGGTGCTGTGCGAGGGAGGGCCAACGCTGCTCGGCCAGTTTCACGAGGCGGATGCCGTCGATGAATTGTGTCTCACGGTCGCCCCACTGGTTACTGGCGGTGGCACGGGACGCATCACGTCGAGTACCGGCCGAGACCATCCTCGACGGATGGAGCTGGTAGGTGTGCTTGCGGCTGAGGACGAACTGCTGCTTCGTTATCGGCGCTTACGCGGCCAAAATGAGGGACCAACGCACCATTCCCTTTGACTTGGAAGTGGCGCGCCATTCCTTCCTCAACCCTGGCTGCCGGTTTCTGCTAAACCTTGCGACTCGATTATCTTGACGGCCACCTGCGCAACCAGCCGGTCATCGGGATCAGCGAGGTCCAGCCCGGTGATCGCCTCGATACGCGCAGCGCGGTAGGCGACGGTATTGGCGTGCAGGTGCAGCGTTCGGGCGGACCGCTTGTGACTGCCGTGGTGGTGCAGGTACACCGACAGGGTGTGCACCATGTCGGTGCGATGCTCGGCGTCATAGTCGAGCAAAGGCCCGAGCACGTCACGGGCGAACCCCATCAAATGCTGCATGTCGCCGATGGTGCACAGCAACCGGTAGATTCCCAACTCCTCGTAGCGGACCGGCTGGCCGGCCCGACCCAGCCGCAGCGCCAGATCGATCGCCCGCTCGGCCTGGCGCACCGCACGGGGTGCAAGTTCCGGGGAGTCCACCCGCTCGCTCACCCCGCAGGTGGCCCCCTGCTCCAGCCCGCACAAACCCGAAAGGGCCTCGGTGCTCGGATCGCCCGGGACGATCACGACCAGCGCGCCGTCGCGCACCGCGGCGGCCGCGGCCGGCAACATCGCAGCGATCCGCTGCATCCCCACCGCCGCGTCCGACGGTGCCGGGCGCAGCATCGCGACGCGTAGTGGCACCCCATCACGCAGCCCCAGCGACCGGGCCTTGCGCTGGGCGTCCTGGCCGTCCAGAAAATGGCCCGAGACCAAAGCGTCGACCACGCTGCTGCGATAGCGCAGATCCAGCTCTGCACTGGTCTGCTCATGCGCCAGAGTCAAGGCGAAAAGCGTGGCCGCATAGGTGACAGTGAGGAACTCGGCGTCGTCGGGCTGCACCTCGAAGCCGTCGGTCGTGGGCTGCTCGTCGAGGACGAGGAGGTAACCCAGGCTGGTTTCGCGGACCACGACGGGGGCCACCAAGCAGGCCTCGTCGAGCAGCGATCCGGGAATCGCCGGGATCCGCAGTGGCCGCCGCGAAGCCTCCAGCGCGCGCAGCAACCGGTCGACGCTGGGATCCGTGCGGTTCCACCGCAGCCCCCGGGATGAGTCGGAGCGGCCGGCCTGGGCACGCAGCCGGAACGCACTGTCGAGCAACACGATCCGCTTGCCGACCAGCCGGGCGAACACCTCAGTGAGCCGCACCGGGTCGGCCCCTCCCAGCGCCGCGTCCGCCAGCTCGTCACACACCGCCATGGTCCGCCGGTAGATCGAATTCTGCCGGGACAGCCCGCTCAGCGCGGTGTTGCCGCCCCAGGCCGGTGTGGGCTCGTGCGTCCCCGGGCTGGTCATGGGTCCGAGCGCAGCTGCGCGAGAGCTTCCACCAGCTGTACCGCCGGCTCGTCCATCCCGCTGGGCACGTGCACGACGACACCGGCGATCAGGTGTCGCAGCTTCTCCACCACGTGCACCGAGAGCTCGACGGTCTGTTCGGGGTGATCCCGGTTGCGCCGGGCGGCGGCCAGAGCAGACAGCGGGATCGATACTTCGGCAACCTCGTGGGACAGCCTTTGCAGGGTCCGAATGTCTTCGAACGGAGCGAGCGTCGCAAGCACCGGCAGCGTCACCCCGCGCGCCCGCAGTGCATCAAGCACGCAGGTCGCCTCTTCGACGTCATAGACGACGTCAGTAACCAGGAAATGCGCCCCGGAGCGGAGCTTGGCCTGCGCCTTGTCCAGCTCGCGGGCGAGATCACTGGCTGCGGTGCGCAACGTGGCGCCGATCACGAACCGGGTGCGCTCCGCGGTGGCAACGCCTCGCCAGTCGATGCCCTCGTTGAGTGCACCGAGCATGGCGACGAGCCCGACAGAGTCGACGTCCCAAGGCGAACCGCCACCGGGGCTGGGGTAATCACCGGCCACCCGCGGGCTGCCGGTTCGGCACATGACGACCCGCAGGCCCAGCGCGTGCGCGCCGAGCAGGTCGGCTTGCAGGGCCGCAAGGTTGCGGTCGGCGGCCTCCACCGGCAACAGCACCTCGCTGCCCACCCGCTCGCTGACCACCACGGCGGCGCCAACCGGGCTGATCCGGGCCGCAGGTGGCGCCGGTTCGATGATGGCCAGCACCCCCGCGCCGGCCGCGCGCAGCATGGTCGCCCGCTCGATGAACTCCGGTACCTGCGGGCCGTGCGGAGCCTGCAACCCGACGGCCACTACCAGCTCGCCCTCCCACGGCCAACCGGGGCAGGGCGCCTCGGGCCTCGCTGGTACGTCTCGCACGATGGTCGAGCCGGTCAACGGGGGGCGCTGGGGGGCGCGCTGAGCCGGGGGCAATGCAGCGACCGCATGAGAGACCGCCCGCACGTGGGCAGGTGTTGTCCCGCAGCAGCCACCCAGCAGGGTGGCACCCGCGGCCACGAACCGTGGCGCGGCCTCGGCGAAATACGCCGCGTTACGGGCGTAGCGGATCTGCCTGCCAAGCCGGTGGGGCACACCCGCATTGGGTTGCACGGACACCGGCAGGTCAGTGGCGCGAGCCAGCTCACCGACCACATCCACCAGCACCGCGGGGCCGACCGTGCAGTTGGCACCCAACGCGGTCACCCGCAGGCTGGAGAGCACCGCGGCGGCCTGCGCGGGATCCTCCCCACGTAGCGTCCGGCCGTCGTCGCCGAACGTCAGTTGAGCCACGACCGGCAGGTCGCTGCACGACGTGGTGACCTCGACCGCCTGAATCAGCGACTCCAGATCGCCGAAGGTCTCCAGGATGATCAGGTCGACCCAGTCGCACAGCGCCACGATCTGCTCGCGCAGCGTCTGCTCCCGGGCGCCGGCCGGTACCCGGCGCACCGCGGGTGCGCTGACCGCCGGTCCGACCGACCCAGCGACCAACACCGGATGCCCCGCCTGCTGAGCTGCCTCCCGGGCCAGCCGGGCGCCCGCGATGTTGATCTCCGAGACGCTGTCTTCCAGACCGGCCCCGGCCAGCCGGAGCCGGTTGGCACCGAAGGTGTTGGTCTGCAGGATCCGGGCACCTGCGCTGACATACGCCGCGTGCAGGTCACGAACCAGGGTCGGGCGCGAGAGATTGAGCTCCGGCAGCGAACGGTCCAGCGATACCCCGGCTGCATGCAGCATCGTGCCCATTGCACCGTCACAGATCACCATCTGACCGGCGCGAAGCTCCTCGAGCACTGTCCGGGGCTCCTGTGCGTCCATGGCCTCGCCTCCTGGCGGTCCGACATTCTCCTCCCGTGGCTACGGAGCTATTCCGTGGTGATCGAGTAGGAGCATTCCGAGTTCCCGGGCTCGCAAGGCCGCGTGAATGTCACCTTCGGCCGCGGCGACGATCGATCCCTTCATCAAGATGTGCCACTGGCGGGCGAACGAATCGGGGTCCTCCACGCCGGCTTCGGTTGCCAGCTCACACAGGTAACCGCGGATGTTCGCCAGGTGCAGGACACTAGCGTTGCGGACCGGACTGTCCCGGGCGGTCACCTCGAGCAGCGTGGTGATGAAGGAGCAACCTTCGAAATCCGGCTGTGCGAACCACTCGCCGAAGATCTCGAAGATGGCCAGCAGGCGCTGAGCGGGGGTGCCACCTCGTCGCTGCGATTCCGCCCGCACCCAGCCATGTGTCCAGAGAGCCTCGCGACGCTCGAGGAAGGCAAGGATGAGGTCGTCCTTAGACGCAAAGTTGCGGTACAGCGTCATCTTCGCGACGCCCGCTTCACCGATCACTGCGTCCACCCCGACAGTGCGGGTGCCCTGGCGGCTGAACAGGTCATACGCCGCGCGCATCACCCGCTCGCGGCCGCTCTCGGGGTCCGCAGCGTCGACAACGACCACAACGGCCTCGTCAGCGCTCTCGGGGTCCGCAGCGTCGACAACGACGACAACGGCCTCGTCAGCGCGTTCCTCGGGTTTCGGAAGCACCATGACCAACCTCGGGTGGACAATCAACTGAGTGTACCCGGCCCCAAGCTCGCAGAACGGCCAGCACGAGGAGGTACCCACGTGACCGCTGACCACACATCGCGACAGGTCATCGAGGTGCGGTCAGCTGTTGCGGCGGACCTGCCGGCCGTGCACCGGCTCGTAGACGCGGCGTATGCGGAATTCGAACCGTGGCTGACCCCGGCAAACTGGGTCCGGATGACCGGCAACATCGCCAAGGTCGTCGAGCCCGGCGCTCCGGGGCGGTTGCGGGTCGGGCAACTCGGCGACCAGTTGGCCGGCACGGTCACCTACCTCCCGCCCGGCCCCAAGGACTACCAACGGGTACCACCGGAGTGGGCGGTGATCCGGGTGCTCGCGGTCGACCCGGCGCTGCGCGGCCGCGGTGTCGCCCGCGCCCTCACTGAGGACTGCTTGGCCATGGCTCGGGCGGATCACGCACCAGCCGTGGGCCTGCACACCGCGGAGATGATGGTGGCCGCACAGGCGCTCTACGAGGGCGCCGGCTTCGCGCGCCACCGGGAGTTCATGCACCTGGACCTTCGCTTCTGCGTCTACATGCTGCAGATTTAGTGACAGCTGCGCAGCTGCTGCGGCAAACCTGTGGTGCGGCGACGGCCGGGCTATCGTGCGGCGGTGTCGCCGCCCCGGCCGAGCTCCCGGGAACCGACGTGGTCGGGTATGTGCTCGCCGACCTCGCCTTGATCTTGCTGGCGGCCCGGCTGATCGGTGGCCTGTTCGTCCGGCTGCGCCAACCGCGGGTAGTCGGCGAAATGATCGCTGGGATCCTGATCGGTCCGACCGTGCTCGGTGGACGGCTCGCCGCCGAGGCCACCCGCATGGGTGACCCGGCGCAGGCCGGGACCGGCCTGACCAACGCGATTTACCCGCTGCAGGCCTACGCTTTTCTGAACCTGCTGGGCGTACTCGCGCTCGTGCTGTTCACCTTCCTGGTCGGCATGGAGGTGCCGCAGCGGCTGCTGGCCGGCCGGGGTCGGCAGATCGTCACGGTCGGGTTGGCCACCGTCGTGGCCCCGCTCGCCCTGGGTGCAGGCGTGGCAACGGTGCTCGATGAGCCGGGGGTCTGGCGGGTCGCCGAACTCGCCGATGGGCGTGCCGTTCCGTTCACTACCCACGTGCTGGTCGTCGGGGCCGGGCTGGCGGCCACCGCGCTGCCCGTGATCGCGCGGATCCTGCAAGGCAAAGATCTGATCGCCACCCAGATCGGAGCGCTCGGTCTCGGCGCCGCGGCGGTCACCACACCGCTGGCGTTCGTGGTGATCGCGGTGGCGACCGGATCGGGCCGTCCGTCCGATGTACCGGCGGCGATCGGCACACGGCTGGTGCTCGCCGCCGCGCTTATCGGCGTCCTCTTCGGCGTGGTGCGGCCGCTGCTGGCGCGCCTGCTCGCCCGCAAGTTCCGAGCCGACAGGCCACTGGACGGCGGCCTGCTGGCCGTGCTGCTCGCCGGGGCGTTGCTTTCCGCGCTGGCAGCTGACCGGATCGGAGTGCACGCATTGACCGGCGGCCTGCTGTTCGGCGCGGCCGTCCCCCAGCGCGACGGGCTGGGCGCGGCCGTCATCGAGCGGCTGCAGCAGTTCGTGATGGTGTTCGGCATCCCGGTGTTCCTGGCAGTGTCCGGGCTGCAGACCGATCTGCGCGTGCTCCGGCTCGAACATCTCGCAGGCATCGCGCTGTTCTTGCTGGCCCTGCTGCTCGGGAAGGGCGGGGTGGGCGCGCTGGTCAGCCGGGCGACCGGCATGACGTGGCATCATGCGGGCGCCGTGGGGGCGATGCTCAGCTGCGGCGGACTGGTCACACTGGTGATCGCGCTGGTTGCCCAGCAGGCGGGCATGATCACCCAGCCGATGCAGATCGCGTTCGTGATCGCCGCGATCGTCACGACCCTGCTCACCGGTCCGCTGCTGGACATGTTCACCCGCGCGATGCGTAGGCTGCCTCCATGAGCAGGCGGACTGAGGGGCCGCTACGCGTCGTCGTCGTGGATGACCATCAGATGGTGCTCAATGGACTGCGCGCGATGCTGGCTGCCTACTCCGGCCAGGTCGAGATCGTCGGTGAGGCCACCGAGCCGGAACTCGCGATGAAGCTCATCATCGAGCACGAGCCCGACATCACCTTGCTCGATGTTCGGCTACGGGGATCCAGCGGGATGGACCTGTGCGCGGAGATCCGTCAACGCCAGCCTGGCTGCAAGGTCGTGTTCCTGACCGTCTACGACGACGAGCAGTACCTCTATCAGGCGCTACGGCTCGGCGCCGCGGGCTTCCTGCTCAAGCGGGTTCGTGGTGCCGAGCTGGTGGATCACCTGCAACGGATCCACCTGGGCGAGATCCTGATCGATCCCAGCCTGGCGGCGAAGGTTGCGATGTCGGTAGCTCATCTGCGCGGTGGCGAGTTCTGGCCGGGAGCCCATCTCGGGCTGACCCAGCGCGAGAGCGAGGTGCTCGCGCTGATGGTGGCCGGATTGTCCAACCGCGCCATCGCCGGAAGGCTCACCGTCAGCGAGGAGACCGTCAAGACCCACGCCCGCGGGATCTACCGCAAGCTGGATGTCCCGGACCGCTCCGGTGCTGTCGCCGCGGCGCTGCGGGAGGGGGTATTCCAGTGATCCACTCGCGGTTGGGTCTGGCGGATGCCGATTCTGATGCCCAGCTGCTGCACCGGGTGATCGGGATCCTGTCGGCAGGTCTCGACCTCGACGTGGTCGTCCAGCGAGTGGCCGACCTGATCACCGCGACCACCTCCACCGACGTCTGCTTCGTCCATCTGCTGGACAAACCGCGCGGGCGGCTGCAGCTACGCGGCGCCACACCTCCCTTCGACCGGTTCGCCGGGCGGATCGAGCTGCCGGTCGGTGACGGGGTGACCGGGTGGGTCGCCGCACACTGCGCGCCGGCGGTGATCACCGACAACAAGCGCGCCGATCCGCGCTACCTCTACATTCCCGAGCTGCGCGGGGAAGACTTCACGTCGATGGCCTCGGTGCCGATGATCACCCGACCTGGCGATCTCGTGGGTGTACTCAACGTGCATACCCATGACCGCCGCGAGTTCACCAATGCCGACATCGAGCTGCTGGGCACCGTGGCGGGTCTGATGGCCGGGGCCATCGAGAACGCGAGCTTGCACCGCAAGCTCGCCGAGCGAGAGGAGGCGATGGAGCGGTTCGCCGAGCAGATCGTGCTGCTCCAGGAGACCGAGCGGCGGCGCCTTGCCGGCGAGATCCACGATGGCATCAGCCAGCGCATCGTCAGCTTGTCGTTTCACCTCTCGGCGGCGGCAGACGCAGTGACCTCCGACCCAGCCGGTGCCGCCGACCAGATAGCCCGCGCTCAGGAACTCGCCGCCGGAGCGCTGGATGAGACCCGGCAGGCGATCGCCGGACTTCGCCCGCCCGTGCTCGACGACCTTGGATTGGCAGCCAGCCTGGAAAGCCTTGCCCGGGCGACCCCGCTACCCGACGTCCAAGTGGACACCGTATCCACCAGCCTGCCCGAGCACATGGAGACGGCCGTCTACCGGATCGCCCAAGAGGCGCTACAGAACATCATGAAGCACGCCAACGCTGGGCACGTTCACCTCCGGCTCTCGGCGACCGCCGGCACGGTGTTGCTTGAGATCTCCGACGACGGCACCGGCTTCGACCCGGCCGCCACCGTCGAACGGGCCGGCCCGGTGGGTTATGGGCTGCCAGGTATGCAGCAGCGCGCCGAGCTGCTGGGCGGTCAGCTCACCGCGGACAGCTCACCAGGCCGCGGAACCGTCGTGCGGCTGCGCATCCCGATTTCACAAGAGCGCTGATTTCGCAGGAGCGATTCTTCGGTGGGCGGCCGTTACCGTCGCGCATGTTAACCGTTCGTCGCATTCCCGGCTTTCTCGCCGCGGGGTATCCCACAGAGCCCGAAATTGTCAGTGGTGCTCGCGAGAATCATGTCGTGACCACGGTGGAGGAGGATCGCACCCAGGCTGGTATTGACGGGCTGCTGCAAGTGCTGCGCGCCGCCGAGACTGATTTCCGGCGGTCTTATGCGCGGGTCCTTGAGGTGGTCGCCGAGTTGGACGCCGAGAAGGCGGGCGCGGTCGCCGGGTTCGGTACCACCGCTCGACTGTTAGCCGGTGTGCTCAACCTGTCCACGGCAGAGGCCAAGGCTCGCACAGAGCAGGCCGGGTTGCTGGCGCCCGCCGATCGCTCACCGGCCAGACGCTGCCCCCGGCGCTTCCGGCCACCGCCACCGAACTGGCCGCCGGCGCGATCGGCCCCAGTCATGTCCGGGTGATCACTGCCACCCCCACAAACCGTGGATGCCCAAAGGCGACCGCTCCACGACCCCCTCCGGCAATGAAATCAGCGAATACGTTGAGGTCGGCGCCTGGATTGGATCTTCGTCAGCCACGCCCATGACGACCGCGAGTTGACCGGTGAGGTGTACCGGTGGCTGATCGAAGCCGCCAACCCGGTGCTTCGTCGCGCCTGCGGAGATCAATCTCGATAAATTCACGCAGTTGCGGGATATTTTCTCTAGAATCTCCTGCTCTGCGGAGCATATGTAGGGTTAACATGGTGACCCGTGTTGCCATAGATGTCCGTTTTCCCCAGGAGGATCACGGTGCGGCGTGCGCCGGCATCGCGCTCAGCGGCCGAGGCGACGAAGGAGACCCGCATGTACAACGCAGGACTGAGCCCAGAGTGCACACCGGACCCCAGGCGCGCGTTCCACTTATGGTCCAGCGATGGCGCGGTCATTCTCACCACGAACCACACCGACGTCGCCGAGATGCTTGCCGGCGCCCGAGACGTGTTCGGGCCCCGCATCCTCGTCCACCAGTCGCCGACGACCGTGGCCGGCAACACAAGGCTGCCCCGCCCCAGCGACCTGATCCCCGCCCGCCGCGCGGACATCATCACGAACCCGTCCCGGTAAACGGGGTCTTGGGGTCTTACTCAGCCTGATCGGCTTGGCGATGGTCCACTGCCAGCGGAACTTGCTCTGACACCGTCATCGTGACGTGGTGATCAGACTTACTGATCATCTGATCAAGATCATCCCAAGGCGAGATCTCCTTGACTCGGTCGGCCAGCAGCAGCCAGCCGTGCCCGTCAATACATGAGATGCGCAGGCGCCCGATGGGGCCGCCGGTGCCTTGGAGACAGAACCTGCCCTCGACGATTGCCGCCAGGCCGCACGTCGGGCAGCACACAACGCCGTTCATGGCCGAGAGGAAAGGCACCACACCGGCGAAAGACATCCCACGCTCTCCCAACCCAAACGACAGGGTTGTGCGGCCACACAGCCGCCCGGGCGGCCGCACAACCCCTCCCCCGTGCGGCACAGCATCGCACGAAGACTAGTATCCGCACAAGCGTGATAGAGAACGTCTGTACTCCGCATAAGCGGGGATTATCGGTTCTACCTTCGTCCTTTGAGGTTCTCAGAGATGATGCGGAGACGATCACCGACCCCGACGGTCGAGCTGATACGAGCTCGGCCTTGGACCGCACTTTTGCCTCCGCAGCTGCGGAGGTACTCTTGCTGGCGTGCCGCACTATCGGATGTCGGAGATCGCTGAACTGTTCGGCGTAAGTGATGACACCGTTCGGCGGTGGGCGGACTCGGGGCAGCTGACCGCGGTCCGGGATGCCGGTGGTCGCAAGGCGGTGGATGGTGCGGAGCTGGCGGCATTTGCCAAGAGCCAGGCGCAGGCCACGCCTGATCCGTCGTTGGTGGATCGGTCGGCGCGCAACCGTTTCGTCGGGTTGGTCACCGAGGTGATCTGCGACCTGGTGATGGCACAGGTAGAGATCCAGTGCGGACCACATCGGGTGGTCTCACTGATGAGCAGCGAGGCAGTACGCGAACTGGGGCTCGTGCCGGGGGTACTGGCAGTGGCTGTCGTGAAGTCGACCGAGGTCATGGTCGAGACCCCAGGAGGACGAGCATGAAGCG
>JBOHGX010000178.1:0-2223 GCA_050700255.1 Pseudonocardiaceae bacterium
GGTCAACGCTGGCGCTTATTGCTGGGCAGTTACATCCTCTGCACCGATCAGCCTGAGGACACCCACGGTGTCGCCGGTTCCTCGACGAGCCCGGTCCGTCTGGGCGCTGGCGCGCTGCGTGTCGAGGCGAGCGGGCGGTACCGTCGACATCGGGGTGCGGTGGACGAGGAGGCTCGGTATGCCCGATGGGCCTTTCGGTTCCGGGTCCAACCCGCTCGAGGACCTGGTGAGCCGGCTGGTCGGTGGTCTCGAGCAGTCCCTCGGTGGGATAACGAAGCCGGGCACATCGACGCAGCGCGTGGACCGCTACGGCCGCGACCTCACAGCCGACGCTCGCGCCGGCCGCCTCGACCCCGTCATCGGACGCGAGGATGAGATCGAGCAAGTCCTCGAGGTGCTGTCGCGGCGGACCAAGAACAACCCGGTCCTGATCGGCGACCCCGGCGTCGGCAAGACCGCGATCGTCGAGGGCATCGCTGCGCGCATAGCCGAGGGCGCGGTCCCGGAGCCGCTGCGCAACCGGCGAGTGATCGCGCTGGATTTGGCCGGGATGGTGGCCGGCACCAAGTACCGGGGCGAGTTCGAGGAACGGCTCACGGCGGTGATCAACGAGGTGACGGCCGCTGCCCGGACCGTGGTGCTGTTCCTCGACGAGCTGCACACGGTGATCGGTGCCGGCGCTGCCGAGGGCGGCGCGATGGACGCCGCCAGCATGCTCAAGCCAGCGCTGGCCCGCGGTGACCTGCAGGTTCTCGGGGCCACCACGGTCGACGAGTACCGCAGGCACATCGAGCGGGATCCGGCGCTGGAACGGCGGTTCCAGCCCATCCTGGTCGCCGAACCGAGCGTCGAGGACACCGTCGCCATCCTGCGCGGCCTGAGCAAGCGCTACGAGGTCCACCACCGGGTGCGTATCACCGACGGGGCCATCGATGCGGCTGCGCTGCTATCTCATCGATACCTGACCGACCGGTTCCTTCCGGACAAGGCGATCGACCTGATCGACCGGGCCAGTGCTCGGGTCCGGATGCGGGCCGAGGCCCCGAGCGAGGACACCCGGGCCCTCGAGCAGCGCGTCGCGCAGCTCACCCGGGCCAAGGACATCGCGGTTGACGCCGAGGACTACGAGCGGGCGGAGGCGCTGACCCGGGAGCTCGACCTGGCGATCGTGGAGCTGGACACCGCGCACGCCGGTCCGACGCGCCCGCCGGAGGTCAGCGCCGGCGACGTCGCGGACATCGTCGCCCGCAGCACCGGCATCCCGGTCGCGCAGCTCACCGAGGTGGAGCGGCACCGGCTACTCAACCTCGAGGAGCAGCTACGGCAGCGCGTCGTCGGGCAGGACGAGGCGGTCGAGGCCGTCGCGGACGCGGTCCGCGCCAGCCGTGCCGGTCTCAATCACCCCGACCGCCCGGTCGGGTCGTTCCTGTTCCTGGGCCCCACCGGGGTCGGCAAGACCGAGTTGGCTCGGGCACTGGCGCAGGCCCTGTTCGGGTCGCAGGAGCAGCTCGTCCGTATCGACATGAGCGAGTTTCAGGACAGGCACACCGTGTCGCGGCTCATCGGCGCCCCGCCCGGTTATGTCGGCCATGAGGAGGCCGGCCAGCTCACCGAAGCCGTCCGCCGCACCCCGTACACGGTGGTGCTGCTGGACGAGATCGAGAAGGCGCACGTCGACGTCTCGAACATCCTGCTGCAGGTCTTCGACGCTGGCCGGCTCACCGACGCTCGGGGCCGTACCGCGAACTTCGCCAACACTGTGATCATCATGACCAGCAACCTCGGTGCCGAGGCGCTGCTGGCGGCCACCAAGGGTGGGCGACCGGTGGAGGAGGTGCGGGAATCGCTGATGGCCAGCGTGCGGCGGCACTTCCGGCCGGAGTTCCTCAACCGGATTGATGAAATCGTCCTGTTCCGCGGTCTTGATCGCGCGCGGCTGCGGACGATCACCGAACTGCTGCTGGAGGAGACCCGGCTGCGGCTGCGCGCCCAGGACATCACTCTGCGCCTCGACGACCACGCCATCGACTGGATCGCCGACCGTGGCCACCAGCCGGAATTCGGGGCTCGGCCGCTGCGCCGGGCGATCGGACGTGAACTGGACCGCAAGCTGTCCCGCATGCTGCTCGCCGGCGATCTCAGAGGTGGCCAGGACGTCTGGGGCACGGTCATTGAGGACCGGCTGGAGCTCACCGTCAGCCCCGCTCGTGAGTGGCATTGAGT
>JBOHGX010000179.1:0-1822 GCA_050700255.1 Pseudonocardiaceae bacterium
CAGCGATCCTGCTCCACCACCCTCCCCCTCGAAAGGCCCAGACCACGATCATCCACCCGCACAACAGCAGCCAACCCCCATTTTCACCACGGAACGCGCGACCCGCACGGGTATCAGGTGCTGTTACCCACTCACGAGGTTGGTAGCTGTTGGAGACCCTTCCGAGGGGGGTTGGCGGTACTTGAAGGCGTGCCAACTAGACGCCGACCGCGTGGAAACCGCCGTCGGCCCACACCATGGAACCGGTCGTGGCAGGTAGCCAATCGGACAGCAGAGCGCAGGCCGTGCGAGCTACCGGAGTGGGGTCGTCGATGTTCCAGCCCAGTGGAGCACGACCCGACCAGGCATTCTCGAACGCGGCGAAGCCCGGGATGGACTTGGCCGCCATGGTCCGCACCGGCCCGGCCGCCACGAGATTGACCCGGATGCCGTCGGGGCCGAGGTCGCGGGCCAGGTAGCGGCACACCGACTCCAGCGCCGACTTCGCCACTCCCATCCAGTCATAGGCGGGCCAGGCCTGCCGGTTGTCGAAGTCCATCCCGACGATCGACGCACCGCGGTGCAGCAGCGGTCTGCACGCCATCGCCAGCGACTTGAACGAGTACGCCGAGATGTGCATCGCGGTGGCCACGTCCTCCCAGGGCGCATTGAGGAACTCCCCGCCCAGGCAAGACGCGGGCGCGAAGCCGATGGAGTGCAGCACCCCATCCAGTCCGTCGACGTGCTCGCCGAGTCGCTGCGCCAGCGAGTCCAACTGACTCTGATCCTGCACGTCGAGCTCAAGCACCGGAGCCGGCTGGGGCAGGCGCTTCGCGATGCGCTCCACCAGGCGCAACCGGCCGTACCCGGTGAGGATCACCTGGGCCCCTTGGTCCTGGGCCACCTGCGCCACGTGAAATGCGATCGAGGCGTCGGTGAGCACCCCGGTGATCAGCAAGCGCTTACCGTCGAGCAGACCCGCCACCTGTTCTCCTCCCCTTAATCGCCCGTGTCTCAGTAACCCATTCCCAGGCCGCCGTCCACCGGCAACACTGCGCCGGTGATATATCCCGCCGCGTCCGAGGCGAGGAAGGTCACCACGGCGGCGATCTCCTCGGGGCTGGCCTTGCGGCGCAGCGGGATCGAGGCCAGAATCTCCTCTCGGCGCGCCTGGCTCAGCTCCGCGGTCATGTCGGTGTCGACGTAACCGGGCGCGACCACGTTGGCGGTGATCGACCGGGATCCGAGCTCACGGGCGATGGACCGGGCGATGCCGATCAGCCCGGCTTTGCTGGCTGCGTAGTTCACCTGCGCGGCGCCGCCGGACAGAGCGACCACTGAGGAAATGAACACCATCCGGCCCCGACGGGCCCGCAGCATGCCCTTGGCGGCGCGCCTGGCTACCCGGTAGGCACCGGTGAGGTTGGTGTCCAGGACCCGCGCGAACTGCTCCTCGGTCATCCGAAGGAGCAGCGTGTCATCGGTGATTCCGGCATTGGAGATGAGCACCTCGATCGGACCGTGGACGCCTTCCACCTCGGCGAACGCGGCATCGACGGCAGCGCCGTCGGTGACGTCGCATCGCACCGGCAACAGCTCGGGCGCGAGACCCTCGGGAACACTGGTTCCACGGTGGGTCACCGCGACCCGGTCGCCCTGCTTGGCGAAGGCACGGGCGATCGCCAGCCCGATACCACGGTTACCTCCAGTGACGAGGACGGAACGAGTCAACGGCGTTCCCTTCGGTCGCACTCGTGAGTGGGTAACAGTGTCCTGACACTGATCCGAAAATACAGTCGGGACGGGCGAGCGGGACCGCCGGCTTGGCGTGACTGTGTCGCGG
>JBOHGX010000180.1:0-3677 GCA_050700255.1 Pseudonocardiaceae bacterium
CCCACCACACCAGCCAGGCCGGCCAGGTCACAACCCCCACCCAGCCCGGCCGATAACGCCTGCCCTCACGACCCATCTGGTCACCAAAAATCCCGCGTGGTCACCGCTTATTTTCGGACCAGTGTTCTCACACTGTTACGCACTCACGAGTCGGGCGAGCACGGTGACGGTGCCGGGGGCGACTTCGGTGAATCCGGCATCGCGTACGGCCAGTATCCCGCGCTCACGCCAGGCTCGGTCCGGGCGCTTGCCTACCGCCAGGTCAGCCCACTGTTGCGCCGACGCGGTGCGCACCGCACAGCGGTAGCCATCAGCCGCCCAGCGGTCCAGCGTTGCAGCCCGGCCGTCAGCGGCCAGCAACGCAGCGAGCAGCATGCTGGCGTGGCCGACCTGCGCAGCGGCCTTGCCCGTGCTCATCACCGGCTGCGGCGCGAGCCAGAGCACCGGCACCCCGCCTGGTGGTGGGCCTGGATCGTCGGGCGGCATGTCGGTACCGCCAACCTGCAGCCGCGTCACGGTTGTCGGAGTGGCGGCCACCGGGCAGGGCACCAGTGCCCGCACCTGGGCACCGCGGTGCTCGACGGTGATGCCGGGCAGGTCCGACACAGCGATCCAGTGCGCGCCGCGAGCGCGGCGGGCGACCTTGCGGATCCGTCCTGCCACCCAAGCCTGCACCGAACAATTCCACGGACCTCCGGGTTGCGAACGCGCGTCGAGACACAGTGCCACTGCCGCCGACGCGGCCGCCTCGAGCAGCGCGCTGCGCGGCGGCACCACATCCCGCTCCATCCGCAGGATCAGCGGCATCGCGCGCACCGCTGCAGGGTCCTCATCGGTGATGTCGGCGGTCGCGTCAGCCGGCAGATCCAGCCAACTCACGTAACGCCCAGCCAACGACGCCAGCAGCCCCGCCGTACTCCCAGGGGCCGTACTCCCAGGGGCCGCACTCCCAGGATCCGTAATCACAGCGGCACCCTGCGTAGCATCCCGTCAGCAGCGTCGGCGGCCTCGACCTCCGCGCGAGTCACCCCCAACACGAACAGCACGATGTCCAGAAACGGCTGGTTGATGGCGGTATCAGCGATTTCTCGCAACGCGGGTTTGGCGTTGAACGCGACACCCAGACCGGCCGTGGCAAGCATGTCGATGTCGTTGGCGCCGTCCCCGACCGCGACACACTGAGACAGCGGGACACCGAAATGCTCCGCCGCCCGGCGCAGCGCGTCGGCCTTACCGGACCGATCCACCACCGACCCGAGGAGCTGCCCGGTGAGCTTGCCGTCGCGGATCTCCAGCTCGTTGGCGGCGCAGAAGTCCAGCCCCAGGTCTTCGGCGACCGGCCGGACGATCTGGCTGAAACCACCTGAGACGGCTCCGCAGCGAAATCCCAACCGCTTGAGGGTCCGCACCGTCGTACGCGCCCCGGCGGTGAGTTCAATCACGCTGGTCACCTCGCTGATCACACTGATCGGCAGGCCGGTCAGCAGCGCAACCCGTCGCCGCAGTGATTGGGTGAAGTCCAGCTCCCCGCGCATCGCGGCCTCGGTGATCGCGCTCACTTCAGCCCCGCAACCGGCGCGTTCGGCGAGCATCTCGATCACCTCGCCCTGCACCAGGGTCGAGTCGACGTCGAAAACCACCAGGCGTTTGGCCCGACGAGCGATACCAACCCGCTCGACGGCAAGGTCGACCTCACCACGAGCCGCAATCCGTACCAGCGTGGCGCGCAACGCGGTGTCGGCGGTCTCGCGATTGCCGTTATCCGGGACCGACACGAGCAACTCAAGCCCGGTAACAGGGTAGTCGGCGATGCGCCGGATCGCGTCGATGTTGATGTCCAATGCAGCGAGCGCGCGGGTCGTCTCGGTGAAGGCACGGGCCGTGACCGGCCGTCCCAGTACCAGCACGACGTGCGTAGACCCGCGGTTGTTCACCCCCACCGCGCCGGCGCCGACCTCAACCTCCACTTGCATGCCGATGCTGGCCATGGCCTGCTCGGCCGCCTCCTGCAGATCGTCCGGATCAGCCGTGGTCTCCACCAGCACACCAAGGATGATCTGGCCCCGGATCACTACTTGCTCGACGTCGAGGATGTCCACGCCATGCCTGGTGAGCGCGGAGAAGATCACTGACACAACACCGGGCTTGTCCCGGCCGGTCACCGTGACCAGCAATGTGGTCCGTGGGCTACCCGTCACTTTTCGCGCGGATCGTCACTGCCGGTATCACCGTGCTCAACGGTCTGCGCCGCCTTCTCACTCGGCGCGGCAGGGTGCCCGTTACCGCCGACGTGAGCCTCGACCCGTATTCGCTCTGCCATATGCGGGTAGTGCAGCTCGAAGGCCGGTCGCTCGGAACGGATCCGGGGCAGTTCGGTGAAGTTGTGCCGCGGCGGCGGGCACGACGTCGCCCATTCCAGTGAGTTGCAGTAGCCCCACGGGTCGTCCACGGTCACGACCTCGCCGTAGCGGTAGCTGCGGAACACATTCCACAGGAAAGGCAGCGTGGAGGCGCCGAGCACGAAGGCGCCGATCGAGGACACCATGTTCAGCGTGGTGAACCCGTCACTGGGCAGGTAGTCGGCGTAGCGGCGCGGCATGCCCTGATTACCCACCCAGTGCTGCACCAAAAAAGTCAGGTGGAATCCGATGAACGTGGACCAGAAGTGGAACTTGCCCAGCGGCTCGTTGAGCATCCGGCCGGTCATCTTCGGGAACCAGAAGTAGATCCCGGCGAAGGTGGCGAACACGATCGTGCCGTAGAGCACGTAGTGGAAATGCGCCACCACGAAGTAGGTGTCGCTGACGTGGAAGTCGATCGCCGGAGCGGCCAGCAGGACACCGGACAGACCACCGAACAAAAATGTGATCAAGAATCCGATACTGAACAGCATCGGGGTCTCGAAGGTGAGTTGACCCCGCCACATGGTGCCGATCCAGTTGAAGAACTTCACACCGGTAGGCACCGCGATGAGGAAGGTGGTGAACGCAAAGAACGGAAGCAGTACCGCACCGGTAGCGTACATATGGTGGGCCCACACCACCACTGACAGCGCAGCGATCGTCAGGGTCGCGAAGACCAGGCCCTTGTAGCCGAACAGCGGTTTGCGGCTGAACACCGGGAAGATCTCCGACACGATGCCGAAGAACGGCAGCGCCACGATGTAGACCTCGGGGTGGCCGAAGAACCAGAACAGGTGCTGCCACAGGATCGCGCCACCGTTGGCCGGGTCGAACACGTGCGCCCCGAGGCGCCGATCGGCCTCCAGTCCCAGCAGCGCCGCGGTCAGGATCGGGAAGGCCAGCAGCACGAGCAGCGACGTGACCAAGATGTTCCAGGTGAAGATCGGCATCCGGAACATCGTCATCCCAGGCGCTCGCAGGCAGACCACCGTGGTGATCATGTTCACCGCACCCAGAATGGTGCCCAGGCCGGCGATGACTAGCCCCATGATCCACAGGTCCGCGCCCACGCCCGGGGAGTAGATGGCGCTGGAGAGCGGAGTGTAGGCGAACCAGCCGAAGTCTGCAGCTCCACCCGGGGTGAGGAACCCGGAGAGCACCACAAGACCACCGAACAGGAACAGCCAGTAAGAGAAGGCGTTAAGCCGGGGAAACGCAACGTCCGGGGAGCCGATCTGCAACGGCAGCACCAGATTCGCGAACGCGAACAGGATC
>JBOHGX010000181.1:0-5293 GCA_050700255.1 Pseudonocardiaceae bacterium
GCTCGTGTACCCCCGAAAGGGCCTTACCGCTCGACTTGCATGTGTTAAGCACGCCGCCAGCGTTCGTCCTGAGCCAGGATCAAACTCTCCGTTGAACGCTCAACAGAAAACGACACCCACCCACAAACAAGAGCAGACGCCGCACTGATCACTAGCAAAACCAAAAAAAACAACACAAAACAAACATGGCACTAACATTTCGGCACACTGTTGAGTTCTCAAAGAACAAACACACACCATCACGGACCACGAAGCGTGGCCAGATCCAGGGCAACTTGTACAGAGTACACGGCCAACGAGGGGACGTCAACTCTGGAGACCAAGCTTCACTGCGCCCATCTCGTGTACGACACACGAGGGGCTCCGAGGTTGCCGGTGACCTACGGGCTTCTCACCCGTTCTTCCTGGCTGCCGTGTGGCGCAGATGAGGCTACGGAGCATCCTCGATCGATGTCAATCACCTCAGAGGTGCGGTCCCACTAAGTCAGCATTCAACCGGGGCAGCGTCGTGATTGACCGCCTGCAAGCGTCTTCGGGTTCCCCGCACCCATTAGGCCGCGGCCCCGCCTCAATACTGCACCGCCACACCAGCCGCGACGAAGCCGTCGCCCGGATCGGCTGGTGCGTTATTGGTAACTACCGGAATCGGGACTTGCTGGGTGCTTGTCGGTGGGTGACGTGGGCGGCGTAGGACGCGGGTGAGCTGGCGGCGTGTTGTGCCCAGGATGTCGCGGTGTTGATGTGGATGTCGAGCAGGCGGCTGAGTACGACGGCGGGTACTTGGGCGGCGAGGTCTATCAGCGCGGTGTTGCGGCTGGCCCGGGCGGGGATCCCGAGCGGACGAAGTCGGAGCCGGAGGTGTCGGCCGGTGATCGGCTGGCCGGGTGCCCCGCCGGGGACCAGCCATGGATGGTCGCTGGTGCGGCCGAGGACAGCGCGACCGTGTCTGCGTGCGGTGAGGTCGCGGACGAGGTCGTCGAGCGGCGGGGGTAGGTCGAGAGGTTTGGCGCTCAGCAGAAGCTGAACCCGTGGCTGGGCATAGAGCAGCAGAAGTAGCCCGGCGACGCGGTCTTCGAGGGGTAGATCGTTGTCGTGGAGCAGGCGTCGCACGAGGTGCCAGCGGTGGTCATCGTGGAGGTGGGCAAGGGTCTCGCTGCGGGGCGGAACCGAGATCATCAGGTCATGAGTGTGATGGTGCTGGTGCTGGTGCTGGTGTGTCCAGAGCACGAAGCTGCGGGCCTTGTTAGCCGGTGGGGCCCCCGTCGGTGAGCCATCGGTCGATGTCGCCCTGGGTGCAGGTGGCCAGGCTGTGCCCGTTGTCACGCAGCCAGCTGGTCAGCTTCATCGCGGTTCGAACGTCAGCTTGGACGTATGTGGCTTGTTCGGGGGTTGTGCGTTGCCGCCGCTGGGAGTCTTGACGCAGACGGCGCAGCTGATACCAGCGGGCATAGCTGCGAATGATCCGGCGATCACCGGGGTCGCTGATTTCACCGGCGACGTCGTTGACCCAACGTTCCACCATGGCGAGGTATTCGTCTCGGGGCGGTAGCACGTTGCCGGCAACGAAGACTTTCCGCAGGTAGTGAGTCGCGCGGCTGGGTAGGTAGCAGTCGAGCATGTCGTGCGTGAGTGGGTGGTTGACCTGACTGAGGTCGGTGAGGATCTTGCGGGCGGTCGGGGTTTCCAGCCACGCCAGGACCCGGGCGGGCTCGCTGCGCGCCAGCACCTGGTAGATCGGCTCGACGTGGGGATGGAGATCTCCCTGGGCGTGGGCCAGCAGGTTGAGCAGCTGCTGGTGGCACGCGCATCGCGTGCACAGTCCGTGGTGGTGCAGCCGCTCGATGACCGCGCATCGAGTGCACGGCCGAAACGAGGCGGGATGCTTGCGGTAGCAGGTGCTGCACAAAGGACCGGCCGGGAGCCGGAAGGCGACGTATCGGGAGTTGCCACAGTTCGTGCAGGGTTCACGGCGTCGAGCGCAACCGCCGCACAGGGGCTCGCCCTCGGAGGTGCATGACCAGACGGCCCGTTGTTGCCGCAGCGCGAGCAGGGGACGTGACGCAGATGGCGGGAACAGCTCTCACAACCCGGCGTGGTGGTGACGGCGAAGTAGCAGGGTTTGTGCCGGCCACACAGTGCACAGGTGGCCAGTGGTGCGCGGTAGCAGCGCCGCCATCGCGGCTGTCCCTCATCGTTGCCAATGAGCAGTCTGGTGCGCCCGCAGGTGTCGCACCGCTGGTGATTGGCCGGGTCGTGTCGGAAGCAGTTGTTGCAGACCGGTTCACCGGCCGCGGTGCGGCTGGCCACCGGCTTGCGCTGCTGGCAGCGACAGCACACCTGAAACCCGCTGTGGTCATAGCAGCGTCGGCAGCAGCGCAGCCCGTTGCGTTGGTGGCTCAACCTCACCGGTCGGCCGCAGGATGGACAGGCAGGCGCGACGACGCCGTTGACACCGGCGGTGATCAGCGCGTGGATGAGGGCGTTGACGCGCGGTGAACCGTGCGCGCCCTCACCGAGCAGCAGGCCTGGGCGGTCCTGGAGTTCCCAGCCGACCTGGTGGCGCTGGAACCGTTGGGGCACAGCCGATCGGATGATCTCGGCCAGGATCTGTGGGTCCTGCTGCGGATCGAGCTCGACGATCGTGGCGCGGATGTCGTCGATCGGGTCGTAATCCTGCTAGCTAGGAGCTGCATCGGCCGCACAGAGGCTGGCCGTGCCGGTCACGGCTGGCGATCTGGCGTGACGCGCCGCACTCGACGCAGGGTTCGGCCGCGGCCCGCCGCCGGGTGTCGCACAGACCGCGGATCCGCAGCTTGCGATCGCGCGCAGTGAGCTGTCGAGGCCGGTGGCAATGTCCGCAACGGGGCAGGACCAGACCACGTGCCCCGAGTGCCTGCAGCGCCCGGATCAGTCGTTCGATCCGGGGCGGCCCTTCGGGGCGGCCCGAGGTCAGCAGGGTCGGGTCGCTGGTGAGGGCGTGCACCAGACGCCGTCGTTGGGCGCGGGTCGGAACGCTGTGGGTGATCGCGGCCGCGACGGCGGCGCGCTCGAGTTGGGGCTCGATGTCGCTGATGATCGCTGCGATGATCACGTCGGGTTGAGTAAGGAACCCAGCGTCTGGGTCCGTGTTCGCGGTGGTGGTGGGTTCGGTCACGATGACGAGTCGGGCACGATTCGGGCACGATTCGGGCGAAGGTCCCCCAGCCCGCTGTCCGCACGCTGGTCACTGTGGCCGACGGCCTTGTTCTTGGACCTGATCGCCGGGACCGCGATGGGCTCGATGAGGTCGTCCATCTGACAGTCCAGGATGTCCAGCAGCGCCATCAAAGCCTTGAGGTTGAGCCGCTCGGGCTTGTCGACCACCAGCCGGTAGACCTGGCTCGAGGACAAGTGGAGGCCCCGTTCAACGAGCTTGGGACGCAGGTCAGTGGTGGAGAACAAGCCTCGGGTAGCCATCAGCTCGCGCAGTTTCCACTTGTAGTCCAGCTTGGCTGTCATCGTGGCGGCTCCTCGTCGGTGGCGAACGCCTTGTCCAGGGCCTTGCGCATCATGGTGTTCATGAAATCGCCGCTGACACCAGTATAGATCGCAGTCGTGGACTGGTAACGGTGACCCACCTGGGATTGGACGAATACCGCGTCGACCCCATCCTCGATCTGATGGGTCACATGCGAGTGACGCAGGCAATGCGGCACAAGTTCCTTGGGCAGCTTCAGCGCGTCGCGGTACTCGGCGAACCGTTCCTCGATATGGCGAGGCCGGATCCGGCCGCCGCGTTCGGTCAGCCAAAGCGCCGGATGGCTAGAAACGCCGTAACGCGGCCGAACATTGACCACATAGTCCTCGACTGCCTCAACCGCCCAGGGCATCACGCTGTGCACGGTGCGCCGCTTCGGCGGCGATCCCCTCGACGCCTTGCCCCACCGCACCTCCAACATGCCGAACTTGCCCAGCTCAGGCGCCTGCGGGTTGCGATACCAGTCGGTGACATCGATTCCGTGCAACGCAGACCCCACCCATAGATCACCTTAAACACGGTGGCATCACGATAAGCACACAGCGCGCCCTTGCGCCCGACCCGGATCGCCTGCCCCACCCGGTCGTCGGCGTAGTCGAAAAACCGCTGCAGCTCTTCACGAGTCATCGGCCGCCGGCCCGGATCACCCTCATAGTCCACCAGGTGCGCGGTGGTATTGGATTCAAAACAGATCCGTACCGGATACACTCCAAAACGAGCCTCACACTCCCGGACCCACCCATACTGCGGCGCGAGAAGATAACTTTCGAACGAACGAAGAGCATCATGAAAGTTTCGCATCGTGGACTTCGCCCGACCTCGGACACCAACCAGATCGGCCGACCACTCATCGAGCTGAGCAGCGGTCCAGTTCCACTGGTACTCGTTGGTGAACTCCATAAACTGACGCACCACAGCCCGCCGACGCTCCACCGTCTTCGGGGCAAGGCCACGCCCCACCGAGCTGCTGCTTCGCCCACCCCTCCAACATCGCCTCCACCACCGCGTCTTCCCAAAAAGCAGCCTGACCCCACTGACCAGCTCCAACCGGGCTGAACCCCGCGGCTCATCAACTTCGCCCGCCACCACAACCCCCTAGCTGCACGACACGCGAACCTTGCACCAGAAGACAACACGGCGGTAAATCAGCAGGCCAGAACCCAAACGCAACTACCAGCGGCCGTCCACGACCCCCCGCAAATGCACAGGTCGACCGAAGAACACGTCATGCATCAGATGACATTCCGCGCGGTCCATCGATATTGGAGTGATCACCGGCGAGGTCGGGGCCGGAAAGACCGTCGCGATCCGCGCTACCCTCGCCGCTGCGGACCCCACCGGGCATACCACCGTCATACCACCGTCATACCACCGTCTACCTATCAAACGCCGTCGGCGTCCGCGGCATTCCAACCACCACCTGACGAACACCTTCATACCAGGCCCACCGACCGCCTGATCTGCCACCTAGGCTGATCAGAGTGGCGACGAACCCACCCCGGCCTCGGGCCCCGTTCTGGTCGCTGTACTCGAATTGGTCGGTGTGCGGCTGGTGCCGGCTTAGCGACGCTCGTCTGGCCGACGCCACTCCTTGATGGGAACACCCTTCCCCACTCCAGCTGTGCGCAAGTGTCGATACACAAACACACAAGGGGCCCCCGGGGTTGGGGGCCCCTTGTGTGGGGGTTTGTGTTCGGCGGTGTCCTACTCTCCCACACCCTGGCGGGTGCAGTACCATCGGCGCTGGAGGGCTTAGCTTCCGGGTTCGGAATGGGG
>JBOHGX010000182.1:0-22009 GCA_050700255.1 Pseudonocardiaceae bacterium
GTGCTGGCCACCGACCCGGCAGCCGCCCAGCACCGCGCCGAGCGGGCCCGCCGCGAGCGGGGGGTTCGGATGTGGCCCGAGCCTGACGGGATGGCCACCCTGTGCGCCTACCTGCCCGCCGCCGACGCCGTCGGAGTGTTCGCGGTACTTGACGAGCACGCCCGCCACGCCGGTTTCGCTGGTGATGAGCGCAGCATGGACGCCCGCCGCAGCGACGCCCTGGTCGACTTGGTGCTGGGCCCGATCGGTCACTGCAGCCAAGCCAGCAGCGCCACCGGTGACCATACCGGCGAGTCCGGCGGCGTTGCAGATCGCGCTCGTGACGACTTCCAGACTGCGCAGGCCACCACCTCGGTCGGCTGCCGGTGCGAATGCGGGCGGTGTCGCCGCGGCGGTGGCGTGGACCTGCGAGTCACCATCCCCTACACCGCCCTACTCGGCGCCGACGACCAACCCGGTGAACTCGCCGGCTACGGACCCATCCCCGCCGCGGTGGCCCGAGACCTGGCCGCTGGAGGCACCTGGCGGCGCATCCTCACCGACCCAGCCTCAGGCCGCCCCCTGGACTACGGCACCACCCGCTACCGGCCACCCCAACACCTCGCCGGACTCGTCATCACCCGAGATCAAACCTGCCAGTTCCCCGGCTGCCGGGTCCCGGCTCACCGCTGCGACCTCGACCACAGCGTCCCCCACGACCCGGATAACGACACCGGGCCCACCAGCGACACCAACCTCGGACCCAGATGCCGCCGACACCACCAGGTCAAACAGACGCCCGGCTGGTCAGTCACCCGCCACCCCGACGGCTGCACCACCTGGTCGACGCCCAGCGGACACCGGTACCACTCCCAACCACCACCACTGACCGACCCCGAACCACTCACCACACCCCCACCACCCGACCCGGACGAGCCCCCACCCTTCTGAAGTCACCTGCGGGAACGCTCGCCGGGAGGCGCGCTCACGGGCCGCTTCCCGCTCCTGACGGTCGGCCTCCGCGCCTCGTGGGTTAGTGCGGCGGCCTTAACCGTGAACTTGGGTACGTCGCTTGACCTCAGGTGCGCTTGAGGTATGAGCATTGATCCATGCAGGCGACACACAACGCTCCGGTGTTGTTTCTCAACACCATGCAGATCACTGGCGGCCACCTGGAAAGTTTCAAGGAGCAACGGTTGTTGGCCTACAGCTTTCAGCTCTACCGGGGACTCCGAATCCATCCTCATCCACTGGAAGATGTCGGACCCGCACATTCGCGACGTGATGGAGCACTGCACGGTGCAACGATTGGACGTCTATGGGCGGCCCAACGAGGGCGTGATGGAACAGCTGCGGCGGCCCGGCGACCAGGAAATTCCTGTGACGGTAACACCCCACTTCACTGGCTTCACTCGCTTCCTCGCCAGCGGGTAAGCAAGCTCGTGCGATCATATCGAGCGAGATCGTTGGCAGGGCTCCTGGTGGTCCGTGTCCAGACCTACGATGTCCCCACAATCGTGCCCTGCAACCCCTGACATAGGAGCCTCAACGTGGCCGATGAGCGGTTGCCCGACCCGCACTCCGTGCTGGCCGCCAAGATCCAATTTGATGTGCCGCATGCGGCGCGGATCTGGAATTACTGGATGGGCGGCAAGGACAACTACGAGGCGGACCGTGCCGCCGGTGATGCCGTCGCCGAGGTGTACCCGGACATCGTCACTATGGCCACGCAGTCCCGGCAGTTCCTCATCCGCGCCGTGCGTTTCCTGGCCGGTGAGGCCGGGATACATCAGTTCCTCGACATCGGCACTGGCCTGCCCACGATGGAAAACACCCACGAGGTCGCCCAGCAAGTCGCGCCCGAGTCCCGGATCGTCTACGTCGATAACGACCCGCTGGTGCTGGTGCACGCCCGCGCCTTGCTGGTCAACACCACCCCTGAGGGGGTGACCTCCTACGTGGATGCAGACGTGCACGACCCGGACTTGATCATCTCCGATGCCCGCAACGTGTTGAACCTCAGCCAGCCGGTTGCGGCCATGTTCATGGGAGTGCTCGGCTACGTCGTCGACTTCGACGAGATGCGGTCCATCGTGGCGCGGGTGATGGCCGCCGTCCCGTCCGGCAGCTACCTGGCGCTGTGGGACGGCACCAAAACCGGGGAGGCCATCGTCGAGGGCGGCGAGAAGTTAGCGGAAAGCGGAGCCATCCCCTACAACCTGCGCAGCCTCGAGCAGATCCGTCAGTGCTTCGAGGGCATGCAGATGGTGGACCCCGGCCTGGTGCCGATCACGCAGTGGCGGCCGGACACCACCGAGGTCGGCAAGGTCGAGCCGATTGACGCCTACGGCGCCGTGGCGCGCAAGCCGTGAGGAGTGGGCATCGCGCTCACTTACAGGTCCAGGGCGGCACGTAGCGCACCGTCGAGGCGCGTCATCGTTGCCGAGTCCAGCTCGCCCAATTGATCGCCTGTCCAAGCCCGGTAGAGCTTGGACAGCTCGCCCGCGTAGGCCCATCCGTGACCTGTCACCGGGACGGCGAGGATGTCGCCGGGGTCGCGCTCACGTAGTTCTATGCCCAGTACCCAGGGACGGCCCGATTCGTTGATGCCGTCGCTGGACATGATCGCGACCGTCCGCAGACGCTCAGGCGTGCTCGGTCGGATGTAACGGCGTAGTTCACCGCGCCGCACGAATGTCCGCCTCGGCTGCGGCCAGGTCGCCGTCATAGGCCAGGGCCTCTGCTTCGGCGTCGCCCCAGTCCGTGCCGGCGCCAAGGCGGACGGCCTCCCGCCGAGCGGCAGCCGACAGCCAGGCCGAGGGGGAGATGCCCGCCCGGGCGGCCGCGGTCTGGGCAAGCGCCCACGCTGTGTGATCGATCGACAAAGTGACCTTACGAGTGGCCATACTCTTTACCATACTAGTCGGCGTACCGTCCACGCGGATCAGGTGGCACCTACTGGTGCCACCGCGTCCAGCGACAGACCGCGTGCCTCGATCCCGCCGCGGCGACCCCACCGCAGCGCGGCGATCGCGACCGATGCCGAAGAACACCGCGAGGATGACGAAGGCCGACACCAGGCCCAGCCCGGCCACGGCGTAGGACAGGCCCACTACTCCGACCATCCCGCCGAGCCGGCCGGCCGCGACCGACACCGCGATGCCGGTCGCCCGCAGTTCAGTGGGGAACAGCTCGCTGAACGTGGTGTAGGCCGAGCTAGCCGGCCCTCGACCGCCCGGTCCGAAATGGCGCACGATGTGGTTGCCAGCGTGGTCAGATAGGTGCACATCCATCCAGCCCAGGCCCATGTCTTCGGGAAAATCCTCCCGACCGACCCGGCCGCCTGCGGCGCTGCCCACCCCACGCTTGTTGAAGAACTTGGCCATGGCCGCGGCGCCGCGGCGATGGTCGATCACCTTCGAGGTGAAGCCCCAAGGCGGGTAGTTCGCTTGGTCGAGGTACACCCCGAGGTCGATAACCTGAAGGTTCGCCGAACGCGTCCATCAGCACACCCCGATCGGATGAACGACAGCCCCCGGAGGGGTGGGTTGGCCTGTCGCCAGCCTGTGCACGTAAATACGGCGCGGCCACGTCTGGTCTACGCGCTTGGCCGGTGGCCGACGAACAGTGTGGACTTCAACCAGAACGGGTAATCCTGGTTGCAGGCAGGCTCGTAGGAGGTACGCCATGTCCCAGCCAGGCCGCCGAGGCAAGGGCGCCATCGGCGCCATCGTCAGCACCTTGATCAGCGTCGTGACATTGCCATTCAGGGTGCTGGGCCAGCTATTCGGGCGTTCCCGACGCCGTCGACGGCTCTAGGGCTTGTCCAGCCACGTTACGGTGGGTCGATCCCGGTAAGCGCGCAGTCGAGCCGCAACCAGCGTGTCATGCCGATCGTGCGCAGGAACGGCAGGTCGTGGCTGGCCACGAGCAGTGCGCCCCGGTAAGCGGCCAGTCCGCCAGTCAGCTGGCGGGTGCTTGTCATGTCAAGGTTGTTCGTCGGCTCGTCCAGCATCAGCAGTTGGGGCGCCGGCTCGGCGAGGAGCAACGTGGCGAGAGTGGCACGGAACAGTTCCCCGCCCGAGAGCGTGGCCACCACTTGGTCCGCACGCTCGCCGGGGAACAGCATCCGCGCCAGCCGGGCGCGGATGGCGTTGGGCGAGGCCTCTGGGGCGAAGCGGGCCACGTTGTCGGCGACGGTGAGCGCGCCGTCGAGCACATCGAGTCGCTGCGGCAGCAACCGGGCCGGGACCGCGAGTCGCACCTCGCCGGCCGACGGCGCAAGCTGGCCGGCGATGGTGCGCAGCAACGTGGTCTTGCCGGCACCGTTGGCGCCCACCAGGGCGATACGTTCAGGTCCCCGCACGCGCAGCGTGGCAGGTGGGCCGAAGTACGGCCGGAGTTCTTCGAACACCACCACTGTTCGGCGCGCCGGCACTGACGTCTGTGGTAGGTCGATGCGGATCTCGTCGTCGTCACGCACCGTCCCCTCGGCCTCGGCGAGCCGGTCCTCGGCCTGCTTCACCCGGTCAAGGTGCAGGTTGCGGTGCTTGCCCGCGGCCACCTGGGCCTGCCGCTTGCGCTCACCCATCACGACTTTTGGCTCGCGCTTGTTCTCCCACATCTTCTTCCCATAGCGCAGCCGGCGGTCGAGCTTGACGCGGGCCTCCGCCAGGTCGCGGCGCTGCAGCCGCAGGTCGGCCTCGGCGGTACGAACTGTGCGCCGCGCTGCATCCTGCTCCACGGCGATCGCCTCCTCGTACGCTGCGAGGTTGCCGCCGTAGCAGCGGGCCCGACCGCGATAGAGTTCCACCGTCGCGTCAGCCGACTCCAGCAGTTCCCGGTCGTGACTGACAACCACCAGCACCCCGCGCCAGGACGCAACCACGTCGTAGAGCGCACGCCGCGCATGGAGGTCGAGGTTGTTGCTCGGTTCGTCCAGCAGCAGCACGTCCGGCCGGCACAGCAGCTGCCCCGCGAGGGCAAGCAGCACCGCCTCACCACCGGACAGCTCGCCCACCCGCCGGTCCAGCGTGACGTGGTGCAACCCGAGCCGATCCAGCGTCGCCCGGGCACGCTCCTCGACGTCCCACTGCTCGCCGACGGCAGTGAAGTGCTGCGCGCTGGTGTCACCGGCCTCGATGGCGGCCAGCGAGGCCCGCACCCAGGCGACACCGAGCACCTGTTCGACCCGCAGCCCAGCTCGCAGGGTGATGTGCTGCGGAAGGTAGCCCAGCGACCCCTTTATCGTCGTTGATCCCCGCGTTGGCTTCAGCTCACCGGCGGCCAGCCGCAGCAGCGTGGATTTCCCTGAGCCGTTGGCACCGATGAGACCAGTCCGACCGGTGCTGATGACCAGATCCAGGCCGTCGAACACGGTGCGCCCGTCGGGCCAGGTAAAGCTGAGATCGGAGCAGACGATCGGGGTGGACATGGCACGCTCCAGCCGGTGGTGTCGGGCGGCAGTAGCACGGCCGGACACCACGCGACCTCGCCTGTCACGCGCGCAGGCAGTGACCAAGGTCGAACGCGCACAAACGTGCGAGTGCGGCGTCTCGGCGACCTCAGCTCAGCAACGACTCTCTCCGATCAGCGGCGGCAGGAACGCACAACCGTATTCGCCCGAGCGCGGGCACCGCTACCGAATTTCCGCCCCGACAAGCGAGTAGGTGTCTCCCGCAGCATCCCGGCCCAGGTTATGTCGAGCTCGGCCCGTCCAGCGACCGGCTATAGCGAACTACGGGGATCGCGTGACCCTGCGCGTGGTAGCGATCACGGACATTGTCGAGCGCCCAACCGTGCCTGGCATAGAAGGTCCGCGCGATGGAGTTGGCTTGCAGCACCCACAGCACAACGTGCTGGAACCCACCAGCAGCCAGATGGGCGAGAGCGGCGTCGTGTACCAGGTGCCCCGCCCCGGAGCCACGGACCGGCGGGTCAGCGTAAATCGCCGCCAGCTCGCCGGTCCGGAGCTTCGGGTGGGCATCGCGGTCGGCGTTGCGTACCGGACACACACCACAGAAGGCGCCGATCCGGTCCCCGTCGACCGCGACGAATACGGTAACGGCATCGGTGGCAGCGTCGAGCATCTTGCGGTAGCGGGCGGTGAAACTTTCCACGTCCAGCGCATTGAGCGCCACATCAGGAACGAGGTCCCGGTAGGCGTCACGCCAGCCATCGACGTTGATCCGCGCGATCTGTGCGGCATCGCTGCGCATCGCCCTGCGCACGATCCAAGACACGGACCTAAGCATGGCAGGACCTAAACCGAGGTCGGCGGAGTTGCCGAATGTCTCCACGCAAAAGGAGACTATTGCGCGCCGAAGTCGGGCATGGTGATCGTGCCTTCATCGGCTAGCGGAAAGCCAGGGTTATACGCGATTTCCCGGACGTGGCCGTCAAGGTCCGTGAACACACCCGCATAGCCGCCGTAAAATGTCTTGATCGCAGCCCGAGTCACCGTTGCCCCGACATCCCTCGCTGCGGCGATGACGTCGTCTACCTCGTCCTGTGGCCGGACGTTGGAGCCAGCCAGCACAACGCCGCCGAAACCCGCCTACGCGCCGGGATCCGGATCCCATACCCATTCCAGATAACGCACCCCCCGACCATCGACGTCATCATTTGCCGCCGTGATCACTCACCGCCTCGAAGGTCTCCGCGATGCTCGCACTCGGGGTTGAGCCGCCGGGACACCTCGAGCATGCCCGCTGAGAGGTCGACCAGCGTCATGGCGAAGCCCGCCTTGAGGTGGACGGCGTTGTGGCCGCCGCCGCTACCAAGCTCCAGGACGTCGCGCACGGGAATCGACGCCGAGGTGAGCACCGTAGCCGCATAGGCGGCCTCCTCCGTGTACTCCTCCGGAGGTGAGATCAGCGGCCACCACACAGCGAGGTCTTCATAGAAGCGGTGTTCGGCCGGCACGTCGGTCACGACACCATCTTCGGATACCGATCAGGTTTCCCAGGTGCCGCAGTGGCACAACGAGAATCCGGGTAGCCTCGGGCCGCGTCCATACGACGGGACGCTGGCGCACGGAGGCAAAGGCGAGCATGACGACACCTGACGAACGGCTACCGGCCGCCGGAACAGCTGAATCGGCCGGCGAGCACGACCCAGAGGCGGCCGAGGCCTACGCCGAATCGGTCAGCATCGACCCCTCCCACGACGAGGTCAACGAGTACCTCAAGATCGCCGGCGCAGCGCCGTTGACCGAGCAGTCGGGCACCGCGCATGCTGACGACGTCGGCGGGTGAACCGCTCCGGAGGCGTTTCGTGAGATGCATAGAGTGACAACGTGGGTGGGCGGTCTCGACACTCATATCGCGCCTGACTTGAGCAGATCGGCGCTATTGGTAATCGATACCCAGGTCGATTTCATCGACGGTGGCGCCTGCCCCATCCCCGGAACCACACAGATCTTGCCGAACATCGCCCGCCTCTTAGCGGCTTACCGGGACGCGGCTGCGCCGATCGTTCATGTGGTCCGCCTCTATGACGGCGATGACGTCGACCTGCTACGTAGAGCAGCCATCGCCGCGGGCGCACCCATCGCTCGGCCCGGATCGGCCGGCTCGCAGATCGCACCAGAGCTCCGCCTCCCCGGTGCGCCCGACCTCGACGCGCCCACTCTCCTCGCAGGCCATCTGCAGCACTTCGGCCCGCATGAGGTCGCTGTCTGGAAACCGCGCTGGAGCGCCTTCTACCGAACTGGCCTGGACGCCCACCTTGCCGCCCTCGGCGTGCACACCGTCGTCTTCGCCGGATGCAACTATCCGAACTGTCCGCGAGCGAGCATCTACGACGCCAGCGAACGCGACTATCGGGTGCTCCTTGCTTCTGACGCGATTTCTGGTGTCAAGGCGCATCATCTGGAGGAGGCTGGACGCATCGGCGCCGTCCATGCCGGCAGTAACTTGATCATCCAGATGCTGGCGCACCAGCGCAGCCCCTGAACCGATGTCGCGGGCTAGGCGTCGTACTCGTCGTGGAGGCGCCACCACTCGTAGGGCCGCGTCTGCGGCCACCCCCGGGGTGAATCCTCCCAGTCCTCCTGGCGCCCGAGCGGCGTCAGGTCGAGGTAGGACCAGCTGCTGCCCAGCGCCTCGACGCCCCGACCGGACGTGAAGTAGCTGCGATAGACGTCGTCGCCGTCACGGAGAAAGACGTTGAGCCCGAACCCGGTCGTGACGCCGAAGTCGGCGTCGAAGCCGTTGGCGGCCGAGGAGTACCAGGGGATCGTCCAGCTCATGCGCTTCTTGAACGCCTCGATCTCCGCCGATGGCGTGCGCGACACCAGGATCAGCGAGGTGTCGCGGGCGTGCAGGTGAGCGAGGTGGCCGATGTTGTCGACGACCATCGAGCAGCCCGAACAGGGATCGGCGTCGCCCGGCTGCAGCATGTGGTGGTAGACGATGAGCTGGCGGCGGCCGTCGAACAGGTCGAGCAAGCTCGCCTGGCCGTCTGGGCCCTCGAAGGCGTACTGCTTGTCGACCCGGACCACCGGCAGCCGCCGGCGCTGGGCTGCCAGCGCGTCCCGGGCCCGAGTGGCTTGCTTCTCCTTGACCAGCAGCGCCGCATGCGCGGTTTTCCACTCGGCTGGTGACACGACCTGCGGAAGGTTCATCAGGTTGCCCTCTCCGGTAGTTGAGGTCTGCAGTAGAGACCGGCCCGCGCGCGGAAACTCATCGGCCGCTACCGGGAAAGCGGCTCGAGAGTCAGCGCGCCGCGGCCACCTCGACGTCCACCGGCGTGGCCGCCCGGAGCTGCACGAGCATCACAAGCGTCCCCGAGATGGGCAGCAGGACCAGCGCGATCAGCGCGATCAGCGCGCCGCTGAGCCCCAGCACCTCTCCGAGGCCTCCCACCGCGGCGGCACCGACGCCTGCACCGGCCAGGAACACCAGCGTCGTCACGCCGAGCGCAACCCCGCGTTGTTCGGGCTCCACAGCGCCCGAGACACCGAGGATCATCGCTGGCTGACCGATACCGAATGCCACCGTGAGTGACGCGACCGCGACCACCAGCAGCGGCGGTGTCCCGGTCACCGCGCCCAGCGCAGCGACGAGCGTCCGCAGGGCACAGCGGCGCACCCTGATCGTCCTTATTAGCACCCAAGCCGCAGCCGGCGTCGGTGTGGCGGCCGGCATCGCGGTGAGCAACCTGGTGGCCGCCGAACTGTCGGGGTCTGATGTTGTCGGGGGTGCGGCGTCGACTGCAATGGTGGCCGGCGCCGCCCTTGCCTCTTACCTTATGGGCCGGGTCGCCGCGCGGTCCGGCCGCCGGCCGGAGCTGCACAATCACGGCGGAGCGTCGTTGCAACTGGTCGGTCTTGTGGTCAGCCTGCACATCGCCGGGATGTACGTGCTGAGCCCGGTGCTTGGAAGCTCACCATCGGCCTGGTCGTACTCGGCGTCGGCTGGTCGGCCGGTTGGTAGGTGGTTCGGCGCTGCTCGTGGAAGCCGTTCCACTGGCGGACCGGCCCGGCGTGCAGGGCCTGTCCGACGTGGCGATGAATGTCGCCGGAGCCCTCGGTGGCGTGCTGGCCGGCGTGACGGTCGCCGTCGCGTCCTACGCGCTGCTCGGGCTGGCCGCTGCCGGGTAAGGACGTGGCCAGGTAGCGGGATCAGTTAGGTGAGCTCGCCGATGAAGTCCTCCGACGTCGTCGGCTGCGAGAACATCGGGAAGTCGTAGGCGATGGCGTTGTCGTGCTGCTCCGGCGACGTCGCCGCCATGCAGTCGGTGAGCGTCAGGACCTGGTAGCCGTGTTCGTAGCCGGTCCGCATCGTCGACTCGACGCAGCAGTTGGTGAGGAACCCGCCGAGGACAATCGTTGTGATTCCCTTGCTGCGGAGAATGAAATCGAGATTGGTGCTGGCGAAGGTGTCGAGACCACGCTTGCCCTCGATCACGATGTCGCCCTCCTGCGGCGCCAGCTCGTCGATGATGGCAGCTCCCCAGCTGTCCTTCACGAAGCACTGGCCGTCGACGACGCCCTTCAGGATCCCGTAGGGGTGAGCGCTCAGCTCGCCGTACCCCTTGGCGAAGGTGATGGGGGCGTGCATGACCGTCACGCCAGCGGCGCGGGCGGCATCGATCACCCGCTTGGTGTTTGCCAGCATGTTGGTCTTGTCCATCACGTCTTGGACTGCACCGTGGAGGACACCGCCCTCGGAGGTGAAGTCGTTCTGGTACTCGATCAGCACAACGGCGGTGGTCTCGGGGTCAATCGCCATGCCGGCCTCCTCTTCCCAGGGCGGGGCCATGGCCCGCATTTCCTACCGACTGAGCCTAAAGCTCGCTCTGCTGGAAATCACTGTTTAAGAGCCCGATATGCGAGTCCTGTTACCACGGCGTACACCAGGTGGTGGAAGGCGTCGATCGCCAATTCGGCCGGCTCCATCTTGGTCGCCGGAGGTGCGACGTCCAACACCGGCAACATCACGAGACTCCCTCCCCAGATGGCTGCGAAATGGACCGCGGTCGCCGAACATCCCCCCAACCCAATGCCGGCGAGGAGACCTCGAACCGCTCCCCAAGCCGTGCCGTATCCCCAGTGGACCAGCGTGCTGAACCGGGCTTGCGCAGCCTCGTCGACCGGTGCGACGCCAAGCACCTTGCTGGCTGCGTTGGCAGGAGCGGAACTGCCCGAGCGACCTCGCAGCTTCATCTCCAGCGTGCTCGACAGGGTCATCGCGGCGGTACCGATCGCGCCGGCGAGCAAACCCCTGCCGGCGGCTGACGCGAGACTGCCAATGGTCATCATGGCCTCCTTGGCGCGGCCTCCGCCTGAACTGTATCCAGGCCTGCCTCACCTCACCGGTTGAGTGTGACGGCGTTCAGCGATCTGTAAGACGTCAGCCATTGCCCGTGTTCCATCCAGACCATAAGCTCATTGGTATGATCATCGGCACCGCGCGCCGGCGCACCACATGAAGCGGACCATCGTCAAAGGAGCGCTGGCTGGCCTGGTCGGCACCGCGACGATGACCGTTGCGCAGCGCCTGGAGATGTCAGTGACCGGCCGCCGCCCGTCCACGGTGCCAGGGCAAGTCGCCGCACAGCTGCTGGGTCACCCGGAGCCGGACACCGTTGCCAGGCTGAACCTTCCGACGCATTGGGCGCACGGTGCCGCGATGGGTCCACTGCGGGGCGCACTGGCCGGGATGGGTTTGCGTGGCGTCACCGGCTCCGCCGTGTTCTTCGCCATGATGTGGGCTGGTGATGCCATGCTCTACCGCGCCCTGGGGATCGCCGACCGGCCGTGGCGCTGGAGTCCCGCTGAGCTGGCCACAGACATCGGCCACAAGGCTCTTTACGCGCTCGTCACCGGCATCGCCTACGACACCCTCGCCGGCCGACGCCGCGCTCGCCGCTAAGCGTTGCCGCGGTCGGCTTCGAGCAGCCGCAGCCACACCTCGCTGATAGTGGGGTACGCCGGGACGGCGTGCCAGAGCTGGTCTAGCGGGACCTCGCCGACGATCGCGATCGTGGCGGCGTGCAGCATCTCTGCGACCCCCGGACCGACGAAGCACGCCCCGACGATGACGCGACGGTCCTGGTCGATGACGAGTTGAGCGGTACCGTGCACGCCCTTGCCGGCCAGCGCGCCACCCGCGATGGCGCCGATGTCGTAGCGCACAGTCTTGACGTGCAGCCCGGCGTCGCGCGCCTGGGCTTCGGTGCTCCCGACCGCGGCGACCTGCGGGTCGGTGAACGTCACGCGCGGTACCGCTCGATGATCGGCCCACGCCTGCTGGTCGCGGCCAGCGATGATGTCACCAGCGAGCCGGGCCTGGTACTTGCCCTGGTGGGTGAGCAGCGCGCGACCGTTGACGTCGCCGGCGGCGTACAGCCAGCCACCCTCGACGCCGAGCACCCGGAGGCGGTCGTCCACCTCAAGGTATCCGCCCGGGCTCAATCCGACAGTTTCCAGGCCGATGTCGTCGGTGCGGGGCTTGCGTCCAACCGCGACCAGCAGCTCGTCACCCACCACCGCGGTGCCGTCGTGCAGGACGAGCGTCACCGGCCCGTCGCTGGACTCCCGCGCCGTCCTGGTCACCTTCGCGCCGGTGAGTACCCGGATGCCCTCAGCCTCGAAGGCCTTGGCGAGCTCCTCGCCGACGAAGGGCTCCTCCGCGGGCAGCAGCCGGTCGGCCATCTCGACGATCGTGACTTCCCGGGCCCCCAGGCGCCGGTAGGCCTGAGCCATCTCCGAGCCGACCACGCCGCCGCCGAGGACGAGCAGCCGCGCGGGGATCCGCTTCACCGCGGTCACGTCTCGGTTGTCCCAGATCGCGATGTCGCGCAGCCCCTCGATGGGTGGGACGGCGGCGCACGTACCGGTGGCGATCACCACGGCCTGTCGGGCGGTCAGTGTCACCGAAGGTCCGTCCTCGGCTCGCACCTCGACCCTCCGCTCGCCGGCCAGCCGACCCCACCCGCGCACGACGTCGACACCGACGCCGGCCAACCACTGCGCCTGGGACTCGTCGTTCCAACCGCCGGTGAACTCGTCCCTGCTGCGCAGCGCTGCCTCGACGTCCACGTCACCGGTCACCGCCGGCTGCCCGGCCGGCACCCGCCGGGCAGCGGCCAGTACCTCCCCGGGGCGCAGCAGCGCTTTGCTGGGCATGCACGCCCAGTAGGAGCACTCACCGCCGATCAGCTCGCTTTCCACCACCACGGCGCTCAGGCCGTTCTCGCGGACGTACCAGGCGGCGTTCTCCCCCGTCGACCCACCTCCGAGTACGATCACGTCGTACTCCTGCTGCTCAGCCATGCTGCCGCTCCTTGGCCTGCCCACATATCGGATCTGCCGTGACGCGCCTGCTGATTGTTCCCGGCGCCGCTGTCCGCAGCTACGTGCGACCGGCCGCCGACGCGCTGCGCGACCGCGGTGTCGAGGTGCACCTACTCGCCGCACCAGGCGAACCCGATGCCCCGGCCTACCTCCGAGACTATGGGCTGAAAACTGGCCTACCAGATCAGCCCCGATGGCCCCGTCGATCTGCTCATCGGGTTGTCCGTCGGCGCGCAGGTAGCCGCGGTGGCCGCGGCTGCCCCTCACCAGCCCCAGACCCCGTCCCGGATACGGCACCTGATGTTGATCAGCCCGACGGTGGACCCGCAGGTCCGAACCGCGCTGCGGCTGCTCGGCCGCTGCTTGGCCGGCGGTCGCCTGGAACGGCCGGGACTGTTCCTGGAGCAGTTCCCGGAATGGCGCCGGGCCGGCCTGCGACGCCTGTTCCAAGTTGTCCGCTCCGCTGTGACGGTCCGCATCGAGGATCTGCTGCCGAACCTGCGGGCGAGGCTGACCGTGGTGCACGGCGAGAACGACGCCATCACCTCGCACTCGTACGCGGCCGGATTGGCCACCGACCACGCAGGGGAGCTGGTCGTCGTCCCAACGCCACCCACTCCTGGCCCTACGCCGACGCCGACCGGTTCGCCGACACCGTCCAGGCCTTGCTCACATGAACCGTCCTGCTCCAAGCCGGCTGGCCCTCAGGACATGGTGGCCTCCTTCGACTCAGCAACGGTGCTGCAAGCCGGCCTGGCCGCCGCACTGCGCGGTCAGCCGTTTCCCCATCTGGAGCAAAGCGCGATCGCTGCGGCCGCGGTCCGGGTCGGCGGGAGGCTGCCGTGGCCGGTGCTGCGGCGGCTTTACACCCGGATCGGGGCGGCTGAGGGAATCGACCCGCGCCGGCTCGCCGACGTCGACGCCCCAGGCCTGCTCGACGCCAACCCCGATGTGGTCCTGCATCACATGCACGACCAGGTCCAGGATGAGCTGATGGTCGCCCGGATGACCTACTTCAGGACGAAGTGGCGCGAACTCCCCGAGGCCTACGCGCGGTTCCTCTCCGGCTGCCTGGCTCCGGGCGCCCCCGTCGTCCTCGTCGAGGACGTCTCCCCGGACCCGGCTGCTGGTCTCGCTCGCGTTGTCGGTGCCGGTGGTCGCGATGGCGATGGTGCCGGCGCTGCAGTTCACCTACTGGCAGTGGCTCTCCCTCACCCTTGCCGCGCCGGTGCTGGTGTGGGGGGCCCTGCCGTTCCACCGCGCTGCGTGGGCGAATCTGCGCCACGGCGAGCGCATCGCGGCGTTCCTGGACCTGATGGACGCCGCGCGCAAGGGCTGCGACTGGTGAATACCGTTCAAGGGCATCGCGCCGGAGTATTTCGACCTCTATCTCGCCATGGAGTCGTCGGCCCTGCAGATCGACAGCTACGACTCGATGATCGTTCCAGGTCTCTTCCAGACGCCCGCGTACGCCAAGGTTGTCATCCGGGCCGGCGAGCCCGAGCTGGCCGATGCCGAGTTCGCCCGCCGCGTCGAGCTACCCATGACCCGCCAGGACGTGCTCACCCGGCAGCCGGACCCGCCGATCGTGTGGAGCGTCCTGGACGAGTCCGTCCTTTACCGGCCCGCCGGTGAGCCGCAGGTCCTCGTCGAGCAGCTCGACCACCTGGTCAAGCTCCTCGATCTGCCCACGCTCACCATTCAGCTGCTGCCGCTCGAGGCCGGCGTACACGCCGGGATCGACGGGACCTTCATGATCCTGACGTTCCCGCCCGAGCTCGTAGGCGATCCCGGAATCGCCTACACCGAGGCGCCCACCAGGGGCATCTACTACGAGGACCGGGCCGAGATCATGACCTACCGCAACACGTTGCGGCGCATCCAGGTCCACGCCCGCACACCCCAGGACACCCGCGCCCTGCTGGTCCGCCGCATAGAGGAGTTGACATGAACCACGACCAGGCGCTCGCCGAGCTGACCACCGCCACCGGGTGGCGCAAGTCTCGCTTCAGTCAGGCCGCCAACAACTGCGTGGAGGTCACCACCGAGCTGCCCGGCTAGGTCGGTGTCCGCGACAGCAAACTCGGTGCCGAAAGCCCGCTCCTAGCCTTCAGCCTCCCCGAGTGGCGCGCGATGCTGGCAGCCGCGAAGGCCGGCGAGTTCGACGCCTGACCACTTCCACTACCGCCACCTCGCCGTCCGCGACAGCAAGCTCGGCACCGAAAGCCCGCTGCTAGCCGCGGGCGCGGGCGAGATCAGTTATGCCGGTGTGCATGGTCTTGGAATGGGAAGGCTCCAGCACGGGCCATTGCGCGGGTCGAGGTGCCAGATGTGGTGCTCGGTGGGTGTGGCGGTGAGCCCGAACTCGTGCCAGGGCGGTGCGCTCAGTTCACGCCATCGGTTCCAGGCTGTCTCGATGTTGGTCCACAGCGGTGTCGGGCCGGCTTCGCGTACGGTGTAGTGGCCGGTGACGTCTGGTTCGCGGTTGATCTCGCACCATGAACCGTCCGGGGCCCGTAGTTCGGTGATCGTGATCTCTTCGTCGATGAGCCGGAGGCTGCGGAAGATGCCTGGTGGCAGGTAGAGCTGGGCGAGGAACGGGAATTGCTTGCCGCCGTCGAGTTCGGTCGGGTCGACCGTGGTGTGCCGGGTGGCCGGTGGCTGGGTGGTGCGGGTTGGGCGTGGTGAACCGACCGTGGCGCCGGCGGTTGCGCGTCGGCGCATGAAGCATCCCCACCAGGGCAGGAACTTTCCCTGTAGTACTTCCTGGGTGTCGCTGCGGCGCAGCGCGAGGAGGTTTCCCGCGCCGAGCGGTCCTTCGATGTGTACTAGCGCCAGCCCGTCGGGTCGAAGTTGGTCGATCCATCCGACGGGGACGGCGAACAGGGCGCAGGTGGCGATGATCCGGTCGAACGGGGCGTGGTCGGCGAGACCGTCGGCGCCGTCGGCGGTGACCAGCGTCGGGTTGTAGCCGAGTCGGGACAGTCGCGTGCGGGCCTGAGAGACCAGCTTCGGGTCTATGTCCACCGAGCACACCTGCGCGCTGCCGAGGCGGTGGGCCAGCAGCGCGGCGTTGTATCCGGTGCCGGTGCCGATCTCCAAGACCCGCATGCCGTCAGCAACGTCGAGGGCTTCCAACATCCGGATCATCAGGTCCGGCTTGGTTGAGCTCGACACCGGTGCCTGGACACCCCGGTCGGCGTAGTCAGCGAGGTCGGTGATCAGCGTTGTCGGTGAGTAAACCAGGTCAAGCCAGCGCTGGGTGCTCTCGGCGTCACGCGGTTCATGAGTGGTCCAGCGCAGCGGGCGAGCGTCGCGATCCTGCAGGTAGTAGCGCGGGATGAATTCATGGCGCGGGACGGCGATCACCGCATCCCGCCAGCCATGGACCTGCAGGTCGCCGTCTGTGTCCAGCTCGTCGGCCAAGCGACGGGCGAGAGGCTGCCATGTCGAGGCGGGCACAGTGATGGTCATCGGCGGTGTCCTTGGGCCAGCAGTCGGATCATGCTGTCGGTGATCGGCACGCCGGTCGCGGCCTCCAGGAAACCGTACTGACCCCCGGGATTGATCTCAAGGAACGATACGATCTCAGCGTCGCCGTCTCGGCCGACCGCGAGATCGAAAGCACCGTACAGGAGCCCGAGTTCGGTCATGAACGCGCGGAGACCGGTGGTAACTTGTTCCGACAATTCGGTCACTTCGTAAGACAGTGCCGGATAATCCGAGCGCCAGTCCACATAGGATGCTTCTGAACTCGCGTGAATGGCCACTGCGAAAATGTCCTCGCCAACCACGACGACGCGACACTCCCAGCACTTGGGCGCCCAGTCCTGCACCAGATGTGCGGTGACCTCTACCCCACGCAATCGGCAAGATCGTCGGCGCACAGTTTTCGGGTCCAGCCCATCTTGTAGGTACTGTCTTCATAGATAAGGTTCGTGCTCAACGGCTTGAGCACAATTCCCGCCGCCGACACCTGCGCAAAGCGCGACACCGCCGCCGGATCGTTGCTGACCAGCGTTCGGGGCACCGTCAGTCCGCACCGTGCCGCCGTTGCCCACTGCACCGGCCGGTAAACTGCCGTCGACCGCCAAGTCCGGCCGGTTCACCCACAGCACGCCAGGAAGTGCCAGCAGCACACCGCCGACACCGAGCTTGGCCTCGCGCCTGGCGAACTCCCGCTCGACCGCTGACATGCCTTCCGGCATCTGAAACGACGACGGCGTGCGGACCCACACCGATCGGACGGTCGCGAGGTCGACCTCATGGTGCTCGGTCCGCAGAGACCCGTGCCACGATCCCTCGCCGAACTCCGCGTCCAGTGTCAGTCGCTGCGGAAACCACGACAGGTCCAACCGCATCACCGGGACTCCGAGCTCTACCAGCCCGCTCACCACACCGTCGGCGGTTCGATCCAATTCGGAGGCAAGTACCAGGACAGTCATCGTCAGTCGTCGTCCGGAACGGTTTCCCAACCGTAGTCCTTTGATGCCCCTTCATCCCCGTCTTTGTTGGCGATCGTGGTCCAGTCCAGCTTGCAGATCGGAGGACGCGGTTCGCCAGTCACAACGTCGACCGCGGCCGCCGCTTTGCTGAATCTAAAGGACGATACTGTAGCCATGCTGCGATTACCCATGCGCTGCTTAAAGCATCATGGCATGGCTAGGGATGTTCTGGGGCTGGTTTGGTTGGCGCAATCTGCACCGCAATTCACGCGATGCGGTCGGTGACTGCGCCGATCGAGTTGTGGCAGCCGTCGAGGGCGCCGCACCGTCACGAACCTCACCCTTTGGCGCCACGCCAGCACGACCTCGAGACCCCGGCCCTCGTCGGCCAGTCTCCCGCAGCACGGACACCACCAGCAAACCGAACGCCACCAAGAACAGCACGAATTCGGTCGCATGGCCGAACTCCCACTGGGCGCGCAACGCAGCGAAGTCTTCGGGCACGACGCCGGGGGACAACGGTCGCAACCGCTGGTTCACCGGCTCGACCACCGCGAAGTAGGTCACCAGGGCCGCTACTTGCAGAGTCGCGGCAGCTCCGGTCCACGCCAGCACCGCGCGACGCCGCCGCACCAGCCACGTCTGCACTACAGCCGCGACAATCGAGCCGACGTACAGCAGCGCCCCGAGGGGCGGCCCGAACCAGACGTACAGCGAGTTGTTCAGCTGGATGTAGAGCTCAGGTGGGTAGCCGAACTTCGGACCGAGCTCGAGCACGTGCGCGAACAGCAGCCCCATTGTCAGCGCAGCCAGCAGCAGCGCCACCGCGCGCAGTACACGAATCTTCATGCCACCAACGATGTCAACGCCGCGGCCTTCGCACCTCAGTCCCGAGGCGGGTCAGCGGTCCGTCGCGCGGCGGACCAACCAATGGCGGACGCATACGCTGCGGCCAGGGTGTAGGCGGCCTCCGGTCTTAGGCTCTGCTGATGGGCGAACGAGGGCTGATGGGCAAACAAGATGGGACCCATGTGCATCTGTCGGTCTCGACATGGCAGCAGCCCCTGCCCCGGCCCGCGTCGCCTGAGAGAAGTGCCCTGGTCGACTCCATCGCACAGCGCATCCTGACGCTCGGTCCCGGGCGCTTGCGGGTGGGGATCGATGGGCGTACCGCCGCAGGGAAGACGAGCTTCGGTCACGAGCTGGCTGAGCAGATCAGTCGCAGCGGCCGGCCGGTATTGCGTGCGACCCTGGACGACTTCAAGAAGCCGTGGAGGGATCGACACCTCTATGACCGGGAGTCGGGTGAGGGTTATTACCGGAATGCCTTCGACTACGCAGCCCTGGTCGAGCTGCTGCTCAAGCGCTTCGGCGCCCATGGTGCGACGGACTGCGCACTGTGCAGCATTGACCCCTTGACACAGCTAGACCACTCGTCAGTGCTCACGCCGGCCCCACCGGACGCGGTGCTGATCGTCGACGGCGTCTACGCCTTCCGCCCCGAGATCAACCACTTCTGGGACTTCCGCATCTGGTTGGAGGTGGACGCGGAGACGTCAGTCCGCCGCGGAGCGCAGCGTGATCAAGACTGGGCCGGCTCCGAGTCCGAGGCGCTGCACCGCGATCGCTACCTCCCGGCTGAGCAGCTCTACATCCAGGAAGTCGGTCCCCTGCGACTGGCCGACATCGTGATCGACAATTCTGCTCTGGACGCACCGGACATCGTCCGGGGCTGATAACCACCGTGCGAGTAGTTGTGCGGGTTAGCCCAGAGTCGAGCCGGACCGTGGTCGGTGGGTCTCATGACGGCGCCCTCGTCGTCAGAGTGGGCGCTCAGGCCGTCGACGGTCAGGCCACGGCGGCGGCGTTGCAGGCTATCTCGAAGGCACTCGGAGTGCCTCGCCGGGCAGTGGTGCTGGTGAGCGGCACAACCAGCCGTACCAAGGTTGTCGATGTTCCAGACTCTTCACGAGACGCCGTGGCGGCTTTGCTGGCGCGGTCGCCGCGAGGCCGAGCGTGAGCCCGGCGATCACCACCGTCACGCCCAACCAGACCACCGGTGTTGGCGTCGGCCCGCCGAGCAGGATCCCACCCGCGGCCGCGACGATCGGAACGACGCCGGTGAACAAGCCCGCCCGGCCCGGCCCGATCCGGCCGACAGCGCTGTACCAGAGGACGAACGCGGCGGCTGTGACCACCACAGCAAGGTGGACGGCGGCCACGACATCGTCGCCCTGCAGCTACATGGTCGCCAGCGGTCCGTCGACGGTGAGGCCCAGCACGCCACGCCCGGCGGCTGCGAGCCAACTGGCGTGCAACGACAGGGCCAGTCGCACTGTATGAAGAGAACCAAGTGGCCGAGGAGGACCAAGTGGTCGGCGCCGACTTCCTCCAACTGGACCCGTCGACGGCCCCGCTACGGGGTCTGTCGACCTGGTTGACCGGGGCGCTGCGAACCGCCATCGCGGACGGCCGGTTGCCGGTCGGCGCCCGGCTACCGGCCACCCGGAATCTCGCAGTGGAGCTGGGTGTCTCCCGCGGTGTCGTAGTGGAGGCCTACCAGCGAGTGGTGGACGAGGGGATACTGGCCGGACCCCGCGGCGGCGGGACCGCCGTTCGGGCTGCGGCGCCGCCGCATCGGCCTGTCCAGTCCAGCACGGTCGCACCCACGTCCGTTGAACTTGATCTCTCGTCCGGCCTGCCGGATCTGTCGGCCTTCCCGCGGGCTGCGTGGCTGCGCGCCGAGCGGACAGTGCTGGCCGGCTTGGGCGCCGCTGATCTCGGTTACGGCGATCCTCGCGGCATGCCCGCGCTGCGCGAGGCACTCGCCGGCTGGCTGGCTCGTACCCGCAGCATCCGGGCCGACCCGCAGGATCTGCTCGTCGCGAACGGCGTCGCCCAAGGGCTGGCGCTGCTCGCTCAAGTCCTGCGGGCCCGCGAGACGAGGGCGGTCGGCTTCGAGAACCTGCCCCGAAGGGCACCCGCGAACAGCTCCAACGGTGGGGCCTGTGCACGGTCCCGGTGCCGGTGGACGACCTCGGCGTCGACGTCGATGCGCTGGCGGCCACCGGGTTGGACACCGTCGTGGTCACCCCGGCACACCAATTCCCGACCGGTGTGGTGCTGGCCGCGCCCCGCCGCCGCGCTCTGCTCGACTGGGCCCGCAGAGCAGGCCTGATCGTGAGGATGACTACGACGCCGAGCACCGCTACGATCGCGCGCCCGTCACCGCGTTACAGGCGCTGGCTCCCGAGCACGTCGTCTACACCGGCAGCGTCTCCAAGACGCTCGCGCCGGCGCTGCGACTCGGCTGGCTGCTGGCCCCGACCGGGCTGCGCGACGACCTCGTCGAGGCCAAACGCTGGAGCGACATCGCCAGCCCCGCCCTGGGGCAGCTGGTCCTCGGGCAACTCATCATCAGCGGCGCCCTCGACCGGCACCTGCGACTCACCCGGGTTCGGTACCGCCGCCGCAACGCGGTCCTCGAGGCGCTCGCCGAGCACCTGCCCGCCGCCCGGGTGCACGGTGTCTCAGCCGGCTTGCATCTACTCGTCTCGCTGCCTGAACTTGACGACGACGCCGCGCTCGCCGCCCGGGCACTCACCCATGGCGTCGCCGTGCACCCGCTGTCCTGGCACCGGCAACAGCGGGGGCCGGCCGGACTCGTCATGGGATACGCGCCGCATGCCCGCCCGACCGGCTCCGCGAGGCCGTCCGGCGTCTCGGGGATCTCGCGGGCTGACCGCCACCATATCGGGGCCGGTGATGCGAGGATGGACACCGCAGCGGTACAGATCGACCCTAACGATCTATTAACGAAAGTGACCAACATGCTGGACTCCGACGCCCAGGTCTGGGTGAACGCCATCAACGAGCTGATGACCACCCACTCCCCACAACCCGTCGACATCACCAACCTGGCCGAAGCCGAGGGCAAGATCGGTGACCGGCAGGTCACCGAGACGGGACCTGGTCAGATCACCGTTGCGGACGGATGGACCGCCGTCTACAAGCCTGAATCACAGCGGTGGGCTCTTGCTCCCGACGGTGATGCCAGCGACTCAGCCTTGCCCCTCGACCCGCTATAAGGCCTGCGCCGCTCACCGCATGACTTCGCGATACGTCGATCTGAGCCATCCGATCAAGCACGAGATGACCACTTATCCTGGGCTGCCCGGGCCGACGATCTCGAGGTATATCTCTCGGGATGAGTCGGCGCAGCGGTTGGCCACCGTGGTGTCGTTGCACATCGGCCGGATCGAGATGGTCGCCAACACCGGCACGTACGTCGACGCGCCGTATCACTTCCATGCGAGCGGTGCCGACGTGGCTGAGCTGCCGCTGGAGCGGTTGGGGGACGCCCGCTTACCTGTCAGGAAGCCCTTACCTGACCAGGGGGTTCGCCGAGGCTATGGTCGAGGCGAACGTCGCGTTGCTCGGCGTCGACGCGCTGAACGTCGACAACGTCGAGGACCCGACCCGGCCGGTGCACCACACCGTGCTCGGTAACGGCATCCCGCTGATCGAGCATCTGACCAACCTAATGGGGTTGCACCAGCCAGTCGGGAGATGCGGCAGGGTGGTGTTCCTTAGCCGCCGATGGGTGAGCACTCGAACGACCGGGTCCGAGTGTGAGACCGAGGGTCCAGACCGTGTCCCTGCCGGTGGGTGAGGAGGATCGATGGCTGGTGGGATGTCGTGCCGGTGAGCACTGATCCATTAGGGGGCCGTGATTCTCCTCTGGCTGACCGACAGGATGAGGGGGACAAATGCTGTTCGTGGG
>JBOHGX010000183.1:0-5164 GCA_050700255.1 Pseudonocardiaceae bacterium
CGGGTGGGCCCGTCGATCGGCGCAGTGCTCGCCCAGGTAGGCGAGCATGTCGGCAGTGGCCTCATCGATCTTGCGGGCCAGCTCCGGATCATTCGGATCGTCCGTGTCCTGCTTGAACAGCCTGTCCGCCCAGGACCGGAACAACTCGCGGTCCGAGGTCGGCAAACCGAGCAACTCAGCGATCACGATCACCGGCAACGGGTAGGCCAAGGCAGGAATGAGGTCGAACTCGGCTGCACCACCGGTGGCGTCGAGCAGCTCGTGGGTGACCTCGGCGATGCGGGGTGCGAGCCCGGTGACGACCTTCGGGCGCAACGCCGCACCGATCAGCCGGCGCAACGTGTGGTGGCGTGGCGGGTCGGTCTGAAGCAGGTTGCCCGCGCTGAGCCGTTGCGCCGCTGGGACCACTCGGGCCGTGTTGGAGGAGAACACCTGCGGTTCGGAGATCGCCCGGTACACGTCGGCGTAGCGGAACACGTGCCAGATGCCGTACGCATCGCGCCATACCGGGTGCTCATCGCGCATTTGTCGGAGCCACGGCAGCAGGGTATGACCACCGTCTTCGATGGTCGGCGGGGTGGTGTGCAGCTCGGTGGTCATCATTGCTCCCGTGGTTGCTGTGCGGGTGTCGCTGTGGCGGGGTCGCGTTCCACGCACATCCGATCGAACAGTTCGATGGCGCGCGGGGCGATCGCGCGCAGGGTGTCGGGATCGGGCTCGCCCGGCGGTTCTAAGGCCAGCCGGACGACCCCGGCAAGCGCCGCCGCCTTGTGTTCGAGAGATATCTCCTGCAGCTGCGCGGGCAGGAACTGCTCGGTGACGAAAAAGCCGGTGCCGACCGCGTTCAGCACATAGCTTTGAGTGTGGCGGTCGATGTCCGTACGGAGCAGGCCATGCGCCCGCATGAGGTCGACGTACTCGTCGAACAATGCGCCGGCGACTTGTTGCCGGGCCGCCAAGCCGGCCGTGTCGCTGGCGGCGAGCTTGCCCAGAGTGTCGAGGTCGCGGGTGTACAGGGCCCTGGCCAGCGGCCGTTGCATGATCGCCAAAAAGCTCACGCTCGTCACCCGGTGCAGCAGCACTTCGGTCGGGTCGGCCCGCATGCCGACGACCAGTTCCCGCGTCACCTCGGCGACCTCCCGCAGCAGCAGCTCGGCGAAGAGCTCCTGCTTGGTCTTCCAGTGCAGGTACACCGTGCCCTTGCCGACCTCAGCTCGGTTCGCGATGTCCTCGATGGTGACCCGCTTGTATCCGAAGCGCAGCAGCAGCTCGCCGGCCGCTGCCAGGATGCGGTCCGCCCGAACGGCCTGCTCGGGCCGCTGCTGTCCTCGTTTCATCCGCCACCCCGTTCGCTGACTAGTGACCATATTCGAAATTTGGTCACTGGTCACACGAACAAGCTAGCCCTACCGCCCACACCAGTCAACTCGATTGGCCCAGCGGCTCGTCCGGTCCGCTACTAGAGGTATGCGCCTTTTCGCGCTCTGCGACGCTGGTGGACACCGAAGCCAGGGATTCCTGAAGATTTCATGAGAAAGTGCGGACACCACGTTCCAACCGGGGCTGGTACCGAGAATAAATAGGTATGAGGCGTCTACTGGTAGTGGTAACAGTAACGCTACTCTGCGCTATTGGCGCCGGATTGCTCTGCGCAGCGGCACTCGCATCGAAGGCCTACCAGTCGATTGCGGTCCAGCACGTCACGGCAACCCCGCTTCGCCCGCCGATGACCACGGCTATCACCCCGGTTCCGCCCCCGCCTGAAAACGCCTCCGCGGCGGCGAAGGTCAAGCAGGCGATGCATGAGGTTGTGCCTGATGCCCAGGTCGGCTTCAAAGTCTTCGACCGGCAGGACAATACGGTGCTGATCAGCCACGATGCTGACCGGCAATTCGCCTCCATGTCGGTGGTCAAGTTGCTGATCGCACTGGACGCGTTGGCGAGCGATAACTGGACGGCTCCGGACGAGGCGACACGGCAAGAGTTGCATCAGATGCTCGCCGACAGCAACGACGGCATCGCCAGCAACCTGTGGATGGCCAACGGTGGCCCCGCCATCGTGGCGCGGATGGTCGGCCTTCTCGGGCTCACTGGCACCGAACCGCCCGAGGACTCCAGCAGGTGGGGCAATACGCTGACGACACCGCAGGACGTGGTGACGGTGTATCGCTACATCACCGATGAGGTACCCGGTCCCAGTCGTGACGCCCTGCTCAGTGCGCTCGCGGACGCCCAGCGGATCGCCGCGGACGGCTTTGATCAGTACTTCGGTATTCCGGGCGCGATGCCGGACACACCCTGGGCGATCAAGCAGGGCTGGGGAACCAGCGGCTCCCAGGCGGTGATGCTCAGCACCGGCCTGGTCGGGCCGGGGCTGCGCTACGTGGTGGTGGTGCTGGCTTCCGCTCCGACACGCTCGTACTCGACGGTCCCCGCGGCGATCACCGCCGGAACCGGTGCATTGGCAGACGTGATCGATCCAGCGATCTAGAGGCTTGGGTCGAAGGGCTCGGTGCCCAGCGCGAGCGAGACGGTGCCGAGGCCGCCGTGAGTATTGAGGTAAGCCAGTTCCCTGGACAGATCGCCAACACCATTGCTGCCTGTCTGCGGCGCCACCGCCAGGGTGCTGAGCACACCCAGAGCCTTGCCGTCGTCGGACAAGAATGCGCTACCCGAGTCCCCGGGGATGCCAGGCGTGAGGGTGTAGCAAGTGTGCGACCAGCCATCGCCCTGGGTGCCGAGGCAGGTCCCCGTCTTCGGGGACAGCAGTCCGGCCCGCAACGGGGAGTTGCCGTAGGTGTATACCCGGTCGCCGGACGCGGTAGGGGTGGTGGTGATGCCGGTTGGCCCACCGAACTGCGGAATGCTCGGGTTGATCTTACCTCGATCGGCGGGATCGATCTTGACCAGCGCGAAGTCGTTGAACGCGCAGGCATTGGTGTCCGTCTCGTTGCGCTGGACCATGGTGATCCATGAGCTGTACACCAGGGTGCCCGGCTTGCTGGCTCCGCCGATGATGACCGGCGTGCCCAGCGGCTTGCTCTCGGAGGTGCAGCCGGTGGTCTCGGTCGCGCCTCCGGTACCGGCGCAGTGCGCGGCCTGCCCGATGAAGACGTCGGTCGCGTTGTAGAAGACGAAGTTGGACGTGCACTGGCCACCCTCGGTGTCGGTCGTCACGCCGGGGTGAACGGTGGCCTGCGCGGCGGGTGCCCAGGTCGGTACTGCCGCCGAAGCGGTGCCGGCCCCGGGCAGGAAGACGGCCACCAACGCGGCCGCGGCGGCCGTCGCGACGGTGGCGATCGTGCGGCGGGGGCCGTCCACGATGCGGTGATGCATGCGAGCTTTCCTCTCGTTGGGCCCCGACTCCAGATCTGTCACCAATCGCGCCACGGTGCGTGATGGTATCCCCCTCGCCGTGCCCTGCTTCGGCGGCCCGCTGGCGTACCGGCAGCTGCCATCGGGGCTGTGCCCCGGCACGGCCGACCGAAACATGTCGGGCGCAGCCCCTCACAGGCCGCATCGCACATGCCCCCGTTGTGGATCGGGCCACGGAGCCGCGGTGATATACGCGGTAAATCGCTTGTATAAAACTCCGGTAACCGGTTACGTCGTGGGAATTCGCCCGCCGAGCCGGACCGAAGGTACGAGAATGAGCCTGCGGGAGGCGGTACGCACCGCGCTGCGCGGATTGCGTGCCAATCGGTTGCGCTCCGCATTGACCATGCTCGGCATCGTCATCGGAGTCGCAGCGGTGATCCTGCTCGTCGCCATCGGCAACGGGGTGCAGTCGGCGGTCAACGAAGAGGTCGAACCACTGGCCAACCTCATCACCATCGTGCCGGAAGGCGATCGGCGCCACTCGCCGCGCGATCCTCGAACAGTTCCTCATCGAGTCCGTCGTGCTCGCCAGCTTCGGTGGAGCCATCGGGGTTCTCGTCGGGATCGGTCTGTCGGTGCTCGGCGCGATCATCGCGCCCGCCTTCGGCCCCGTCTTCGAGTCGTTCGCACCCGCCGTGACGATCCCTTCCATCGTGGTCTCGTTCGCGATCAACCTCGCGATCGGACTCATCGCCGGCGGCTACCCGGCCAACCGAGCCGCCCGGCTACGGCCTGTAGAAGCTCTCAGATACGAGTAAGTACATCCTCAACACAACGGGCAACTCATAGGCGGAACACCCTATGTGTCGGCCCCGTGACGCTGCGCTATCAACTAAAGCCAACCTCGAGGGGGTGACGGCAAACTGAGAACGTATTAAACAGCGTGCGGTGCTGCTCTTGCATCGACGAGCTGTTGCGCAATACGCATCAGGAGGCCTGATGAAGGGAAGGCAAGTAGTGACCGCCGTCCTTCGCAGGCGGCCTGTGCCTCGCGACCGGGGAGGGCGGGCTTCGCGTTTTGGGTTTGGGTGTCGGGGGTCTGCATGACCTACAGCAGCTGCGCGGGTCATGTTCGCAAACAGTAATATGATCATCTCTGGTGGCTGGGGGTTGCCAGCGGTGCACCAGCCGGGGGCATCGTGTCGGTGACTCTGTTCGGACGTACCACCGTGGCTGGGCTGTTGGTCACGCTGACCGTCCTCGGATGCGGCCAGATTGAGCCGGGCCGGACAGGTGAACCAGGTCCGGGACCAGTAAGCGAAACCATCGTGACATCGCAACCCGACGACGGGCAACCCGACGACACCCAACCCGACGACACCCAACCCGACGACGGCACAATTGATCCCAGCCCTATTGACACGGAAGTCGCCTGGGTGCCACCTGGCCCTGGCAACTTGTTTCGTCTGGACGAGCTGGCCGAGGAAGTGACTCGATGGTTCGAGGCATTCCGCGAGCGCGACTGCGATGCCATCGCGGCGCTTGGGCCGGAGCGCGATCAGCGGCAGCTGTATGCAGGACTCGGGGACGCCTGCCGGGCCGTCCTGGAAGACAACGACCAGTTGTGGCCTTCCGCTGAGGTCGCCTTGCAGAACGTGGGCAACCCGACTGACCCTCTCGATCGGTCGGCGCTGCGGCTGCTGCGCGATCTAGTCATGGCCCAATGCCGTTAAGTTAGGCATGGGACCTTGAAGATGTGGATCTTTGGTGGGCCGTTGTGGAGTTGACCGTGGTCGGTGGTGTGTTTGATGCGGTGGCTGTGAGCGCGGTATCTTTTGACCACTCG
>JBOHGX010000184.1:0-30111 GCA_050700255.1 Pseudonocardiaceae bacterium
CCGAATCACCCTCCACGATGAACACTTCGCTGCGGGACGGGTCGGTGGAGCGGCAGTCGGACAGCTTGCCGGGCAGACCCCCCAGATCACCTGCCGACTTCCGGCGGACCAGCTCGCGGGCCCGCCGCGCGGCCAGCCGCGCCTGCGACGACGAGACCGCCTTGTTGATGATCGTCCTGGCCTCGGCGGGGTTGCGCTCCAGCCAGTCGATCAACCATTCGTTGCAGGTGCGCTGGACGAACGACTTCGCCTCGGTGTTGCCCAGCCTGGTTTTGGTCTGACCTTCGAACTGCGGTTCCTTGAGCTTGACCGACACGATCGCAGCGAGGCCCTCGCGCACGTCGTCGCCGGTGAGCGCGGAGTCCTTCTCCTTGAGCAGCTTCTTGTCCCGCGCGTAGCGGTTGACCACCGTGGTCAATGCGGAGCGGAAGCCCTCCTCGTGAGTACCACCCTCGTGGGTATTGATCGTGTTGGCGAAGGTGTAGACGGACTCGGTGTACCCCGCGTTCCACTGCATCGCGACCTCGACCTGCATGCCGTCGCCGCCGGCCTCGAACCCGATCACTTTACGGTGGATGGGGTCCTTCGAGTTGTTGATGTGCTTGACGAAGTCCTCGAGACCGCCCGGGTAGCAGAAGGTGCGCTCCTTGATCTGAGCGGTCCGGCCTTCGGCGTCCTCGGTCTCGTTGCTGCCGTTGACCCGCTGGTCGCGCAGCACGATGGTCAGACCCTTGTTGAGAAAGGCCATCTCCTGCAGCCGGCGGGCCACTGTCTCGGCGTTGTAGGTGGTGGTCTCGAAGATCCGCTCGTCGGCCCAGAAGGTCAGAGTGGTGCTGGTCTTGCGGGTCGGCTCACCCTTGGCCAGCCGGTGCACCGGCTTGGAGTCCTCGTAACGCTGCCGCCACACGAACCCGTCGCGGTGGATCTCCACCTCCAGCGTGCTGGACAGCGCGTTGACCACACTCACGCCGACGCCGTGCAGGCCACCCGAGACGGCGTAGGACTCGCCGTCGAACTTGCCGCCGGAGTGCAGCGTGGTGAGCACCAGCTCCACCGCGGGCCGCTTCTCCACCGGATGCATGTCCACCGGAATGCCTCGACCGTCGTCGAAAACCCGTACCCCACCGTCGGCGAGCAGGGTGACCTCGACTCTGGTTGCGTGACCTGCCATCGACTCGTCGACGGCGTTGTCCACCACCTCCCCCACCAGGTGATGCAGGCCCCGCTCTCCGGTGGACCCGATGTACATCCCGGGACGCTTGCGGACAGCTTCGAGTCCCTCGAGGACAGTGATGGAAGACGCGCTGTAGTCGTTCTTCTTGGCGGCCACGGTCCTCGGTTTCTCCTCGGGGTGCGATGCGGTGGTGCGATGCGGGGGGTGCAATGCGGTGGCCCGACCGCTGGCAACGCTGGACACGGTCAGTGGTGACATCGGCTGGCTGGACCCAAAGCCGGGTGTCCCCTCAATTCTACTGGTCCCGTCCGACAGAAGAGGGTCAGGGACACCCCTCATCTCTCCACAGCGCGACTCTTTTGTGTCGGTGCAGGTCCGGCCCGCCCAGAGCCAGGGCTGTTATCTCTGCTGAGCTCTGAGCGGCCCGTCCGGTTCACCAACCAGACCCCAGCCGTACATCACAGGCCGACACACCGGGCAGGAGAGCCGGACACGCGGGATTGGGGCGGCGTGCACGGTTAACCGTAGGTGTCGCGGGGACCGCGGCCGCGGACATGCCGGGGACCGCGGTGCCAGCTGGGCGCAGCCGGGGCCTGCACCCGCAGCCGGGTCACCACACCAGGCCCGACGCCGGCAGTGATGCGCGCGATCAAGTGACGTTGCAGCAGCCGTAGCTGAGTGGCCCACGCAGTGGAGCTGGCCTGCACGGTGAGCTCGGTGTCCCGCAGCGACACCGGCACCGCGTGCTCGGCGACCTCCGGGCCCACCAGCTGCGTCCACCGGGCGAACACCACACCGCCGGACACCCGGTCCACCCAGCCGCGTTCGGCCACGACGCGGGCCGCCAGCCTTCCCAGCGTCTGCGGATCCCGGTCGTCGGCCCGCGCGCCGGACCATCCGCGGCGTCGACGAGGCGCCGCACTCTGGCCGCCGGGCTTACGACGAGCGGAGCCAGCGCGGGAGCCGGCAGCGCGGGCCGCTTCCAGGGCAGCGCGGGCGATGTCGGCACCCCGGGGCCCGTCAGGTGGTGTCTGAGATGCACCTGCGGATCCACCCAACATCGACATGTCCACACTGTCCACAGGGTTGTCACCAGAGGAAATGTCACCAGCCGCGTCGGTGTTATCCGTGTTATCGGACACGGTGTTATCGGACACGGTGCACCTGCCCTTCGTGCACATCGAACCGCGCACCATCGAGTTCGCCGGGCACATCGGCCGGCACCGCCGCGGTGACCACCACCTGCTCGGCGGCCAGTGCGACCTCGGCCAGCCGCGTCCGGCGACGGGTGTCCAGCTCGGCGAACACGTCATCGAGCAACAGCACCGGTTCGGCACCACCGCAACGCAGCAGCTGGTAGCTACCCAACCGCAATGCCAACGCAAACGACCACGACTCACCATGGCTGGCATAGCCCTTGGCCGGCATCCCACTCAGGCCGAGCTCCAGGTCGTCCCGGTGTGGCCCGACCAGGCAGACCCCACGCTCAACCTCGGTGAGCCGTGCCCGGGCCAGCTCAGCGAGCATCGCCGATTCCAGCGCGTCGATGTCGGCCTTGCCGCCCTCGCCCACCTCGCCAGGCAGCGCGACACCGAGGCTGCTGCGGTAATCGAGCTGAACATCGGGAGCCTCTGGAGCCACTGCGCGGTACGCCGCGGTGACATGCGGGGCGAGCTCGGCGACCAGGTCCAGCCGGGCGCCGAGCAGTTCGGCACCGTGCCGGGCGAGGTGGCCGTCCCAGACGTCCAGGGTGCGTAGATCGCCCGTCCCAGCCCCGGACCGGCGGGTCGCACCGGCTGATTTGAGCAACGCGACGCGCTGGCGCAGCACCTTGTCGTAGTCCGATCGCACGCCGGCCAGCCGGGGTGCGCGCAAGACCAGCAGATCATCGAGGAACCGGCGGCGCTCCCCGGGATCCCCGCGGACCAGTGCCAGGTCCTCCGGCGCGAACAGCACGCTGCGCAGCACGCCGAGCACCTCCCTGGGCCGCGACACCGGGGAGCGGTTGATCCTGGCCCGGTTGGCCCGCCCGGGCGAGATCTCCAGCTCCACGGTTAGCTCCCGCCCGGCGTGCACCACCGCGGTGCGCACGATGGCACGCTGGGCTCCGTGGCGCACCAGTGCAGCGTCGGTGGCCACCCGGTGCGAACCCAGTGTCGACAAGTAACCCAATGCCTCGAGCAGGTTCGTCTTGCCCTGCCCGTTCGCCCCTATCAGCACCGCGACGCCGGGCTGCAGGTCAAGCTCGGCGTGCTCCCAGGAACGGAAGTCGGTGACCTGCAGCTGGCGGACGTACATGAGCGCTACTGTGATTCCTTCTACTGGGATTCCTTCTACTGGGCTTCTTCGGCCAACTTGGCCCGGACTGCGTGCCCACCGAATTGCTGGCGCAGTGCGGCTACCGCACGCATCGCTGGGGAGTCCGGCTGCCGGGAGGCGAACCGGGCGAACAGCGCCGCGGAGATCACCGGTACGGGCACCGCATGGTTGATTGCCTCCTCCACCGTCCAGCGCCCCTCGCCGGAGTCCTGCACCCACCCGGTGAGCTCGGCCAACTGCGGGTCGAGGTCCAGGGCCGCCACCAGCAGATCAAGCAGCCAGGAACGGACCACCGTGCCGCGTTGCCAGGCTTTGAGTACCGCCGGCACATCGGTGACCATCTCTGCCGCTTCGAGCAGCTCGTAGCCCTCCGCGTAGGCCTGCATCAGGCCGTACTCGACGCCGTTGTGCACCATCTTGGCGAAATGCCCCGCGCCGATGCCGCCGGCGTGTACGAAGCCTTCCGCCCGCGGACCATCGGGACGCAGTGCATCGAAGACCGGCATCAGGCGCTCGACGTGCTCCGCGGCGCCACCGACCATCAGCCCGTAGCCGTTGTCCCGGCCCCACACCCCACCGGAAACCCCACAGTCCAGATACCCGATGCCGGTGCGGGTGAGTAGCTCGGCGTTGCGCTGGTCGTCGGTGTAGCGCGAGTTGCCCCCGTCGATCACGACGTCGTCTTTGGCGAGCAACCCGGCGAGCTGCGCCACCGTGTCCTGGGTCGGATCACCGGCCGGCACCATGATCCACACTGATCGAGGGGGGGAAAGCCGGTCGACCAGCTCGGCCAGCGAGTCGACGTCGCGGGTTTCGGGGTTCCGGGCATAGCCGACGACGTCGATGCCGGCGTCGCGCAGCCGCTCGCGCATGTTGGCGCCCATCTTGCCAAGTCCGATGAGTCCCAGCTGCACGACGAATCCTTCCAGTGGTCTGGTCCCCACCGTAGGTCCTGGAACAGGTCGCGGTGCGGGCCGGGTCCGCCAGCGATGTTTCATCCACGGCGTTGGTAATAAGGGGTTTCTTAGATAGAGAGAACACCAGTAGCAGTAGTAAGTGCTGTGGGTGGTGTGGACGCGCGGCATCGGCACAGGTCGACTGGCGCGGTGCGGTGTGGACAGCGGACGTGCCCGGTGGTGGATCGTGCCGGCCAGCGGTGGATGGTGGCGGGCCGGCACGGTGAAGTTCACAGCTACCCACACCTGTCCACAGAGTTGTCCCCAGGTGTGGGTGAATGCCGTAGGCATCGGCGAACCTAGTGTTTGCCGTAGATAATTGAGCATTTGAACGGCGGCGCGTGGGTATCCCAGACCGGGGTGGCCACTTCGTCGGTCGTTGCGCTCAGCTTCTGCCGCTTGTTCTGGGGCCAGAACGCACTTATCACGGCCTGAATTACTGCAGTTTGTCCCCAAAACGCGAGTGGTCAGGAGCGAGCGCGCTGCTTGATCCGGGAGGTCAGTTCCTGCACCTGGTCGTAGGTGCGGCGGCGTTCAGCCATCTCCTTGCGGATCTTCCGGTCTGCGTGCATCACCGTGGTGTGGTCGCGGCCACCGAAGGTCTGCCCGATCCGAGGCAGCGACAGGTCGGTCAGCTCCCGGCACAGGTACATGGAGATCTGCCGGGCCTGGGCGAGGTGCTTGGTCTTGCCGGGCCCACACAGTTCTTCGATGGTCACGCCGAAGAACTCAGCGGTCACGGCCATGATGTTGGGTGCGCCGATCTCGTGTGCCTGGTCGTCCGGGATGAGGTCGCGTAGCACGATCTCGGCAAGCTGGTTGTCGACCGGTTGGCGGTTCAGCGACGCGAACGCGGTGACCCGGATCAGCGCCCCCTCCAGCTCACGGATGTTGCGCTCGATCCGGGCGGCGATGAATTCCAAGACCTCATCAGGCGCGGCCAACCTGTCGCCGGCGGCTTTCTTGCGCAGGATGGCGATCCGGGTCTCCAGCTCGGGTGGCTGGATGTCGGTGATCAGGCCCCATTCGAAGCGGGTGCGCAACCGGTCCTCCAGGGTGCCTAACCCCTTGGGTGGACGGTCCGAGGAGATCACGATCTGCTTGTTCGCGTTGTGCAGGGTGTTGAAGGTGTGGAAGAACTCCTCCTGGGTGCCTTCCTTACCTTCCAGGAACTGGATGTCATCTACCAGTAGCACGTCGACGTCGCGGTACCGGCGCTGGAAGGCCACCTTGCGGTCGTCGCGCAGCGAGTTGATGAAGTCGTTGGTGAACTCCTCGGTGGAGACGTACCGCACCCGCATGCCGGGGAACAGCCGTTGCGCGTAGTGCCCCACCGCGTGCAGCAGGTGTGTCTTGCCCAGCCCCGACTCGCCCCAGACGAACAGCGGATTGTAGGCCCGCGCCGGTGCCTCGGCCACCGCCACTGCAGCTGCGTGCGCGAACCGGTTGGATGCGCCGATGACAAAGGTGTCGAAGGTGTACTTCTCGTTGAGCTTGGTCTGAGAACTCGACCGTCGGGTCGGTGTCGCGGCTGGCGGGCCCGCTGCGCCGGTCATGCTGGGCCAGATCTCGTGCACGGTGGCCAACGCGGCGTCCTCCTCGCTCTGCTCACCGGGTCGCTGCCCGGCGGAATCCACCTGCGCGGTTACCGGATCGGCGCTATCGGACACAGCGGCGCGGTGGTCACCGTCGTGCGGCCGGTTGGTTCCGTCGGCTGCCCAAGCCGCCAGCGGCAACTCCGCTGGTACCGGTAGTGGGTGGTCGACCTTGACCGCCAGCGAGACCTGCCGACCCAGGTGCCGGGACAGTGCCGCACTGATCGGCTGACGGAGTACCCGCTCGATGGCGTCCTTGGCGAAGTCGCTGGGCGCGGCCAACAGCGCCGTCCCATCCAGCAGGCCGATCGGGCGGGTGACGCGCATCCACGCGCGCTGCTGCGGCGACAGAGTGCCGGTGGAGAGCTCTCGGACAACCTCGTTCCACACCTGGCCGAGGTCGGTTTGCCGCTCTGACACCGCGCTGACTCCCCTTCGGCCGGTGGTGGACTTTCAGGTCGTGGACTTCAGGACCGCCGGGCGTCCACAAGGTTGTCCACAGCTGTGCATGAACGGTTAGCAGCAGCGATCGGCGCACTCCCCAAATCCCCGACATGTCAGCCCGTGGACCGTCCTCCGCCTGTCTTCCGGCGCCGCAGGAGCAGGCACGTTGAGCAATGTCTGCCTCTGCCACAAGAACTCCGGGATAGCAAGCATCACCGAAGTAACGGCGTGTCGGCCATGCAGTGACGCGAGACGCTCGTTTTGACGGCACAGGCCTCGTCCGCCTAGGCTCGCGAGGTCTCCCGCCCACCGGCGGGTACTCTTGTGTGCTCTCGCCACGACCCCGTTCGGGTTGCGCGCCGTGTGGGACCCGCTCGAAATAGTGCCGCCGGTGCCGGCAGGGGATGACTGACCGCACCCCCACAGCGCAGTCCCCCACAGCTGCGACCCTGCACTGCGACGCCTGCACAAATGAGAACCGAGCAACGAGCACCGGGAGAACGACAGCCGTGACCAAGGGCAAGCGCACGTTCCAGCCGAACAACCGTCGCCGCGCGAGGACTCATGGGTTCCGGTTGCGCATGCGGACCCGCGCCGGGCGCGCCATCATGGCTGCGCGGCGCCGCAAGGGTCGCAGCGAATTGTCGGCCTGAACATTCTTCCGCTCGCGAAACTCTCCGTTGCTGCCTGCTGCCGCCCGCCTGACCCGTCGCGACGACTTCGCGACGGCGGTGAAGCGGGGCCGCCGGGCGGCCTGCAGCTCCGTTGTCGTGCATTTGGCGCGCTCATGCGACGCCCATGCGCCGGCGCGGGTGGGGTTCGTGGTCGGTCGGACGGTTGGTGGTGCCGTGGTCCGGCATCGCGTGCAGCGCAGGCTGCGCCATCTGATGCGATGCCGGTTGGGTGCACTGCCCGATGGCGCACTGGTGGTGGTGCGAGCACTGCCGCCATCGGCCGGCGCGAGCAGTGCGGCGTTGGGTGCTGACCTCAGCGCAGCGCTTCGGCGACTGACTGTTTCCGCCACGACGACCGGCCCCGGCAGCCGGCGATGACCCCGATGACTCGCGGGACTGCACTGGCTCCACGGGCTCGCCCGATGGCCCGGGTGCTGGTGCTCTTGCTGCGGTTCTACCGCCGGTGGATCTCTCCGCTCTTCCCGCCTACCTGCCGGTTTTACCCCACGTGCAGCGCGTACGCAGTCGAGGCACTGACCGTTCACGGTGCGCTACGTGGATCCTGGTTGACCGCGCGACGGCTACTGCGCTGCGGACCCTGGCACCCTGGAGGGATGGACCCGGTTCCCACACCGAGATCACCCCGCTCCCCCGCCGAGAGTGAGTCGTCGTGCTGAACTTCATCTACTACCCGGTGTCGGCCATCCTGTGGTTCTGGCACAAGGCATTCGGGTACCTGCTGGGTCCAGAAAGCGGCGTCGGGTGGACGCTGGCCGTGGTGTTCCTGGTGTTCACCTTGCGTGCGCTGCTGTTCAAGCCATTCGTCAGCCAGGTCCGCTCGATGCGCAAGATGCAGGAGTTCGCGCCAGAGATCCAGAAGCTGAAGAAGAAGTACGGCGACGACCGCCAGAAGATGGCGGCCGAGATGCAGAAGCTGCAGAGCCAGCACGGGGTGAACCCGCTGGGCGGCTGTCTGCCGGTGCTCGTGCAGATCCCGGTGTTCATCGGCCTGTTCCAGGTGCTGCGGTCGTTCAACCGCAACTTCCTCACCCCCGAACAGAACTCGCAGACCGGCAACTACGTCTTCAGCGCGGCCGATGTGCGGTCCTTCCTTGGCGCCGACCTGTTCGGGGTGCCGCTGTCGTCCTACATCACCGAGCCGGTGGAGCTGCTGGCCCGGTACGGAGACCTTTCCCGCTGGCAGATCGCCGCCGTGGCCGTCCCGCTGACCATCGTCGCCGGCATCCTCACCCACCTCACCGCCAAGCATTCGGTGCAACGGCAGAACCCAGCTCAGGCCGCCAACCCGCAGGCAGAGCTGATGAACAAGCTCATGGTCTACCTGTTCCCGCTCGGAGTGGTGGCCGGTGGTCCATTCTTCCCGGTGGCGATCCTGATCTACTGGCTGTCCAACAACCTGTGGACGCTCGCCCAGCAGCGGTACGTATACATCCGGATCGACGCCGAAGAGGTGGAGAAGAAGGAGACGGCGATAGCGCAGCGCCAGTCGCTGGCTCCGCGACCCGGCCAGAAGCCGGTTCGTCCGAAGAAGGACACCGCTGATAGCAGCTCCGCTGGTTGTGCCGGCTCAGGATCAGGCGCGGAGTCCGGCTCAGGCTCCACGCGATCGAGCGGCGTCGAACCGAACAGCGAGGTTGCCTCGAACGGAGCGGGATCGACAGCCTCGAACCGCGACGGATCCGAAGCGCCCTCCAACGGCACAGCCACGGAGCGTACGGACAGTTCCGCAATGCCTGGCATGATCCAGCAACGGCCCCGAGCGCGGAAGAAGACCAACCGGAAGCGCCGCTGAGGGCACGATCCCCGGAGAGGAGACAGGTGTGGCCGAGACGCTGGCGACCGAGACGTCGGGGACCGAGGCGCTGGGGCCGGACACTGCAGTGACAGACACTGCGGGGCCGGACACCGCGGGGCCGGACACCGCGGAGACCGACGGTCGGGTCGACGTCGATGGTCGGGTCGGAACCACGCGGTCGGTGCGCAACGGACCGGTTAGCGAGGAACAGCTCGTTCAGGAGGGTGACGTCGCGGGTGACTACCTCGAGCGGCTGCTCGATTTGGTGGACTACGACGGTGACATCGACCTCGACGTAGAGGCTGGCCGCGCCATGGTGAGCATCGACGGCGGGGAGGACCTGGAACGCTTGGTGGGGCCTCGTGGCTCGGTACTCGAAGCCCTCCAGGAGCTGACGCGACTAGCGGTGCAGCAACGGACCGGTGCCCGTAGCCGGCTGATGCTCGACATCGCGCAATGGCGATCCACGCGGCGCCATGAGCTCAGCAAGCTGGGTCGCTCGACCGCAGAGCGGGTCCGGGACGTGGGCGAGCCGGCTCGGCTACAACCGATGACCCCGTTTGAGCGAAAGATCGTGCACGACGCGGTGGCGGCGGTGGACGGTGTGCGCAGCGAGAGCGAGGGCGAGGAGCCGCAACGTAGCGTTGTCGTGCTCCGTTCCACCTGATCTGCTGGGCGGGTGGGCCACGAGAACATCGACGTTCCACGTGAAACCTCAGGCTGAAGCGGACCTGCGGGCCGTTGCGGAGGCGATGTTCGGTGATCGGTACCCGTTGGCGGAGCGGTACGTCGAGTTGCTCGCCGGGCCCGGGCTTCGCAGGGGGGTCATCGGCCCAGGGGAAGCGGGCCGGCTGTGGGAACGCCACATGCTCAACTCCGCCGTGCTCGGTGAACTTCTCCCCGAGGGTTGCCGGGTCTTGGACGTCGGATCTGGTGCGGGTCTGCCAGGCATCCCGCTCGCGCTCGCTCGGCCGGATCTCGTGCTGTTTCTGCTCGATCCGATGGCTCGGCGAGTGGAGTGGCTGCAGGAAGTGGTCGCTGAGCTGGACTTAGCAGTCTCGGTGCACAGAGGTCGCGCCGAAGACCCGCGGGTACGTGACCAGCTCGGTAGCAAGGACGTCGTGACAGCCCGGGCGGTCGCGCCGTTGGGCCGGTTGGCAAGCTGGACCCTTCCGCTGCTGCAACCGGGCGGCCGGTTGCTCGCAATCAAGGGTGCCACCGCGGGTGAGGAAGCCGTACGGGATGCTCTCGCGGTGCAGGCCGCCGGAGGGGGGCCGGTGGAGGTCGTGCAGTGTGGTGTCACCATCGTGCGGCCGCCGACAACGGTTGTCGTTGTTCCCCGACGCGCTCAGCGTGTCACTCGCACCGCGAGGGCACGGAGGAGGAAGGATCGGTGAGCGTGAGCCCCCCCAGGTGGCAGGACGGCACTGCGCAGGACAGCACTGCCCAGGACCGTGCAGTGCTCAACGTTTCACGTGAAACCCGGCGACTGCACGCGGTGACCCGTGCTCCGCTGTCGACCGCACCCAGCGAAATCTGTCAGCACAGCGAAGCCCGTCAGCACAGCGAAGCCCGTCAACACCGCGCAGCTCGTCAACACCGCGCAGCTGTGCCGATGTCCTACCCTTCGCCGCCCCCGTTGGCGGCGCAGCCCCAGGATGTCGGGTGGACGCCGATCTGCGAGGAGGCTGAGCGCGCCACTCGGGTACAGCACCCCACCGACCAGCTTCCCCGCCCGTTCCGGCGCCGGGTGCTTGCCGTGGCCAACCAGAAGGGCGGAGTCGGCAAGACCACGAGCACGGTCAACCTCGCAGCAGGCCTGGCTCTGCACGGGCTGCGCACGCTGGTGGTCGACCTGGATCCGCAGGGCAATGCCTCGACCGCACTCGGGGTCGAGCACCGCTCCGGCACCCGCTCGGTGTACGAGGTATTGATCGGCGAGATCGGGATCACGGACGCCGTTGCGGTGAGCCCGCAATCGCCGAACCTGCTCTGTATCCCCGCCACCATCGATCTCGCGGGTTCCGAGATCGAGCTGGTGAGCATGGTGGCCCGGGAGTCACGCCTGTCCCGAGCGCTGCAAGGTTGGGCGCTCGATGAGCTGGCCGTCGATTACGTCTTCATCGATTGCCCGCCCTCGCTAGGCCTGCTCACGGTGAATGCACTCGTTGCTGCACCGGAAGTACTGATCCCCATCCAGTGCGAGTACTACGCCTTGGAGGGGCTCGGACAGCTGCTGCGCAATATCGAGTTGGTGCAGGCGCACCTCAATCCCGCACTGCGAGTGTCCACGATCCTGCTGACGATGTACGACGGGCGCACGAAGCTGGCGGATCAGGTGACTGCCGAGGTCCGTAACCATTTCGGTGACCAGGTACTGCGTACGGTCATTCCGCGCAGCGTGAAGGTCTCCGAAGCGCCGGGCTTCGGGCAGACCGTGCTGGTCTATGACCCCGGCTCCCGGGGGGCGCTGAGCTACCTGGATGCCGCGCGGGAGATCGCCCTGCAGCATGACGATCCCGGACATGACTATCGGGGCGATCCCTATCCAGGTACCCGGGAGGTGCGTCTCTGATGCCGGCTGGTAGCACGATCTCGCAAACCTCTGGACCGCAGCGCAAGGGCGGCCTCGGCCGCGGACTCGCCGCGCTGATCCCTACCGGGCCAGTCGGCTCCGCGGTGAGCGAATTGGCGCCACGTGAGGGTCCCAACGGTCGCCCGGACGCCGCTAGCGGCCGTGTTGCGGGGGCCGTCTACCAAGAGGTGCCTATCGGGTCCATCGTGCCCAACCCCAAGCAGCCCCGGCAGTCCTTCGATGAGGAGTCCCTGGCCGAGCTCGAGCATTCGATCCGTGAGTTCGGTCTGATGCAGCCCATCGTGGTCCGGCCACTGCCGGCGGAGCCGGCGATGGGACACCTGCCGGCGGAGCCGGCGATCGGGCAGCTGCACACCATTTCCTATGAGCTGGTCATGGGTGAGCGGCGGTGGCGAGCAGCGCAACAAGCCGGGCTGGACCGGATCCCGGCGATCGTGCGTTGCACCGCCGATGACGCGATGCTCCGCGACGCGTTGCTCGAAAACATTCACCGAGTGCAGCTCAATCCGCTCGAGGAGGCCGCCGCCTACCAGCAGCTGCTGGAGGACTTCGGTGTGACGCACGAGCAGCTGGCGTCCCGGATCGGGCGCAGCCGCCCGGTGATCACCAACACCATCAGACTGCTCAGGCTGCCGGTCGCGGTGCAACGGCGGGTCGCGGTCGGCGTCCTGTCCGCTGGGCACGCCCGCGCGCTGCTCGGCCTGGACGAGCCGTTCGCCCAGGAGAGCCTGGCGGCGCGCATCGTCGCTGAGGGCTTGTCGGTTCGAGCCACCGAGGAAGCCGTCACCCTGAACCGCAGCGAGTCCGCGCCGACCGCGCCGAAGGCGGAGGCATCTCGTCCGATGCGGGCGCCCGGGTTACAGGAACTGGCGGAGAACCTCTCCGACACCTTCGACACCAGAGTCAAGGTGGAACTGGGCCGCCGCAAGGGCCGGATCGTGGTGGAGTTCGGATCCGTCGACGACCTGGAGCGCATCGTCGCACTAATGACCCCGCCGCGCTGATGGTTCTAACCCGCGACATGGAGGCTTATCGCGGTAAATCGGCCCTCGTCGATGACGATAAGTCTCCATGTGACGAGAGCTCGGGGCCCGCGAGGGCGCGTGGGCAACCTGGTCAAGGGCTGGTCAAGGGCTGGTACAGGCGCGGGTTACCGCTCGCTCGATCAGCTCGGCGTAAACGGCACCCAGCTGCGAACCGTCGGACTCGATCGCCATCGGCAACAGTGACGTCTCGGTGAGTCCTGGCGCCACGTTGATCTCGAGGAAATGCGCCACTCCGTCTGCCGTCACCACTGCATCGGTCCGGGACACGTCGCGCAGCCCGAGTAACCGGTGCGCGGCTACCGCGAGATCGGCCACCGCCGTAGTCGTAGAAGCCGGACTTGGGGTCGATCTCCACTGCCGGCAGCGCTCGCGGACCGTCCGGTTCGTCCACCACCGTGACCGCGACCTCGATGCCGTCGACGTACTTCTCGGCCAGGACGGTATCCCCGTAGGCCAGCGCCGTCATGCCTTCGGTCGCCACCAGCTGGGCGAGATCATCGGCCAGCGAGTCCAGCGGTAGAGCGGGCAGGTAGGGCATGCCGCCAGCCAGGGAGACCACCTCGGGACGGCTGGCCACCGCGAACAGTGCGGATTTCGGATGCGGTCATGCCAGCGGTGCGTTGCGCGTAGCGATCCAGGTGCGGATCGAGGTCGCGCTGGGTGCAACCGGCTGGCGGTGCGGGCTTCTTGGGGGTCACGGTGGCGCCTTCGTTGCGGGTCAGGTCCCCTGGCAGTGTAAAGGTCGGCGCAAAGCGTCCCCCTGCCTTCATTCGGGATGGCTTGCGGCATATGCTTCCCGAGGCGCTGCGTGGTCGGCGCCCGGCGGCCGCCCGGCGGCCGCCCGGCGGCGCAGCAGTCCTAGCACGTCTGTTCAGGGAGGCCAGGTGTCACGTCGAGTGGTCGGCGCCACCCTGGACAACCTCGACCTGCTGCCCAAGAAGTGCCGGCGTTGCGTGTTCTGGGAACTCGCTCCGCATATACGGGAGCAGGCTGAGGACTTCGGTCAGACCGACCTGGAGAAGGAGGCCTGGGTCTCCAGCGTGTTGCTGGAGTGGGGATCCTGTGGGCGGATCGTGATGTCGGGAGACATACCGGCCGGCTACGCGCTGTACGCCCCTCCGGGGGCAGTGCCGCGGGCTGCGGCGTTTCCCACTTCGCCGGTCAGTGCCGATGCCGTGCTGCTCACCGCGCTGAAGGTGCTGCCGGAGTTCAGCGGTGGTGGTCTGGGCCGGATGCTGGTGCAGGCAGTCGCCAAGGATCTCACCCGGCGCGGCGTGAAAGCCATCGAGGCGTTCGGCGATGCTCGGCCCAACGACGAGTCCAGCTGTGTGATCCCGGCCGAGTTCCTGCAGCAGGTCGGATTCAAGACCGTGCACACACACCCGCGCTGGCCCCGGCTTCGCCTGGAACTACGCACTGCGCTGACCTGGAAGGAAGACGTCGAGGCAGCCTTGGAACGGTTGCTGACGTCGGTGACGATCCACACCGTGGAGCCCAGCCTGCGACCTGCCTGACCTACGGGCGCGGGGCAACGCTTAGGTTGTGGACCATGAGCTGGGCCTGGGACGTGGCAGCTCCCGGGGTCCTGTGCCTGCCGTCCGGGCGGCTCCTGCGCGGGCGTGGCCTCCGCCAACCGCTGCTCGACGACTTCACTCCCGATTTCGCCGTCTACCTGCTGGGTAAACGGCCCACCCCGGTCGCATGGGATGCACGGTGGGTCCGATGGCCGGACTTCCGGCTGCCCACGGACCGCCGCGACGCGCAGGATGCGCTGCGTGAGGCCTGGCACCGCGCCGAGTCGGAGCGGGTGGAGATCGCGTGCTGCGGCGGGCGCGGAAGGACTGGGACTGCCCTGGCCTGCATCGCGGTGCTGGACGGTGTGCCCGGCCGTGAGGCGGTGGCGTTCGTCCGCGAGCGCTACGACGCTCGCGCGGTCGAAACGCCGTGGCAACGGCGGTACGTCACCCGGTTCCCCGCGCCCTGACCCGTCCCGCCTGGCTACCCGCTGGCGGTACCAGGTGAAGGGGTCAGTGCATCAAGAGCGGCGGGGCGCGGGGAGGGGGGTCCATAGCCGGTCAGCCGGGCCCGGAGCGCTGCGGCAACCAGGGCCGGATGGAACAACAGCGCGGGAGAACCCATGAGGTGGTAAACGCGACCCAGGACAGCGTGCGCACGCCGGTTTCCGTGGATGGCCAGGCGACCAAGCTGTCGAGTCCACCGGCCCAGCAGCGCCTGTGGGAGGTTCTGGCGGCCGGTGCTGGTGGGATAGCGCAGATCCTCACTGGCGGCGATGGCCCATGGCAGGAACACGACGGTGGCGAACTTCCGGAGCAGGCGACGGGCGTACCCCGGCGACAGACCGGCAGCGAAAGCCCGGCGCAAGAGCAGGGCTTCACAGGCCGCGACCGTGATGCCTTGCCCATAGATCGGGTTGAATGCACAGAGCGCGTCGCCGACGACGAGCAGCCCATCGGGCCAGTCGGGAACCTGCTCGTAGTGGTGACGGCGGTTGGCGGTTTGGCGATGCACGGCGACGTTGCTGATCGGCTCGGCGTGGCGCACCAACTCCGCCAGTGCCGGGTCGGGCAACCGCTGGAGAAACGACACGAATCCCGCGGCGTCGCGCGGAGGCCGGTGCTCAGCGCAGCCCACGGCAGTCACCAGCCAGCGGCTGCCCTCGACCGGCAGGGCTGTACCGCCGATCAACGTTGCCGGCGTCTGCTGGATGACAACGCCCACCGCGCTGGCCTGAAACGGTGCGGCGGCGTACATCCGGGTGGCGTAACCCACACCTGCGTCGACGGTAGACACCGGTGCCGTCCCCACGCCGGCATCTGCCAGCCACACCGGTAGCCGCGAGCTGCGGCCAGACGCGTCGACCACGAGATCGGCTGGCACCGTGGATCCATCCGCCAGACCCACCTCCCACCGCTGATCGCAACGCCGAAGACTTACCACCTTGGAACCGGCGCGGATCTGCACTCCGGGCAGCCCCTCCACCTTGCGCCGCACCACGTGCTCAAACAGCGGACGGGTCACCGACAACACCTCGAACGCGCGTTGACCGACCGGCAACCACCCCTGCTCGGCAAGCCAGGGCAGGTCACCGGTGTCCAAAGGCACCGCGCCGAGACCGAGCAACTCCTGCCGCGACCCGGGCAGCAGCTCCTCCAACGCCAGCAGACCACGGAAGAGGAACACATGTGGCTGCTCCCCCTGCGGCACCCCAGCCCGAGGCTGCGGGCCACCAGGCAGGGCGTCACGTTCCAGCACCGTTACCGAGTTACCCCTGCCCGCTGCTGCGGCAGCCGCAAACAACCCCGCCACGCTCGCCCCCACGACGACGACCCGCCACGGCGGTTCCTCCGGTATTCCAGCGCCCACCACGCCTCCCACCCACTCCTGAAACAAGCCGTCTCTTGATCCTAAACTGCTGGTCAGCGTGACTGGCTCGGTCGGCGTGGTGGGCGGTGGGCAACCTGGGCGCAGATGTTGTTCGGGCATGCTGGGTGGGGTGATCGGCAGCGAGGGTTGGATCGCGGAGAAGTTCGACCGTCGAGCGTTGAGTTATGACCAGAGCGCGGTACACGGGTGGCAGGCCACGCAGGCCGCGCGGTTTCTCGCGCCGCGGAAAGGTGTGGATGTGTTGGATGTCGCCACGGGGACCGCGTGCCGAACCTGAAGGTCAGCGACGCCGGGGCCGGGCATGCTTCTATACCGAGTTCCTCGGACTGGAGAAGGGGTTCGACCTTGGCTGGATCGCGAGCTTCCGGGACCCGGACAATCGGGGCGCCCAGGTGAGCTTGCTGACGCTTGTCGGTCAGGCCGCGTTCTTTCAGAGGTGTCGCATCGGTGGATGCGCGTGGGCCTGCGGGCGGTCAGCGATCCACGCCGTGAGATCGGGTCCGAGGACGCCGTGGAGGTGTGCGGAGGTCATCTCGGCGACCTCGGGAACCCGCTCGAGCAGGGCACTGCACTGCATGTTGTGAGCGATCGCTGCGTCGGCGTCGGTGTATTCTTCGAGGACCACGTACTCGTCCGGGTCCTCCGATTCGAACCAGCCGTAGCGCAGCGTTCCGGTCTCATCGCAGGTGGCTTCGACCAAGGCGGTGACGAGCTCGGCGAACTCCTCGCCACGCCCGGAGTGGACGCGCATCGTGGCTCGCACGGTGATGGTCATCAGCAATCCTCGTGATCAGATCGGGACCGTGCCGACGAGATCGCGCACTGAATTCGTCGACATTCTCGAATCTCCTGAGGCATCCGTGGGCGCCATACTCATCTTGGTACCACGCGAGCGATCGCGGTCAGGTCGACCCGGTCGGTCTTGACTTAGCTCGACTGCAGTGCCGTCCCGACGTTGCCGTCTGCGGCGGATGTGGCTACCACGAAGCCTTTATGACTCCGGCGTCGGCTCCTGCGGGTTGGTCGGGGCGTCGCCGGCAAGCAGCAGGTAGAGACGGCGGCGGGTCTCGTCGAGCAGCCGCACCGCCTCGCTGACCTGGGTCGGACTGCCGACCTCGGCGATCTGGCTCACGGCGCCCGCGAGGCCGCGGCCGGCGACGCGCAGGTCGCTGAAGCCGTCCTCAGCGTCGGCGACCACCGTATTCCACACCGCGTCGAGCGCCTCGCGGTGCTGCTCAGTGTGGCGGCGACCCTCGTCGGTCAGGTGCACTACGGACCGGCCGTCGGCTTTCTCGGTGCGCACCAGTCCCTCGTCGGCCAGCTGCGAGACCGTCGGGTACACCGAGCCGGGGCTTGGACGCCAGGAGCCGCCGGAGCGCTCGCCGATCTCTTGGATGAGCTGGTAGCCGTGCATCGGCTGCTCGGCTAGCAGGGCCAGCACCGCGGTGCGTACGTCGCCGCGCGATCGGCGGGGACCGCGCCCGCCCCATCGGCCGCGACGGAAGCCGGGCCCAAACGCGTCGCTGCCGAGCGGGTCGCCGCGGCGTCCGCCGTGACGGTGGGCTCGGTGCGGGTGCTCATCGCCCCCGTGGAGCCCTCCGCTCCAGCGTGGGTGGTCATGGAATGCATGCATGTCACTTCACCTATCGTTGTCATTCTCGATGCACTAACGATATATCGTGACCGTGACGATGGCAAGACCTTAAAAATATGGACCGCTGGCACAGTCATCTATCTATCAGTAGTATCTCTGCTATCTTCCGTGCTAGGAGTAGAACGGGAAGGGACAGGCGGATGTCTTCCGTGATCGAGGTCCGCGGACTGCGGATGCGGTACGGCATGGCGGACGTGCTCGACGGCGTCGACTTCGTGGCACACCGCGGCGAAGTGGTGGTCCTGCTGGGTCCCAACGGCGCCGGGAAGACCACCACGATTGAGATCCTCGAAGGATTCCGGATGCGCTCGGCGGGCGAGGTCAGCGTGCTCGGAGCGGACCCGGCCAAGGCCGGCGAGCGCTGGCGAGTGGGCGTCGGCATCGTGCTCCAGTCCTGGCGCGACCACGGCCGGTGGCGGGTGGTGGAACTGCTGCGCCACCTCGGGCGGTACTACGCGCCGTACTCGACGCCGCAACGGCCACGTCCGCGGGACGTCGACGAGATGATCGAGGCCGTCGGGCTCGGCGACCGCGCGTCGGCGCGAATCGCCACGTTGTCCGGAGGCGAGCGGCGCCGGATGGACGTCGCCATCGGCATCATCGGCCGGCCCGAAGTCCTGTTCCTCGACGAGCCCACCGCTGGTCTGGACCCGGTGGCCCGGCGGGGCTTCCACGACCTGGTGCATCGACTGTCGGATCTGGAGGACACCACGATCCTGCTCACCACCCACGATCTCGACGAGGCCGAAAAGCTCGCCGACCGGATCTTGATTCTCGACCGCGGGCGCATCGTCGCCGACGGCAGCGTGGATCAGCTCTGCCGTCGGGTGTCGGGCATGGCCGAGGTGCGCTGGAGTCGCGACGGCGAGCACTTCGTGCACGCCACGACGGACGCCACCAGTTTCGTCCGCGAGCTGTTCGTCCAGCACGGCGACGCGGTGGCCGATCTGGAGGTGCGCCGCGCTTCGCTGGAGGACACCTACCTGGCGATGATCCACCATCGGGAGTCGGGCGGATCGCAAACGGCGGCGCTTGCCCAGTTCTAAGGAGATGGCGCGATGAACCCCGCCCTGTCTGCAGTCCGCATCGGTCTCGGTCGCGGCTGGACCGAGTTCCGGCACTCCCTCGCTACCGGACAGGAGTACGTGTTCACGCTCATGACGTCGGGCATCATCCTGGTCGTACTGTACTTCCAGCGGGACAACGCCATCGCCGGCACGCCGCTGTCGCTCGCGACGCTGGCGCTGCCGGGCGTGGTGGGTGGGCTTGTCGCCTTCAACACGCTCACCGGTGCCGCCTTCGCACTCGCCTTCGAGCGCGAGGATGGGACCCTGCTGCGGGCCAAGGCCGCGCCATTCGGTGTGGTCGGGTATCTCGCAGGGCAGGTGGTGCGGATACCGCTGAACACCGTCTTGCAGATCCTGATCCTGCTCGTCCCGGGGTTGTTACTCATTGACGGGTTGGCGAGCACGGGCGCCTATGGGTGGTTCACGTTCCTGTGGGTGCTTGCTCTCGGGTTGTTGGCGACGCTTCCATTCGGGCTGTTGCTGGGTGGCCTCGTGGCAAACCCGAGGGTGGCAGGGCAGACGGTGAGCCTCGGTAGTGCGGCGTTGATCGCGATCTCCGGGATCTTCTATCCGATCTCCGCGCTGCCGGGCTGGCTGCACCCGGTCGCTGAGTTCTTTCCGTTCTACTGGCTGGGACTCGGCATGCGCTCGGCACTCCTGCCGGACGCGGCAGCGGCGGTGGAGTTGTCCGGATCGTGGCGGCACCTGGAGACCGTTGCCGTCCTCGGCGCATGGGCGGTTTTTGGTCTGCTCCTCGCGCCCGTGGTGCTGCGCAGGATGGCACGCCGCGAGTCGGGCGCCAGCGTGGAGGCGAGGCGAGGCGACAGAAGGCCGCGCAACGGATCGGTTGAGCGATGAGCGAGACCGTCCACAACCGCATCGCCATGCTCCGCGCCGAGCGGGGGATCTCCCGGCGCCAGCTCGCCGACGCGCTCGGCGTCCACTACCAGACCGTCGGCTACCTGGAACGAGGCGAGTACAGCCCCAGCCTGTATCTGGCGCTGCGGGTCGCGGAGTACTTCGAGGTCCCGGTGGAAGTCATCTTCTCCACCAGCCCGTTTCCCCGCATCGGCAGCGGTGAGCGCTCGGCGTGACAGCCGCTGCTTGCGCCAGAGAGAAGTCCACAGAAGGAGAAGGACATGTCTACAACGCCCCTGCTGCTCGCGCAGGGCATCACCCGACTCAGGGCTCAAGGCCGCCGGCGCGCTCATCGGCGGCGGCCTTGAGCTCGCAGGCGGTGCCGTCGGAGCCGCCAACGGCGACGCCCTGGTCGAGGCGGCGTACTTTATCAACGTCGCCTTCATGGCCATGTTCGTCTTCGTCCTGAGCTGAAGCGTGGCGCCGTGGACCGTTACTCCGCCCGGGCAAGCTCCCCGCGTAGCAGGTCGGCGAAGGTGAATGTGCCGGTGGGTTGGTCGTTCTCGCCTAGCAGGTACAGGCGCTTGACCGCGACCAGTACCCCCTCGGCGACCACGTCCCGAAACGCCGGATCGAGGAGTTTTCGGCAGTCCTCGGGATTGGTCAGATACCCCAGCTCGATGCGCACCGCGGGCATCCGGGTCATCCGCAGCAGTTCCCACGTCTTGGGGTGGGTGCCGCAGTCGAGCATCCTGGTGCGGGCGGCCAGCTCGCGCTGAATGAACGCGGCCAGGGCCTCGCCGACCGTCGAAGTCGTGCCGTTGCCGGTCCCGAAGTGAAACGTCGCCAAGCCATGAGCCAGCGTCGAGGGGTGGCCGTCGGTATGCAGGGAAAGCACCAGGTCGGCGCCTGCGGTGTTGGCGAATGCGGCTCGGTCGGCCTCGGTGGGGCTGGTGTCCGGACCGCGGGACAGCAGTGTCTCCATCCCGGTGGCGGCCATCCGGCCCTCCAGCCGCTGCGCCAAGTCCCACATGAGTTTGGCCTCGGTGGCGCCGTTCACCACGATTCCCGGATCGGGTCCACCGTGGCAGGGGTCGATGACGATCCGCTTGCCGCGCAGCGCAGGCCCGGCTCGACGGACCCGCTCCTGCTCGCGGAGCAACACCGGCCGGCCACCGCGAACCTTGGGCTGCAACTGGCGCAGCGCGCGCAACGTGCCAGGTCCGCACATCCCGTCTACCAGCAGACCGTAGTCGCGCTGGAAGCTGCGCAGCGCCGTCTCGGTCTGCAGACTGAAGGTTCCGTCCGCACGGCCGACGTCATAGCCCAGCTCCAGTAGCCGCTCCTGCAGCGTGAACACGTCATCCCCACGCATCGGGCGGGTGACGATATAGCTGAGCATGCGGCACCCGAACTCCAGACGTGCGTCGCACAGCGCCTGGTAGGTGGCACGGCCTACCACACCGTCAGTGATCAGTCCGCGGCGTTGCTGGAAAGTCCGAACCGCGTGTTCCAGGGTGATGTCGAAGACGCTTGCTTCTGTCTCCGTGTCTGTGCCTGGGTGTGACTGAGGTGGGAGCAGTTCCTGCGAGGTCAGCATCGCCCGCACCTCCGCCACCGCAAGACCGGCGTCGCCGCGGCGCAGCAGCTGCATGCACCCTCACTTCGGATCGGGCGCCGGGCTCTTGAGGAGAGCGTCGAGCGCGGGGACTTGTCACTCATTGTGCCCCGTCCCGCTCGACGCGGTTCGACGGGCTTGCCGGTGTGGGCCGATCGGCTGCGGGAACCGGCAAGCCCGCGTACAGGACGTGTCCCGGGGGAATCGGTTGCTTGCTGGGCGTTGGTCGACGCGTCGACCGCGAAGCAGGATCAGATGTAGTCGGCCAGATCCTCCAGCAGGGCAGCCTTGGGCTTGGCACCGGTTATCTGCTTGACCGGCTTGCCCTTGGAGAACAGGATCATGGTTGGGATCGACATGACCTGGTAATCCCGCGGGGTGCTGGGATTCGCGTCGATGTCCATCTTCGCGATGGTGATCTTCTCTTCGTTCTCCGAAGCGATCTCCTCGAGCACCGGCGCTATCATCTTGCACGGGCCGCACCAGGTCGCCCAGAAGTCCACCAGCACCGGCTTGTCGCTGCCGAGCACGTCGTCGGCGAACGACTGGTCGGTCACGGTCACGGTCGGCTTGTCAGCCATAGCGTCTCCTGTCGGGGTCCGGTCTGGGAATCGGTGATCAGTCCTTCGAGCCGTAGCCGCCACCGACGAACTCGGCGGCCACCTCGGCTTTCGGATCCAGCGCGTGCTCGGCGAGCCAGCGCTCGGCGTCGATCGCGGCCGCGCAGCCGGTGCCGGCGGCGGTGACAGCTTGCCGGTAAGTGTGGTCCACCAGATCCCCTGAAGCGAAGACGCCTTCTATGCTGGTGGCCGTGCTCGGCGCGTCGACCAGTACGTAACCCTCGGCGTCGGTCTCCACCTGGTCGCGGATCAGCTCGCTGCGCGGGTCGTGTCCGATCGCCACGAACATGCCGGTTGCCTCCAGCGTGGAGCCGTCGGAGAGCGCCAAGCCGGTGACACCGTTCTCGCCCAACACTTGATCGACGGTTATCCCGGTACGCCACCGGATCTTCTCGTTGCCCTGGGCCCGCTCGAGCATGATTCTCGAGGCACGAAACTTGTCACGCCGGTGCACCACGGTCACCGACTGCGCGAACCGGGTGAGGAAGGTGGCTTCCTCCATCGCCGAGTCACCCCCACCGATGACCGCAATGTCCTGGTCGCGGAAGAAAAAGCCGTCGCAGGTGGCGCACGAGCTCACTCCGCGGCCGAGCAGCTCCTGCTCGCCTGGGACACCCAGGTAGCGGGGCTGCGCGCCCATCGCGAGGATGACCGACCGAGCCAGGTGGGTGGTGTCATCGACGATGACCCTTTTGACGTCACCGGCCAGATCGACCGACGTGACGTCTTTGGCCTGCAGCTCGGTACCGAAGCGCTCGGCTTGGGCCCGGAACTGCTCCATCAGATCGGGACCCATGATCGCATCGCGGAAGCCCGGATAGTTCTCCACGTCAGTCGTGGTCATCAGGGCGCCGCCGTACTGGCTTCCCTCGAAGACGAGCGGCTTGAGCTGGGCGCGCGCGGTATAGATCGCGGCTGTGTAGGCAGCCGGGCCCGAGCCGATGATGATGACGTCCCGGATCTGCTCACTCACACTGGACACAACACGATCCTAAGGACTGATGTTCCCGAGCCAGTTGGCCGCTCTCCAAGTACGGCCAACCTAGGTAATTGGTGCTCTCAACAGCCACCAACGTGGGGTGTTCCTGCTGGTTTCGGACGGGTTGGTAGCCGTCAGAGGCGGTGCCGGGGTGGGTTGGTAGTCCTTGAAGGGCATCCAACGTCAGCGGTGGCGGGCCACGGCGTCGGCCATCCGGGCGGGGTTGCCGGGGCGGCAGCCCGGGTCCACCACGAGCATCCGGAACAGGGTGGTTTGCGCGGTGGGCAGCACCAGGATCACACCGCGCCGACCGTCGAGGGTGACCTCGCGGGCGCCCAGTGGCTTGTCGCGCGCCGGCACATCGTTGGCGTCCAGGCAGCCCTGCAGCGCTTCGGGCCGGGACAGCGGACCGTAGTTGCGAACTCCCAACGCGTGGCTCAGCGCACCGCTGAGGTCACCACTGGACAGCACCAGCGGCGTGGGTGGCGAGACCGCTGCGGCGCCCAATGCGTCGCCGGCCCGCGGCGTGCCCCCGGTCATCACACCGATCATCACGCCGGACACCGCCACCCCGATCACGGCAGCAGCCAATACACCAGCGGCGACCCAGCGGGCGCGGAGGTGGCGCCGGCCGGCCGGCCTGGACGCCAGTTGCCGGGCGGCGCGGTAACGCCCAGTCCGGGCTCGGTCCGGCAGGTGAGCGGGATCAGCTCGCTGGACCTCAGCGGCCAGCGCAGCGTCGAGTCGTTGCGTCACGGCGTCAGGTATCCGGGCTGGGCCCCCGGTTGGCAGTGCCGCCAGCTCGGCCACCGTGGCATCCAGGGCCGCGAGCACGGTACGGGCCTGCGGATCAGTGATCGTTCGAGCCCGCAACGGCGTGGCCTCTTGCTCGGTGAGCGCACCTGCATGCAGGTCGGCGAGCAGGTCCAGTGACCACTCCGGCGACCGTGCTGCCGATCGTTGCGGCGGATCGCCGGGGCGTATCGGACCGTCGGTACCGGTCATCGTCCCTCCCTTCGATGCTGGCGCGCCGCCACGGCATCGCATGAGACGTTTGCATTCGCATCGGGGTTCCGTAGATGTCCGAGGAGCACCGCCAGCCGGGCGCGTCCGCGGGCGCAGCGGCTCTTGACCGTTCCCTCGGCGATGCCCAACATCTGGGCGGTTTCAGCCACCGAGTATCCCTCGACGTCGACCAGGACGATCGCGGCACGCTGCTCGGCGGGCAGTGATCTCAGTGCGTCGTCGACTGCCAGCCGGGATTCCCGGGCTGCCATCGCGTCCAGTGCCAACACCGGCTCCTCCGGACCCCTGTCAGGTAGTGGCGTGGTGGGGCGGGCCCGGTTACGGCGGATCCGGTCCAGGCAGGCGTTGATCACGATCCGATGCAGCCAGGTGGTGACCTGTGCTTGGCCACGAAATCCGCCGGCGCAGCGATACGCCGAGATCAACGCGTCCTGCACCGCGTCAGCGGCCTCGTCGGGATCACCCAGGGTCCGCAGCGCGATGGCCCACATCCGGTCTCGGTGCCGGCGCACGAGCTCGGTGAACGCCAGTGGATCCCCCGCAACGTGCCCGGCGATCAGGTCGGCGTCCGACATCACGGTGGTCATGATGTGGCCTGTGCTGTGCATGAGCGGCGTACACACCGTGCACCAGGAACTGACACGCCGGGGAGGGGGAGCAGGGGGAGCACGCGGGGAGAGTAGCGGTGGTCAGGTGGCCCGAGTCTCGACACCGACCTCGCTGAGCTTGGATTGGTTGCGGTCTCCCCCACCGGCCAGTCCGGTGATCCACACCAGCAGGTATCGCGTGGGGAGCCCGGACCGCAGCGGGATCTGGGTGCTGCCGCGACCGAGTGTGGCGGTGCCGACCAGGGTGGTCTCGGCTAGCTTCGCCTGCGGCGATGAGGCGGTGCGTATCTCCAGCACGGTGCCGGGGCTGGGAGATATCACGGTCACCGAGGCCGCCGACACGGGCCGATCGAAGCTCAGCATGACGCCGAGCCCCTTCTTGTAGATGGGGAACTGCTGGCGGTAGGAGTCGGTCGACCACACGGTGCTCGGATTGCCGTCGAGCAGCTTGCCGACGTCCTTCTGGTGGTCCGGGCTGCCCTTGCCGGAGGGGTCATAGACCGCCAAGTTCTTGACCTGGACCGGCGAGGACCGCGCCACCACCGGCGGCTCGGGCTGCTCGCTCGGTGACGGACTGGCGACGACCAGCGGGGTACCTCCAGCGTTGACGAACACCGACAACACCTGCATGCCGCCGTAACCGAGGATCATCAGGGTGATGCTGGCCAGCACCGCCATCGACACGCTCAGCTTCATCCGGCGTTGGCGGCGGGCCCGCTCAGGGCTGGTCGGCGGGGTGCGACTGTGCCGGCCATTGCGGTCGTCGGCGCTGGACGCATTGAGCTCGAGCACCTCCCGCACAGCGGCACCGGTGTGCACGCCACCGCCGGTACCTGGATCGGCGAGACTGCGCAGCGCCAGGGTCGACAGCTCCACCGGCACACCGGGCCGTAGGGTCGTGGGGCTGACCAGGGAGCCGTCGGGTTGCAGCGGTGCGGTAGGTAGGTTGCTCGGGCCACCGGGCAGCGGCCAGTATCCGGTGAGCAACAGGTACAGCATCGCGCCCAGGCCGCGGATGTCGTCTTGGGATCCGGTGATCGGAAGCGGACCCGGAAAGGCGAGGCGCGCCTGCCTGTCATGGGTCACCCTGATCCGATGCGGATGGTCGCAGCCCAGGATCAGACCGGCGCTGTGTGCGGCGTCAACCGCACCGGCAAGGGGGGCCAAGACGCCGGCTGCCATCGCCGGCGGCGGCAGCCCGTCGTCCAGTAGCTCGACCAGGCCACGACCCCGGGTCCACTCCGCGACCACGACCGCGACGGTCGGGCCGAACCTGGCGTCGGGCTCCAGCACATCGAGCACCCGCGCCGCACCCGCCGCCTCCAGACGCGCCGAACGCAACGCGCGCGCCACGGCAGAGCGGATCACCCGGACCGCGCCAGAATCCTGCGACGGCGCGATGAACAAGGTCAGCGCGACGTCACGATCCAGCACCAGGTCGCGACCCCGCCACAGCCGCACGCCGCCACGGTCGTCGCGACCCACCTCAGACAGCAAGCGGTAACGACCCTTGCCGACAAGCGCGCCAGGGACCGGCCACGGGGAGCTGGGCCGGTGCGTCCCCGCCCCCGTCGAGTCACCGCTCACCGGTCCGATCAACCTCCCCGCGTTCTTCCGCTGCCCCAAGTTTCGCGGCGCAGTTCTGCCCCCGACGCAACACCCCAACGCACCACGCCAACACACACCATGCGAGACGCGACGCGCGAGGTATGGGTGAGGTAATTGTCAAGTCTACGGCTCCTTAGGGCGATTCGGGGGTTGGTCGGGCGGTCGCCGGGTCCACCGCGCCAGTACGGGTGCCCGGCGCGCCCCGATCGCGGCCTGAGTCGCCTCGGTGAGCTCAGGGGTGCGCAGTGCGATCAGGGCGACACTCATCACCACGCCGACGATGACCGTGGTGAGCACCAGGTCCAGCCATGCTCCCCAGACAGCGCCACTGCTGCTATCGAGGTCGAGCAGGGCACGCAACCCGAGCACCGCGCCCACCGCCGGCACCGCCGCCAGCAGGCAATTGCGCAGGGTGATCAGAGTGCGCTTGGTTTCCACCCGGCCCAGTCGCCGGCGCAGCCACGCCTGCCCGACCATCGCGCCCAGCACGCACGACAGCGAGTTGACCGCGGTGAGTCCGAGCACGACATCGGCGTCGTCGAGCAGCACTGGGCAGGCCAGCAACAGCGGCAGCTTCACCGCCACCATCAACGCGTTGATCATGGTTGGGGTGCGGGCATCGGCCATCGAGTAGAAAACCCGCAACTGCAGCATCGTCACCGCGAAGGGCAGCAGGCCGAAGGCCGAGACCGCCAGCGCCGCACCGAGCCGCTCGGCATCGCTGCCGGCCTTGCCCAGCGAGAACAGCGCAATCCCGATCTGCTGCCCGGCGAGGGTGAAGATCACGGTGACCGGGATCAGCAGCACCGTGAGGTAGCGGCTGCCCAGCGAGAGGTCCTTGACCACTCCGCGCCAGTCGGCCTCTGCCGCTGCCCGGCTCATCCGCGGCATGATCGCCGTGAGCAGCGAGTAGCCGAGTACGCCATAGGGTAGTTGCAGCAGCAACCACACCAGGCTGTAGATCACCACTCCACCCGGTTCGCCCTGCGCCGCCGACCGCGTGGTCACCACGAAGCCGAGCTGGCCGACCAGCACGTACAGCACGAACCAGGCCGCCATTCCGCTGGCCTGGGTCAGCCTGGGGTCCCAACCCCATCGCCAGCCGAAGTGAAAACCCGCTCGACGCAGCCCGGGCAGCTGCACCAGCGCTTGGGCGATGATGCCCGCAGTGGTGCCCAGACCCAGCACCAGCAGCTTCGGATCGCTGAGCTGGGCTGGGTTGATGGTGATCTCACCCGGTACCAGGGCGTAGACGCCGAGGAACACCAGCACGATGACGTTGTTGAGCATCGGCGCCCAGGCCGGCGGGCCGAAGACGCTGCGGGCTTGCAGGATTGCCCCGAACAGCCCGGACAGGCCGTAGAACAGGATCTGTGGCACCAGCAGGTAGGCCAGCACGGTGGCCAGCTGCGGGTTGGCACCCTCGCCGTCGCCGAGGAACAGTACGGCCAGAAACGGCGCACCGGCGATGGCCAGCACCGTAGCCACGCCCAGCGTCGCGCAGGCGATGGTGACCAGCCGCTGCGCGTACGCCTCGCCGTGGTCGGCGTCCTCCTTCGCCGCGCGAACCAGCAGCGGCACCACGACGCTGGTGAGCACCCCACCGAGCAACAGCTCGTAGAGCATCGCCGGCAGCGTGTTGGAGACGGTGTAGGAGTCGTTGATCACACCCAACCCGAGCACCGCGGCAAGCACGAGCTGGCGGGCGAAGCCGGTGATCCGGCTGATCAGGGTGGCCACCGCCATCGTGCGGGCGGCTGCGGCCACCGAGGTCTGCCGCGGCCCCGACTCGTTAGCAGTGTGGTTCGCGGTGTCCGAGAATTCCACTGTCACCCGGCTTCCCGTGCTCTGCGCACGCGGCGCACGATTCCGCGGACCACCAGCAGCACCAGCGCAGCAGCGGCGCCCACAGTGAGCGCGACAGTAACGGTGCCGAAAGCGGTGGAGCGCACCTGCAGCGTGCTCGGCTCGCCCAGCGGGGTGCCACCGGGGGTGCTCAGCCGGGCCTCGACGCTGAATTGACCAGCTCGGCTCACCTCCGCCGGGATGACGAATTGCCGGGTGCTGCGGGCCGGCACCAGCTGCAGCCCGACCGCCCCGGCGCGCAGCCCGGCCGTCTCCGACAAGCTCAACTGGACCTGCACGCTGACCGGCAACTCGTTGCTCACGGTAATCAGCAGCGGGGAGTCTGACGCCGCCAGGATGTAGGGGCCGGGTGACTGCACGATCCGCACCGACCGACGCAGCTCGTCGAGCCGGTCACGCTCCTGTTCGGTCACCTGCATGGCCCGATTCGGCTGGCCGCGCCACGCCGACGACACCGCACGCAGTAGCCCGAGCCGCAACGGATCCAGCAGATCGACCGGCTTGAGGTTGGCGGTGGGGTCCAGGACGGTGGCCACCTGCAGGTCCCGCAGGACGTCTCGGGCTCGCTGAATGTCCGCGGTGACCGGGAGCGGAATCTCTTCGGTGGCGGCCTGCGGCGGGTAGGTCACCGCTGTGATGGGACCGGCGGGACGGGTGGTGGCCAGCGCAGGCAGCTCGCGAGGGGTGAAGTAACCGGCCTCCAGCAGCTGCCGGGCGGTGCTCAACAGCGCGCTGGCCTCAGCCCCACGGGCCTGCCAGCGGCGCGGCGGGACCAGCAGCACGGGGCGACGATCCGGGTCGGTGGCGGCGCGGTACACCAGTGCGCCGAGCACGTCTTGGGCAGCCAGCGGGCTCGAGGTACCGCTAGGCCGGGAGAAGACGTCGGTGACGTCGTTACCGGGCTGGTCGGCTTGCCGCGCCAGCGCGGTGCTCAGCAGCGGGTCGACGAGCAGGCCGGCCGGAGCGGCGCCGCGACTACCTGGCATGTTGGTGGCCAGATCGATGACGTCGTGGGCAGCCGTCGGGGGGGACATACCACGGGGTTCCAGCAGCACGGCATAGGTTTGCAGTGCAGTCAGGTCGGCCAGGGTGCGCTCGTCGAGTACTGCGCCCGCCGGCCAGCTCACCCCGGTCAGCGGCTGCACTCCGAGCAGGTCACCCACCAGCCGTACGCCGGTGCTGATGGCCAGGGCCTCCAGGTCCGTCAGTCCCGCCCGGGACAGCGCCACCAGGTCGGGATCGGCGTAGGGCAGCGGCAGGACGCACCGACCTTGGACCGCGCCGCGCAGCCGATCTAGACAGCTCTGCGCGTCCGCTGCGCCGGTGCCCTCGATGATCCCGTTGTGCTGGGCCTCCCGGTAGCCGCGGCTCATCCCGTCGACCGTCTCCACCAGCGCCGGGTCGATTGCGACGCAGACGGCTGCGGCCAACGGTGACCCTGGTGGCACCACCTGCTCCAGTGCCCCGAGCAAGCCATCGAGTCGGCCACCGGGAGCGATGTCGGCACCCACCGGATCCGTTCCGGAGGGATCACTGCGGATCAGGATCGGTTCGCCGGGACCGGTGGGCAGCCGCGCGGGTTCCGCGGCCAATGGCCACACCACGGTCAGCGGCATCGGCTGCGCGGGCGGGCCCAGCACCGGCCCGGACGGCTGGCCGGCCGCGACGGGGGGGATCCCCAGCACCGGCAGCAGCAACGGAACCGATGCCAGCCGCGCGGTGCCACCGAACTCCGGCTTGCCGTTGAGGTTGACCAGCACTGGGTACACGCCCGGTTCGTTGATCTGCAGCGACTCCAGGTCCGTCCCGCCGCGCAGCGGCACATCGAGCCGAAACGCGACGTTCTGCCCTGGGGCGAGGTCGCCGGGCACAGGCTGGAACAGGGTCACCTGGGGCGCTTCGGGCACGTCGCGCACGGCCCGCGTGGCTGCGTCGTCGGAGATCACCGGCGCGTCACGTTGCAGCCGAACCGCCAGCTTGGTGATGGGCCGGTCTCCGACGTTGACCACCCGGCCCTCGACTCTGAGCACCGGCCCGCTGGAGACGGTGACCACGCGAGGGGACATATCCTCCAGCTCGAGTCGAGCCAGGACGTTGGGGCGCTCGGGTTGTTGTGGTGGGGGTGGGTGTGTTGGGGGTTGTGGTGGTGGGGGTTGTTGTGTGGGGGGGTGGTGTGCCGGGG
>JBOHGX010000185.1:0-4330 GCA_050700255.1 Pseudonocardiaceae bacterium
CGATAGGGGTGCGCCAGCGGCCAGGAGGGAAAGGTGTTGGTGGAGAACCGGGAATGGACCAACCCCAGCGAGCTGGTGACCCGCTCGTCGGACAGGTCCGGGTAGAAGCTCACCAGCTGTTCCTCGGTGAGCATTCCCTTGTAGACGATCGTGCGCCCGGACAGGCTCGTGAAGTAGACGTCGACGTCGCGCTCAGCGCGCTTGCGCACGCAGTACGCGCGGCGCTCCAGTTCCAGCCCGGTCAGGGGCTTGCCGCCGTCCTGGGCGACCGCCAAGAACAGTTGCCGGAAGCCGGGCATTGCCGAGCGGGCGGTGGGGCCGACTCCCTCGGGGTTGACCGGCAGCTTCCGCCAGCCCAGCACCCGCATGCCTTCCTCAGCGGCGATGCGCTCGATGGTCACGATCACTTCGGTGTCGTCTGCCGGCAGGAAGGCGGTACCCACCGCATACCCGCCCGGCTTGGGCAGCTCGAAGTCGACGACCTCGCGGAAGAAGCCATCCGGGACCTGGAACAGGATGCCGGCACCGTCACCGGTGTCGGGCTCTCCGCCTCGGGCACCCCGATGTTCGAGGCTGCGTAGCGCAGTGAGAGCCTTGTGCACGATGCCATGATCGCGGCGCCCGGCGAGGTCGGCCACAAACGCCACCCCGCAGGCGTCGTGCTCGTAGGCGGGGTCATACAGACCCGCTGCCCGACGTCGGCTGTATCGGAGGCTCGATCCGTCACGCAGGTTGTTAGCGGTCACGAGGACCTCCCCGTCGTCTCGATTTCAGCTGCTACGCGCATCGGGACGACATGGACCCATCTGCGGCTACTCCGCAGGTTACCTCAGCGGGGTATGGAGCCGTTATCACTTCTTGACCGGAATCCGTAGCCGGCCGACGGATGTGTGACGGCCGTCGCTATTGGCGGTGCACAATCACCCGGATCGGGGCCGCCACAACGGGCGGGGTACCAGGAAAGGATGCGTGGTTCGGTTTGGAGGTCCCCAGTTTGGAGGTCCCCGGCTTGGAGGTCCCCGGCTTGGAGGTCACAGCGTGAGCCTGCGTGAGGAGATTCGGGATTTGCTGCGACGCTTCCCCCGGCGCGGGATCAGGCGCTGGGGAACCAGGCGAGTCGCGGTGGCGATCACCGTCGTCACCGACCGAAATGGTCCGGGGGTGCTGTTCACCCGCCGCACCGCCGCACTACGCCTCCACCCAGGGCAGTACGCGTTGCCGGGCGGACGCACCGAATCCGGCGAGTCGGTCCCCAACGCGGCCCGCCGCGAGCTCGCCGAGCAGCTTGGGATGCGACTACCGGTGAAGTCGGTGCTCGGCCTGCTCGACGATTACGAAGCCCGCTCCGGGTTCGTGATCACACCGGTGGTGGTCTGGGCCGGAGAGGACCCCCGGGAGGCACCCCAAGACGACCGTGCCTGCACTGTCCCGTTCACCGACCTCGACGTCGAGCCGGTGTTCGTGGCCATCCCGGGATCCGACCGCCCGGTGATCCGCCTGCCGCTGCACGGAGAGTGGTTGCACGCGCCGACGGCGGCGATGCTTTACCAGTTCCGCGAGGTGGTCATCTACCGCCGCCGCACCCGCGTAGCCCACCTAGACGAGCCCACCTTCGCCTGGCGCTAGCTGCCATCCCGCATTCAGCGGGCTCAGCGGGGTTATTTAGGCGCCAGTAACCCCGCTGAGCCCGCTGAATGCGGGTCAGGATCGAGATGGCGCTAGCGTGAGCGGTGTGCGGCTGGCGACGTGGAACGTGAACTCGGTGCGCTCCCGGCTACCGCGACTGCTGCCCTGGCTGGATGCGCGCGCGCCGGACGTGCTGTGCCTGCAGGAGACCAAGCTGCCCACCGATGCCTTCGACGAGCTGATCCGGCCCGCCCTGAGCGAACGCGGGTACGCCGTCGCGCACCACGGCGAGGGGCGATGGAACGGGGTGGCGATCGCCTCCAGAGTCGGGCTGGACGACGTGGTCACCGGGCTGCTCGACGAACCTGCCAATCCGATAGGGCAGAGTCCAGACCCCGAAGCGCGGGCGGTGTCCGCCAGCTGCGCAGGGCTGCGGGTCAGCTCGGTGTACGTGCCCAACGGCCGAACCCCCGGCGACCCGCACTACCGCTACAAGCTCGACTGGCTGGCCGCGCTGCTGGCTACCGTGGCCGCTGGGAATCCTGCGGTGACTGTGATCTGTGGCGACATGAACGTCGCGCCGGCTGACGAGGACGTGTACGACCCAGCCGCCTACGCCCTCTCCACCCATGTCACACCCCCGGAACGGGAAGCGCTGCGGGCCCTCGAGTTACACGATGTGGTGCGGGAACGCTGGCCCGGGCAGCGAATCTTCACCTACTGGGATTACCGGGCCGGCATGTTCCATCAAGACCGGGGAATGCGGATCGACCTGGTGCTCGCCGGCGCAGACGTCATGGCGCGGACGTGCGCGGCGTGGGTGGACCGCCAGGCCCGCAAGGGCAGCGCTCCCAGTGACCATGCACCGGTGATCGTGGATCTCGACGACGCGCCGGACGGAGACTGCGGCCCCGTCGTGCCGCCCCCGTCAGCGCGGCGCTGAGCGAGCCCGGCCGTGGCGGAGTTGAATGGCGTTCCAGCTGGCCTCGACCAGGTCGAGGCCCTGGCGCTGATCAACTACGGTCACTTCACCTCGATGAGAGTCGACAATCAACGGGTACGCGGTCTTTCGCTTCATCTGGAGCGCTTGATGCGTGACTGCCGCCAGGTATTTGATGCCGACCTCGACGCAGACCGCATCCGGCACCTCATTCGCCACGCGCTGGCCGACGTCAGCCGACCAGTAGTGATCCGGGTGACCGTATTCGATCCCGCCCTCGAAATCGGGCATCTTGGGGCGGGCGCGCAACCGCAGGTCCTGATCACAACCCGACCAGCCGCGCACCTCCCACTTCCCGCGCTGAGCCTGCAGTCCGCTATCTATTGCCGCGATATGCCACATATCAAACACGTCGGGCTGTTCGGTTCCCTTCAACGCATGCGCATCGCGCAGCGCAACAACTTTGACGACGCGCTGTTCGTCAACGCCGACGCCACCATCGCCGAAGCGGCCACGTCGAACGTCGGATTCGTCGACGGCGACCGGATCGTTTGGCCCCTGGCGGACTGCCTTCCCGGCGTGACCATGAGACTGATCTGCCAGGCTCGGGACGAGCATGCCACTACGGTACCGATCACCCTTGAACAGTTGGCCGACGTGGATGCCGTGTTCGCTACGAACGCCGCCGCCGGTATCCGGCCCGTCACCGCCATTGACGCTTTCCATTGGCCAGACGAGCATCCAATCCTGGATGTCCTGCGCAAGGAGTACGCCAGCCTTGCCGCTGAGCCGTTGTAGCCAGTGGGTCGCACTGAGCAAACACGTTCAATTATTCGGAAAGCGTTTCCCCGTTGGCCTCGTTGAAGACCCGGCTGCCGAGGAAGTCCTCTGGGGTCAGCGTGACGAGTTCGGCCTTGCCGACTGAGTGATCGGTCGCCATCAGCCGATTCGCTTGCCGCAGCCGGGCTCGCTCGATCGCATTGCGGACACTGCGCGCGTTGGCGAACCGAGGTTGGTCCTTGCGGCGCTGCAGGTATTCCCGGAAGGTCTTCTCAGCCTCTGGGCTGAGGCTGTAACCCTCCGCCTGGACCATGAGCTTGCTGATGTCCTCCAACTCGTCGAGTGTGTAATTGGGGAAATCGATGTGGTGCGCGATCCGGGAGCTCATTCCGGGGTTGGCCGCGAAGAAGGAATCCATCCGGTCCTTGTAGCCGGCGAGGATCACCACGAGGTCCTCCCGCTGGTTTTCCATCACCTGCAGCAGGATCTCGATGGACTCCTGCCCATAGTCACGCTCATTGTCCTCGCGGTACAGGTAGTAGGCCTCGTCGATGAACAGCACGCCGCCCATCGCCCGCTTGAGGACCTCCTTCGTCTTGGGCGCGGTGTGCCCGACGTACTGACCGACCAGGTCATCGCGGGTCACCGAGACCAGATGTCCCCGGCGCAGGTAGCCCAGCCGGTACAGCATGTCGGCCATCCGCAGTGCCACGGTGGTCTTGCCGGTGCCCGGACTGCCGGTGAAGCTCATGTGCAGGTTCGGTCTGGAGGTTGACACACCGAACCGGGCGCGGGCCCGGTCGACCAGCAGGAGCGCGGCGATCTCGCGGATCCTGCTCTTGACCGGGGTCAGGCCGACCAGCTCGGCGTCCAGGGCTTTGAAGATCTCATCGATACCGGTCTCCGCGCGCTCCTTGGCGAGGTCGACCTCGGCATCCGGCGGTAGCGTCTCTTCTTCGTTGCCGGTCTCGGACTCTTCCGGTG
>JBOHGX010000186.1:0-10972 GCA_050700255.1 Pseudonocardiaceae bacterium
CCATCGACTATCCCAACGGGCCGCGCCGGACTGCGCCGAGATTCCACGGTCGGCATCAGCTCAATCGCTGGCCGGACGGACTGGAGAAATGCGTCGGTTGTGAGCTGTGCGCCTGGGCCTGCCCGGCCGACGCGATCTACGTCGAGGGCGCCGACAACACCGAGGACGAGCGGTACTCGCCCGGCGAGCGGTACGGCGAGAACTACCAGATCAACTACCTGCGCTGCATCGGCTGCGGCCTGTGCATCGAGGCCTGCCCGACCCGGGCGCTGACCATGACCAACGAGTACGAGGTAGCCGACGACAACCGCCGAGACCTCATCTACACCAAGGAGGACCTGCTGGCGCCGCTGCTGTCGGGAATGGAGCAGCCCCCGCACCCGATGCGGCTGGGCGACAGTGAAGAGGACTACTACGTACAGGGCCCGACCCTGGAGCGACATTCGGGCGCGGTGGGCGGGGAACAACCGTGATCACGCTGGGCATCCTGCTCGCGCAGCAACCGCCGGTGCCGTTGCCTTCGCCGGTGTCGACCGACACCATCGGCCTTGGCGAGACCGTCGCGTTCTGGATCCTGGGTCCGCTCGCGCTGGCCGGCGGGCTGGCCATGGTGTTCGCCCGCAATGCGGTGCATTCGGCGCTGTGGCTGGCGCAGACCATGCTGTGCCTGGGTGCGCTCTACATGGTCCAACAAGCGCCGTTCCTGGGTTTTGTGCAGATCATCGTCTACACCGGCGCGATCATGATGTTGTTCCTGTTCGTGCTGATGCTGGTGGGCAAGGAAAGCGTCGACTCTGTGGTCGAGGTGCTGCGCGGTCAGCGGGTCGCCGCCGCGCTGGCTGGAATCGGGCTGGCCGCGCTGCTGGTGGCGATGTTGGGCTCGGCCTTGGCCGGGGTCACCGCAGCGGGGTTGATCGGGGTCAACACCACCAGCGGCGGTAACGTCGCCAACCTCGGTCGCATCCTGTTCACCGACTACCTGTTCCCCATCGAACTCACCTCGGCGTTGCTGATCAGCGCCGCGGTCGGCGCGATGGTGTTGACGTTCACCGAGCGCACCAAGGAGAGCAGGCCGACCCAGCGGGAGCGGGTGGAGGCCCGGATCCGCGGCGCCCGCCCCTCCCCGCTGCCTGGTCCCGGCGTCTTCGCCACCGCCGACTCGGTGGCTACACCCGCCCTGCTGCCGGACGGTTCGGTAGCCCCCGAGTCGCTGTCCGAGCTCCTCGAGTCCACCTCCCGCGAGCGTCTGGACGACAACCTGCGCAGCGTGGCCGATGCTGGTGCGCAGCCTGATTCTCGCGCCCTACGCGGGCCGGTGGCACCCACCGAGCCCGAGGAGGGTTCGCCTTGACTCCGACGTATTACCTGCTGCTGTCGGCGCTGCTGTTCACCATCGGCGCGGCCGGCGTGCTGGTGCGCCGCAACGCCGTCGTGGTGTTCATGTGCATCGAGCTGATGCTCAACGCGGTGAACCTGAGCCTGATCACCTTCTCCAGGATCAACGGCACCCTGGACGGGCAGATCATGGCGTTCTTCGTGATGGTCGTGGCTGCCGCCGAGGTGGTTGTCGGTCTGGCCATCATCATGGCGATCTTCAAGACGCGTCGCTCGGCCTCGGTCGACGCCGCGAACCTGCTCAAGTACTGACGCGCATCCCCTAGATCACTATTCAGGGGCGGCCGTTCCGGAGCCTGTTGTTGATTTGCTCCGTGCGCCCGCCAATTAGGCAACAGCCTCCCTGGGCGGCGGAGAGTATCGGGTAGCTTCCAGTTGCCCCCGACCTTGGCGACACCCACCGTCCGCTGCGTGATCCGGATGCCGAGGACGATGAGTGAGCGGCGGAAACGCCACACGCCAGTCCCCCGGCGGCGATGTGCGCGCCCACCAGAGGGAACTGCCATGCCGTCAGGCGGCGGTACGCAGGTACCGCTGCACGGTCCTGCGGGAGCAGCCCAGTTCGGTGGCAATGGCCTCGACGGTCCAGCCGTTGGCCTTGAGCCGCGCCGCTTGAACGGCCCGATCCGGTATCGGTTGTTCCGTCTCCAGGCCCAGGGCACTGGCTATACCATCGCGTTCGTCAGGGCTAAGCCCGCCGTACCAGCCACAACGCAGGTCTGGGTCTTCGTCTCGCAGGGCGAGCGCCAGGCAGGCAAGGCGGGCTCTGCAACCGGTGCAGCGGGCAACAATGGGTCATCCGGCCGGCCCTCGTCGGGGTGGAAGGCATCGGGGTCCATTCCGCGACATGCAGCCCAGCGGAGCTGTCGGTCGAGGGGCCTGCGGTCAGATCGGTGGATAAGCGCGCGAAGCTCAGGCTCGCGGCCAGCGAAGAAGTATGGGAAACCCACGGTGTTGTACTCCAGCTCGGCCGATGTCCGGCCTCCGATCGGACTCGGGTGAGCTGGGGCGGTTCCCGGCGCACCCGCTTGGTGCCTCCCGGGGCATGGCGCCCGGTGTGGCTCAAGCGGCAGGACGTAGAGCTGTGACCCCAAGGCGTATCGGCGAACAAGCGTTCGCCGACGTTGCCGCCCGTCGCCCTCGATGGGCGAGGTGGGCGTCAACACGTGGTCCGTGTCGCGTTCTCCAACGATAGCGGGGAGGGTGACAAGCCCCTGCCCGAGATCACTCCCGGGCAGGGGGTTAGACGGTCTACGCGATCTTGGTGTCGGCGACGTCTTCCTCGTCGAGGTCAGCGTCGTCATCACTGAGATCGTCATCGTCCTCGAGATCGAGGGCGTCCTCGGGGACCAGGCCGTGCCGCTGGGCGCTCCGGTCACTCCAGATAGGTAGTTTCTGCAGGACGCCGAAGAGGATCGCTTGCCAGACGTCGCAGTCCATCTTGCTGGCGCCCAACGATTCGATGGCCGAGGTACCGTCGTCTGACTGGACCGCCTCGACCTTCTTGACTGCCGTCTCGACCTCTCGGATCGAGCTGCCTAGTGCGTTCAGGGCGTTTCCAAGGATCTCGGCTGGGGTTTCGGGAGCGGGTACGAGCCCGGGTCCTTCCCCAGCCGCGTGGAAGCGGTGTCGCAGCTCGGCGTCTTTGGCGACGATGTCACGGCCCTCGGCATTGCGCACGACCTGGCCGGTGTCATCCACCATCCGGATCTTGCGGCCGTTGCGGAAGTCCACGAGTGCCTGCCGCAGCTGGTGCACGCCCTCCGGCGTTATACGCATGCGGTTGATCACCTCTCCCGGCTTGCGCCGGTCGGGTTGGTCGGTGTCCCGGGGGCCTCGATCGAGGAGCTGCCCGTTAACGACGAGCGGGTACGCACTGCGGGCAGCGAGCTCGCGGGTAGCAGGTCCCGGATTCCCGGCCTCGGCCTCGGCCAGGGCAACGGTGGCGAGTTCCTCAGCGCTGCGGAAGGTGGCCTCCCAGTCATCCTTGGCCAACTCGGTGTTGAACGCCTCCTTGAGGTACTTGCGGGTCCGTTCCCGCCGGCGGGAGTCCTCCTCGGGTACCGACCGCAGCACCAGAGATGTTGCTAGCTCGAACAACAGCTTGGGGCTGGTCTTCTTGCGGGTGCTCTGACTGGTGATTGCGACACGGACAGCCTGGTGTGTACGCGAATCACGGTCGGTGAAGAGCCGGATGATCGCCGCTGTCCGCACCGCCAGGTCAGCGCTGAAACCGACCGCCTGAGCCTCCTCGGGCGTGAGCACGCCTGCCAGCCATTCTGCCTTGCCGGTCGTGATGAGATTGCGTCGTTCCAGCTCGTCGATAATCGCATCGGCCAGAGCTTCATTCTCAGTGGCCTCACCCCACGGCTTCGGGTAGTCGACGTGCCGCAGCGCCACCAGTGACTTGACCGCGACGCCAAAGTCGGCGGCGATACCGCCATGCGATTCGAAGCCGACCAGCAGTAGGGCGGGCACTTTTTCGCACCGCGCTTTGATCGCCACATCCGATTCGACCTGGTCAGGTGAGCCGGCGGCGGTGACTTGCTCGTTTAGCCTACGGACGTAGGCGCGCATTTTCCGTTCGTCGCGGTCGTACGGGATGTCGGCGGACCTGACGCCGAGTAGGTCGTGGACACACGTCATCCGGCTGGATCCTTCGGCGGTAACGGGGATGGTGATACTCGGATTGCCGTCCAGGTGCTCGAACGTCGTTGCCGCGAGCCAGACCTCGGTCATCACGCCCTGGTGCCGGATGGAGTCCCGCCAGTCGTTGTTACTGATCACATAGTCGCGGGCCTGCTGCGCCGCCCATGTCAGATGCTCCTGGCCCTGAATCTGCTGGATCAGTTCTGGGCGGCTATCGGGTGCGGCCTTCGGCTCGGCCAAAGGACGCAGCCGGGTGCTCTCTCCGCGACCGACCAGGTTAGAGACGGGATGGCGACGAGCCGGCCCGATCCGGGGGTTCCGCGGGTCGGGAATGACGTATCGAGACCACACTTCGGTCCGAACGGCGAGGATCACTCCACCGGGAACCGAGAGCTGCTCGGGATTCTCGGCCGCCCGGCGGGCAGCAGAAGGATCGACGGTGGCGAGCGCGAATGCCTGCGCGGCCTCCTCTCTCATGTTGAACTGGTCAATGAGTTTGTCGGCCAGCTTCCGCGTCGCGGACGCGAGCGCCGGCAAGGGCAGAGTTGCGGCCGGTCGGGGCAGCACGGTCTCCACCGTGAGAGGTGCGGCATTCATCAGGTCTTCTCCGATCTCCAGGATTCGGTCGCCCGGGATGCTTGACCCGGACGACATGTCGTGTCGTCCGGGGAGATCGGCCCCATGAACTCCGCTCTCCCCCTCGGCTCGCCCGGGCGACGCCCGATGTGTCCGAGGCGGCATCAGCCAGCCCTGCCGACCTCCAAGACGTACCGTCACTGATATGCACCGGCGTTGCCGCCCTCTATCGCCAACGATGGAGGTGAGACGGCCAGACTTGCTGTTGTCGCTAACTCACAAGGGTGCGGCTCTTCTGAAGTGAGCGCGGAGGGGTGCGTGACCTGCGGTTTTGGGCGTGTCTTGAGCACTTGACGGGCTCCTTCCCGCTACGTTCGGGGTGTCTTATGTCCGGAACGTGGCAATTGAGAAGGAGCCCGGTGTCAGCGTACGCGCAGCAGGCCGAGTCGGGGCAGGCGCAGCAGGCGGAGGGCGTGGCGGGGGCGTTTGACCGGTCCCGGCAGTTGTTCGAGGAGGTCGTGGCCGGACTTGCCGATCCTGGTTGCGGTGAGCTGACTCATGCCCAGCTCGAGGATCAGCTCACCGAGCGCTCCCGGGAACTGATGCGCAGCCTGTTCTCCGACCACCTGGACCTGCGGGCTTCCCGCGAGCAGCGGCGTCCCGAGGGCGTGGCCGGCGCCGACGGCGTGGCACGCGCCCGGGCGGAAGGAGGTCATCAGCGCGATCTGGCCACCGTGTTCGGAACGGTCACCGTTACCCGGATCGCCTACCGCGCACCCGGCGCGGCCAACCTCTACCCGGCAGACGCGGCGTTGAACCTGCCCGTGGGCAAGCATTCCCACGGGCTGCGGCGGCTGGCCGCCATCGAGGCGGCGCGCGGGTCGTTCGAGCAGGCCGCCGCCCTCGATCGCGCGAGCGGGGTCCGGGTCGGCAAGCGCCAGGTCGAGGCGCTCGCCCTGGCCGCGGCCGCCGACGTGACCGGCTTCTACTTGAAACGACGGCCTTGCTCGCATAGGATGCACGCTCACTGCGTGCTGCTGCCTGTCTTCTTTGCGTCTTCCCGAGCCACTTGCAGTACATGCAACAGCTCATCAACCTTTCCCAGCTCCATGATTGCTTCATGGGTAAACGGCGGCGAAATCGACATCCATACCTTGCCTTGCACCACTGTCACGACCACGGTCGCACTGACCCCCTCCATGGCGTTGACATAGACCCTGCGAGGTAGACCCATGTTGGTGTACCTGGTCTGCGCATCAACCAACTCCTCACGGTGGACCGCGACACCCGCCTTCCACGGCTTGACCAGCCTGGCTGCGTCGTTAGCCAATGCCCTGCCCCTCTCCAGAATCTCGGCCGTCATGCTGCCACCGGCCATCCCATGTCGTGACGCTAGAGAGTTGCCAAGACCGAACCAACGATGTTGTAGAAAGTTGCAGGTTTCAGTAACCATTCGTGGCGCGAACGCCAACACGCTGGCGCTAACCCAGCTCACGACCGGTGAGCGGTCACTGCGCGTGTCTCTGCACCTTAAATGGACTGGGTGCCAGCCTTGACAGCGTAGCGGCCATGGTCGAAGCTAGGTCCGTTGCAACAACTGGCAACAGCTCTGACAGGAGGGCAGCGATGCACCTGACATTCCTGGGCAAGGAATCCCATCCGAAGCAGTCACCGACCCTGTTCGCCACGGACCGGGACTCATACGTAGTGCAGGGCTGGATCGTCACTGACCCGGAGGTCCTGGCCATGATCGCGGTGTCCGACGACGAGACGATCGTTGAGGTGCCGGCCGCGCTTCTGGCTCATTTTGCCAAGGACGGGCTCAGTGGCGATGTGGTGAACCTTGTCCCGCCGATCGTACACATCACAGCGAACGGCAACTACATCATCAGGGGACGGCGCGTGACAGACCCCGATGCATTGGCGCAGATGACCATCCCCGATCATGAGACCTGTGTCGAAGTATCGCGGTCCGCAATCACGGCGCTCGTCGGAGGCTAGATGGACAGCATTACGTATGATGAGTTTGATGCGTTCTTTACGTCATTTCAGCGGGAAGCGCTTCACTTGGAGATGCGAGACTCCTACGGCACGGCTGAAGAGATACCGCATCTTCGTAAGTGGGAGGCTGGCGAGCCGGACGATGCCGACTGGCTGCAACCGTGGTTTGATCTGGTCAGTGCTGGAAGGCGGGCTGGTAAAGTGTTCCGGCGGGCGTGTGTCGTGTCGGAGCCGATCTCCGATTATCAGAAGTGGGCGTTGAAGGACACTCCTTTGTTCGTTGCAGCCGGTGAGGACATCCGCTGGGTTCCGCGACGCCGTGTGTCCACGGTGGCGCTGCCGGGCAACGATTTCTGGTTGTTCGATGACGAGGTCGCGGTCTTCCTGATCTTTGCCGCCAGCGGGCTCGTGGTGGACCGCCACACGACGACGGACCGCGGCGCGATCGAGTTGTGCCGGACATCGTTCGAGGAAGTGTGGAAGCTCTCCATCCCCACCAGTGAGTACCGGCCGAACTAGCCCGGCCAAGCAGGCCCGGGAGGCTCTTGGCATCCGTCTTCGTGAGTTCCGCAATGGAGCAGGTCTCACCGGACGAGCCTTGGCGGTCGCCGTCCGGTGCCATTACACAAAGATCAGTCGCATTGAAAACGGTAGTCAGGCGCCCTCCGAGGAGAATATCAAGGCCTGGTGCCGCGCCTGCCGCGCCGAAGACCAGATCCCTGACCTGATCGCCACCGCCCGTAGCATCGAGTCGATGTATGTGGAGTGGCGGCGGCAGACGCGTGCCGGCATGAGGCGTCTCATGTTGTCGTCGGTTCCGCTCTACGAACGCACCAAGCTGTTCCGGATCTATGAGCACAACATCGTCCCCGGGCTCTTCCAGACGGCCGAGTACTCCGCGGCGATGTTGTCGTATTTCATCGATTTCCTGGGTACCCCGAACGACCTCGATGCTGCTGTTGAGGCCAGCATGGAGCGGCAGCGCATCGTCTACTCCGGTAGTCGTCGCTTCGTGGTGGTACTCGAAGAGCGAGCGATTCGGGCACGTGTGGGAAATCTCGATACCATGGCCGGTCAGCTCGATCGCCTGCTCGGCATGATGTCGCTGCCACGGGTCAGCCTCGGTATCATCCCGGAGGCGGCGTCCCACAAGGTTTTCGCGTCCGTTGGTTTCTGGATCTATGACGACGTGATGGTCGGCGTCGAGACACCCACGGCTTTCCTGGAGGTTACTCAGCCCCGCGAAGTCCGGCTCTACGCCACGATGTTCGAGCAGCTCCAGCAGTCAGCGGTGTACGGTGCCGAAGCCAGAGCGTTGGTGACCCGCGCGATGGCCGAATTGGCTAGCGGTTGGGGCGATACCAACTGATGCGATACGAGCCCGATCGTCGTCGGTGTTAGGCCGTGTTGGTCTCATCAACCCCTCCAGTCACAGGAGGGAAGTATGTGGACTCATCGCCAGTGTGCCGCAGGTGGCAACTTTGACGAGAAGTTGCCGCTGGTGGCACGTCTGCAAACTGCGACAGTCCTTCCCCCGCGCTCACCGAAAGTGATACTGGACCCCAACCTCTTACTTGATCTGTCGCCTGACCAAGGCTTGTGGGGAGTTTGGGACTTGTTGGCGGGCCTATCGGGTTGCGGGCGGGCGAGGCCAGCCGCCACCCTTCACCTGAGTCAGGGCGCCGACTCAGGCTACGACCGGAGCTGCTTACCGGGCGCGACGAGGCGGTGGTGGTCTGCCACGGCCACCACCCTAAACTGGGGGAGGGGTGACGACGTGGTAACCCGGTGCTGCGTCGGTGCGCTGGAGTGCTGACAGAACCTACTCGCTCATACCGACGAACGGAGTACCCGGCATGACCGAGGTCTTGGCCCCAGTGGCTGACGCCGCTGGAGTCGCGCAATTCGCGTGGCTGCTCGTGGCGCTGCCGGCCTTCGGTGCGCTGGTGCTGCTGGTAGGTGGCCGTCGCAGCAATGCTTGGGGTCATCTGCTGGGCTGCGCGACGGTGCTCGGGTCCTTCGTCTACGGCGTGGTGCTGTTCTCCGAGTGGCTCGCACTAGGCGCTGAGGAACGGACCCGGGAGCTGAGCCTGGGCACCTGGTTTGCAGTGAACTCACTGCAGGTCGACTTCGGCATGCGGCTGGACCCGCTGTCGCTGACCTTCGTACTGCTCATCACCGGCGTCGGCGGATTGATCCACATCTACTCGATCGGCTACATGAGCGACGATCCTGGCCGGCGCCGGTTCTTCGGGTATTTCAACCTGTTCATCGTGGCGATGCTCGTGCTGGTGCTCGCGGACAACTTCGTCACGCTGTATCTCGGCTGGGAAGGCGTGGGCCTGGCCTCCTACCTGCTCATCGGCTGGTATCAGAACCGGCCCAGTGCTGCGACGGCGGCGAAGAAGGCCTTCCTGATGAACCGGGTCGGCGACGTCGGCCTCGCGCTGGCGATCTTCCTGATCTGGCGGTCGCTGGGCACCGTGCAGTTCTCCGAGGTGTTCGCTCGCGTCGGGGAGATCAGCGGTCCCACCCTGCTGGCGATCACCTTACTGCTGCTGCTCGGGGCCTGTGGCAAGTCCGGTCAGTTCCCGCTGCAGTCCTGGTTGCCCGACGCGATGGAGGGCCCGACCCCCGTCTCGGCCTTGATCCACGCTGCGACGATGGTGACCGCCGGGGTGTACCTGATCGCCCGGTGCAACCCGCTGTATGACCTCAGCGCGACCGGCCGGCTGGCCGTCGCGCTGATCGGGGTGATCACCCTGCTGATCGGGTCGATCATCGGCTGCGCCTACGACGACATCAAGAAGGTGCTGGCCTATTCCACGGTCAGCCAGATCGGGTACATGATCCTCGCCGTCGGGCTGGGTCCCGCCGGCTACGCGCTGGGCATCGCGCACCTGCTCACCCACGGCTTCTTCAAGGCCGGGCTGTTCCTGGGCGCAGGCTCAGTGATGCACGCCATGCACGATGAGATCGACATGCGCCGGATGGGTGGGCTGGCGCGCCACCTGCCGATCACCTTCGTCATCTTCACCACCGGCTACCTGGCACTGGTCGGGTTCCCGTTCCTGTCCGGCTACTACACCAAGGACGCGATCATCGAGGCTGCGTTCGCCGCAGGCGGCTGGCAGGGCTGGACCTTCGGCGGTCTGGCGATGCTGGCCGCCGGGATCACCGCCTTCTACATGACCCGGCTGCTGCTCATGACGTTCTTCGGTGCGGAGCGCTGGCGCGACCTGCGCACGGAGGATGGCCGCAGCTATCACCCCCACGAAGCCCCACCGGTGATGTGGCTGCCCATGGTGCCGCTGGCGATCGGCTCGCTGGCGGCCGGTTACTTCCTGATCTCGGGTGAGCGGCTGGCGCACTGGCTGGAGCCCTCGGTGGGAAAACTGGTGCACGAGTATTCGGCGGCCCCGTTCCCGGTTGAGCTGGTTCCGCTGTTCACTGTGCTGATCTCGGCAGTGGGTGCGCTGGTGGCCTGGCTGGTCGTCGGCCGGCAGCCGGTGCCGGTGCAACGGCCACAGCGGGTCTCGCTGCCGGTGGCCGCCGCCCGGGCCGACCTCTACGCCAACGCGATCAACGAGACACTCATCGCACGGCCCGGTACCTGGCTCACCCGGGCGCTGGTGTTCGTCGACAACAAAGGCGTCGACGGGGTGGTCAACGGCACAGCGGCGCTACTGGGGGGCACGTCGGGCCGGCTGCGCAGGCTGCAGACCGGCTTCGTGCGCAGCTACGCGCTGGGCATGCTGGGAGGCTCGGTCGTGGTGATCGCTTTGTTGCTGGCGGTGAGCTTGTCATGAGTAGCGGCGGCTTGTTACTGGCGATGCTGCTGCTGCCCCTGCTGGGCAGCGTGGTGGTCGCCCTGATGCGCTCTGAGCCGGTCGCGGCCAAGGCCACTGCGATGGCGTTCGCTCTGGCTGAGCTGGTGCTGGCGGCGCTGGCCTGGGCGGCCTACCAACCAGGGGGGCAGCGGCTGCAGCTGCTGCTGTCCACCGAGTGGATCCCGGCCTTCGGAGCCCGCTTCGCGCTCGGCGTCGACGGCATCGCGTTGGTGATGATCGCGCTGATCGCGGTGCTGGTGCCGATCGTGATGGGATCCTCCTGGGCGGAGAAGCTGCCCGAAGGCCGCACCGCGGCGGGCTTCTACGCCCTGCTGCTGGCCACCCAATCGCTGATGATCGGGGTTTTCGCGGCCACCGACGTGTTCCTGTTCTACCTGTTCTTCGAGGTCATGCTGGTGCCGATGTACTTCCTCATCGGGCGCTTCGGTGGGCCGCGACGGCAGTACGCGGCGGTGAAGTTCTTCCTGTACTCGCTGCTGGGCGGGCTGGTCATGCTGGCC
>JBOHGX010000187.1:0-15681 GCA_050700255.1 Pseudonocardiaceae bacterium
CGATCAGACGTCTGGGCCCGTGGGGTACCGCCGCACCGAACCCTGCTCCTGCGACTGAGAACCAGGGAACGACACACGGTGCACAGGAGCCCGACACGCGGGAATGCTAGGTAGTCACCAACGCGACTCGGTGGAACTCGAGCGATTTCCCCCATTGTCGCCGTCATTTACCGGGTGGACGGTGGGGCCCTGCACACCGTGACTGTAGCGGCTTTCCGCGATGTCTTCCGTCATTTGTTCCTGCAAGCGTCGGTCCTTGATTCTCAGCAGGATCGCTATCGTCAAACCGTGCACGGCGGCAAGCACCAGCAGGAGCACCCCGAGCTTGACCACAAGATCACGAACAGGAAGGCCGGTGTCCACATCGATCAGCGAGATCAGCGCCAGCAAACCCAGCATCACCAGGTAAAAGAACGCCGCGACCATTCGGATCATGGAGCGGCCCGGTCCACCCTCATGCGGTCTCTGCAGATATCCGCGTCCACTCCGGGCGATGAGTTGCCCGTCGATCACGATGAGCGCCACGCCAACGATGAGAAACGTCACGTAGCCGTTGGCGTCCATGCGGCCCCCTCCGACGAGAGTCTCGATCTCTCTACAAAGGGTAGTACCCGCTACGGCATGCATCAAACCACCGTGACGCCGGGATACGATCAAGGCGGTGGGCGCACCGATCAACCGTAGGGAGCCGATGATGACAGCGTTGCGCGCCGTGTTGACGGCCGCGTTGACCGTTGCCGCATTCACTCTGACCGGGTGCACCGGCGGTCTCACGTCCGCCAGCACCCCAGCCAGTTTGATTCCGCTGCCGGCGGCCGTCCCCGACTTACAGCAGGCGTACATCACCGTAGTGGCCAGGGTGCTGCCCTCGGTCGTGCAGATCACCGCCGACGGTTCGCTGGGCTCCGGAATAGTCTTCGACACTGACGGCAACATCGTCACCAACGCCCACGTGGTCGGGCAGGCGACGAAGTTCGAGGTGCGCCTAGCCGATAATCCGAAACCACTCCCGGCCACACTGGTTGGTTCCTATCCGCCCGACGATCTCGCTGTCATCAAGCTCGACCAGCCACCGTCATCGTTGCGCCCGGCACAATTCGCCGACTCCTCCATCCTGCAGGTCGGCCAGATCGTGCTGGCCATGGGCAACCCGCTCGGGCTGGACGGAAGCGTCACCAACGGCATTATCTCGGCCACCGGTCGCACCGTCACCGAACCTCCCCAGGGCGCCATGCCGGGCGCGACGCTGGCCGACGTCATCCAGACCAGTGCCGCGGTCAACCCGGGCAACAGCGGCGGCGCGCTGGCCGACCTGGACGGCAAAGTCGTCGGCATACCCACGCTGGGCGCAACCCAGCCGCAGGTTGATGGCAACGGAAGCTCGCCGGCATCGGGCATCGGTTTCGCGATCCCCAGCAATGTCGTCAACGACATCGCTGGACAGCTCATCGCGAACGACGGCCGCGTGGTCAATTCTCGTCGCGCTGCGCTGGGCGCTGCGATGGTTACCGTGGTGGGCTCCACCGGCCAGCCGACCGGCATGGGGATTGTCAGCGTGACGCCCGGCGGGCCGGCCGCAGCGGCCGGGTTGCAAGCCGACGAGGTGATCACCGCGGTGAACGACACCCCAGTTCGCCGTGCCACAGAGCTCGCTCAGGTGCTGGCCACATTAGACCCAGGACAGACGGTTCCGGTCACCGTGACCACCCCGCAGGGTGCTAGCCGCACCGTTGAAGTCACGTTGGGTCAGCTGCCTGGAAGCTGACCGCGGTACGCCCGGCCAATTCCAGGTCGGCGACCAGCCCGTCGAGCATCTCGTCGCGGCGCTCGTCGGGGACCCGCAGTACCGCTGACGGGTGGACCGTCGCCACCAGCGGCAGCCCGTCGAACTCCAGCAGCTCACCGCGATGGTGGGTGAGCCGGAACGACGAGCCGAGCAGTGACTTGGCGGCCGTGGCCCCGAGCGTCACCAGTATTTTCGGGCCGACCGCGTGCAGCTCGGCGTGCAGCCAGGGCAGGCAGGCCCGCACATGCTCGATGCCAGGCGTCTGGTGGATTCGTCGCTTGCCCTGGTGAGTGAACCTGAAATGCTTGACCACATTGGTGACGTAGGCGTCTTCTCGGGAGACGCCCGCCCGTTGCAGCGCTTGATCCAGCAGCTTCCCGGCGGGTCCCACGAACGGCTGCCCCTGGCGATCCTCCTGATCCCCGGGCTGCTCACCGGCCAGCATGATCGGCGCGCCCTCACGCCCGGCGCCGAAAACCGTGTGGGTCGCGTCGGCGTACAGCTCGCACGCTGTGCAACTCGTGGCCCGCTTGCGCAGTTCGCTCAGCTCGGACATACCACCGGCGTACCCGGCAGGCCGGAATGTCTAACAACCGGTCAGCGCGGCGATCCACCGGCAAGACGCTGGCAACCCGGCAAACGGATCCTACCGGCGAGCCGGGTAGCGCCTTCGTTGGATTGGCAGTGTCATCGCGGTTCTCCTCTCGTGAGCCTCGTTTCGGAGGGTTCCCAGAGGGGATCGGCTTAGTCGCTCCGAGCATCATGTTTCATGAAGAACTCGTCCCTGGTCAGAGCCAGACTTCTCGCAACGCTGCACCCCGGCTGCACCGCACAGCGGCCGGGGTCTCCCTGGACTGGGAACTGCTCGGTCAAGCTGCCCAGGCGGCCCAAAAGGCAGTACTCAGAAGGGAGGAGGTTCGTCCGGGTCGGTGGGTTGGGGCATGGGCTCGGCGATGGGGGGTGGTTGGTGGGTCCAGATGTGCCCGCTGGGGCTGGTCCACGTCAGGGTGCCGTATGTGTCCTGGTGGACTGACCAGCCTGGAGTGTGTTTCGTGCGATGGTGCCGCCGGCAGTAGGGGTCGAGATTGTTGGCGTTGGTGGGTCCGGTGCCGGTGGCCGGGCGGTAGGGTTGGCGGTGGTCGAGGTCACCGCGGTGGGCAGGGGCCAGGCACGATGGGAAGCCGCAGGTGGGAGTGCGGGTGACGACCAGATCACGCAGCGCCGCCGGTGGCCGGTAGACGGTGGTGCCATAGTCGATGGGTGCTCCGGTGGCGGGATCAGTGAGAATCCGCCGCCAGGTTCCCTGGGCGGCCAGTTCGCGGGCCTGCTCGGCCGCGATGGGCCCATAGCCGGCAAGCTCACCAGGCTGCTCGTCGAGCCCGAACAGCGCGCTGAAGGGCACTGTGACACGTACGTGGACCCGGACTCGGGACCGGCGGCGCCGGGTGCGGCGACGGTCGGTTCGAGACATCTGAGCTTCGGCGGTGCGGGTGCCAGTGCTGAGGTAGCCCGCAGATTCGCACACCAGGTCCACCAGCGCATCAGCGCGGCGCGCATCCAGGGTCCGCTCGTCCGCCGGTGGCTCGGGCGTACTCGTCGAGGACCCCATAGACCCCGACTGCTTCCCCGGCCGGGAGGCATGCGGAGATCATCGCCATCCCGTCGGGCAGCTCCCAGAATGACACTCCCCGCTCCCGGCGGGCGGCCTGGTGGCGGCGGCGCACCGCGGCCGGATCGGCGCGCTGCACGGCTCGCCGCACCGCCCGGCGCAACTGACCCGGGGTCTGCCCACAAGCCCGGGTCAGTACCCGAGCCTCGACCGCGGCGGCATGGTCGGCGGAGAGTTGTTCGGTCTGCTCGGCGAGGATCCGCGCCTTGCACAGCGTGATCCGTCCCGCGGCCAACGCGGTCATCGTGTCCGGGTACCGGGCAGTAAGGGTCAGCGCGGCATCCAGCCGCGAGGTCGCGGTGACTGGCGCGATGCGGAGCATCAAGGAGATCTCCGCCGCCGCCGACTCCAACCCATCGATGCGGGCCACCTCAGGGACCACTGGTTGGCCCGCAGCGCGCGCCGCTGCAAGTTCCTCGTCACGCCGGACCGCGTCTTGCTCAGCGCCCCGAGCAAAAGTCGCCATCTCTCGTAGCTGATTGGCTTGCGCCCATGCCACGACTCGTTCCCAGGCTCCGATCCGCTCCAACCGTTCCCACTGCGGACCTTCGCCGCACTGGCGCTCCAGAGTGTCGGCGAGCATGCCGTCGGGTAGATATGCCGACCACTGCGGGCCCGGCCCAGGATCGAAGTCGGGCCAGTCCACCTCAGGCGAGGCGACCGCTTCGGTATCGAACATGTGTTCGATACTACTCCATTGCGGTGGTGCGAGCAACGACGAGCGCGGCTAGCGCGGTGCGGGAGCCGGCTGGCGAGCGGTCGCGGCGGCGGCCAGGGCCTCGGCGGTCGTGATGCGCAGCAGGCCGGGATCGGGGCGGTCAGCGAAGGTGTCTCCGGTGCTGCCCGCCCACAGCGCCACGTGCTGGGCACGCTGCGGCGGCGGGCCCCAGTGCTGCGGTGATACCGGGCCGAAGAGCACCACCGACGGGGTGCCGTAGGCGGTCGCGAGGTGGGCGATGCCGGTGTCACCGCATACCACCAACGATGCGTCGGCAACCAGGGCGGCAAGCGCAGCCAAGCTCGTCCGGCCGGCGAGCACCGAGCACTGCGGCAGCCCGGCCTCGGCCGCTACCTGCAAGGCGAGCGGGCGCTGGCCGGCGTTACCGGTCACCACCACCGGCAGCCCGGACGCGGCCAGTTCGCGGGCCACCACGGCATAGCGCTGCGCGGGCCAGTGCCGGGCGACGAAGGCGCAGCCGGGGTGCACGACCACCGCTGCGGGCACCGGACTGCTAAGGGCCGGGCGGGCCAAACCCAGATCAGCCGGATCAGCGGGAATACCGAAATGGGCGAGCAGCCGGCACGGTGGCGGCCACGTCCTCGCGTTGGGTGAGCTTGGCGTCCGGCGGCGGCTTGTACTGGGCGTCGCGGCCGTCGAAGAAGGGGGTGTGCATGCCGCCCGGGATCAGTAACGTGACCCCGATCCGGCCGCGGGTCTCCGCGGCCAGCGCCTGGGTGAAGCCGATCACGCCGAACTTGGCCGCGCAGTAAGCCGTGGCGTCGGGCAGCGCCTTGAGCCCGAGGACGAGCAGGTCACCACGGTTCCCCCGGACCGCTCCAGGTAGGGCAGCGCGGCGCGCACCACCCGAGCCGTGCCCAGCAGGTTGACCTGCACCACCCGCTCCCAGTCGTCGGCTGGCACGCTGCCCAACGAGCCGCAGGAATCGATCCCGGCGGCGGTGAACACGGCATCCAGCCGGCCACCGGCGGCCGCGACCAGGTCCGAAACGGCCTGCTCGGTGGCGACCCGATCAGCCAAGTCGGCCTGCACGTAGTCCACGGCTCCGGTCGGTAAGGCCCGGTCGAGGACCAGCGGGCGCCCACCCGCGTCGATCACCGCCTCGACCGTGGCCGCGCCGAGCCCCGACGCGCCTCCGGTGATCAGCACGTTGCCCAGCGGTCTCATCCGTTCTCCTTCTGTCATGACTTGTCCTGGGCGGCCGCGACGAGCCGGCTCGTCGAGTACCCCTCCACCAACGGGATGATCAGCGTCTGCCCGCCGTACCGGCTGATCAGCGGTGCCTCAGGCAGGTCGGCCACGGTGTAGCCGCCGCCCTTGACCCAGATGTCGGGCCGCAGCTGGGCGAGCAGCTCAGCCGGGGTGTCCTCGTCGAATACCGCCACCGCATCGACCGGCTCCAGCGCCTCGAGCAGCGCGATCCGGCCCGCCGCGGGCACGATCGGCCGGCTCGGTCCCTTGAGCCGGCGCACCGACTCGTCGGAGTTGAGGCACACCACCAGGCCGTCACCCAGCGCGCGGGCTTGGCGCAGCAGGCTCAGGTGCCCGGGGTGCAGCAGGTCGAAACACCCACCAGTGGCCACCAGCCGCCCACCCCGGTGGCGTGGCGCACCCGAGCCGCGATGTCCGGCACCGATCGGGCCCCCGGCCCAGGAGGAGTCGGTACCGGGTGAGTCACCTCGCTGCCGGAAGTGAGCGAATCGAGCGAGGACACACCACCGTCGGCGACGAAGTGTGACGCCGCGCCGACCGCCACCGTGACGGCCTCGGTGATGGAGCGGTCGTCGAGCAGGGCCCCGGCGACCGCGGCGGCGAACGCATCACCCGCGCCGCAGGTGTCGCTGCCGGCAGGAACCGCCAGGTCGGGCACCGGCACTGCCAGGCTGCCACTTGACGTCGTGAGCAGCGCACCGCGGGCTCCCATCGTCATCGCCACCGCGCAGCATCGCCACCGCTGCCGCAGAACCGCACCGATCGCCAGACCGTGCGGTGCGGAGGCGAAAGCGGTGGCCTCGCTCTCGTTGGGAGTGATCAGGCGGCACCCGGGGACCGGACGACCACCGTGGGGGTGCGGGTCCCAGACCACGGGCACCCGGCAGGCCAGCTCGGCCAGCGCCACCCGCAGGCCGGCAATAGCGGTGATGCCCCGCCCGTAGTCGGCGACCAGCACGGCATCGGCGCCGCGCAGCAACGCAGGAATGTCCTTGCGCGGGATATGGCCGACCAGCCGGACCCGCTCGGATACCCCACACTCCTGCGCGATCGTGGCCAGCCGGGCGCGTTCGGCCTCGGTCGTCGCATCCCCACCGCCAGCGATGATCAGTTCCGCGCTGGGCACGCCGGCCATCGCGCGGACCGTGGTCTCGACTCCCTTGCGCGGCACCACCGCCCGAGCGACAGGATGCGGTAGCGGCCGTCGCGCGACGCCCGAGGCCCGTGCGGGGAGAACCGGTCGAGGTCGACACCGCAGGGCACCACGGCGACCCGCTGCGCCGGCACGTCCAAAGCGGCAAGTTCGGTGACCTCGTCCGAGCAGGTCGCGATCACGAGTGCGGCGTCGCGGGCCAGGCCATGTTCCAGTTGCAACCGGAACGGCGGGCTGGGGTCCGCGCACCCTGGTGGCGCCGTTTCACGATGCCCAACGCGTGGAGGTCTGCACCACGGGGATCCCGGTGCCGCGGACGCCATGCTGCGCGGCCAGCCCGCTCATCCAGAAGTGGGCGTGCACGACGTCCGGTGGCTGCTGGACCCACCGGCGCGCCAGGTGCTCGCCGAACTCGGGCATGTGGATGAGCAGCTCGTCCTGCGGTGGCCAGAAAGTGCGGTGCACGGCGGGCGTAGGTAGTGCGCAGGTCTTCCCATCCCGAGCCCGTCCAAGCCCGGTTGAACCAGTGCCGGGTCGTAGGAGTAGGCGACGGCGTCGAGGTCCTGCGGGCCGATGCCGGCAACGTCCAGACACCACCGGGCGGACTGCTCGGATAGCTCCCAGGCCGAGAACGGCACCGGGCGTTTACCGTGCTTGCGGCGGTTGAACCGCTCCTCCTCGGCGGCCGCCACGATCTCCCCATCGATGACCAATGCGGCCGCCGGATCGTGGAAGATCGCGTTGATGCCGAGGATGCGCACCGAGCCCCCTCCCTGTTATCGCGGGGCCCGGGGCCCTCACCAGCACTGCTACTTCGAAGCATCACATTGCTACCCGGACCGCGCCTCCTGAAACGGATCAACCGTGCCGGGCAGCTCAGCTCGGAACCAGTCGATGGTGCGGGTCAGCCCGTCAGCGAGGGTGACCTCCGGTCGCCAACCAAGGAGGTCCCAGGCCAGCGTGATGTCCGGGCGGCGCACTCGCGGATCGTCGACCGGACTGTCGATGTAACGGATCGTCCCAGTGCCGATCGTCCCAGTGCCGATCGTCCCAGTGCCGATCGACCCAGTGCCGATCGACCCAGTGCAGCCGCTCAACGCGATGATCATCTCGGCCAGCTCGGCCACCGGCAGCTCGTAGGGGGCACCGATGTTCACCGGCCCGGCGGCGTCGGACTCGGCCAGGGCGAGGATGCCGCGGATCGTGTCGTCGACGTAGCACACCGAACGGGTCTGGCAGCCGTCGCCGGTGACCGGCAGCGGCTCGCCCGCCAGGGCCTGGCGGATGAAGGTGGGGATGGCCCTGCCGTCGTCGGCGCGCATCCGGGGGCCGTAGGTATTGAAGATCCGCACGATCCCGGTGTCGGTGCCGCGGGACATGCGGTAGGCGGTGGTCAGCGCCTCGGCGTAGCGCTTGGCCTCGTCGTACACACTGCGCGGTCCGACCGGGTTGACGTTTCCCCAGTAACTCTCTCGTTGTGGATGCTGCTGCGGGTCGCCGTAGACCTCGCTGGTGGAGGCGAGCACGAATCGGGCGCCCTTCTCCGCGGCCAGGCCTAGCGCATGCAAGGTGCCCAAGCTGCCGACCTTGAGCGTCTCGATGGGCAGCCGAAGGTAGTCGGCGGGGGAAGCAGCCGAGGCCAGGTGCAGCACTAGGTCCACCTCACCCGGCACGTGCACGAAGTCGGTCACATCACACTTGATCACGCGAAATCGCGGTTCGCCGATCAGGTGGGCGATATTGGCCGGTGCGCCGGTGAGGAAGTTGTCCAGGCATACGACACCGGTGCCGCGCCGCAACAACTGTTCGCACAGGTGGGAGCCCAGAAATCCGGCTCCTCCGGTGACCACGGCCCTGCTGAACCTCGTGCTCACCGGACCCCCCTTGACCGCTGTCCTGTGTCGCCACAGCGGTAGTACCCAGAACACAACCGCACCAAACGGCCTATTCACCAACGGCGGCGGTGGCCATAGCCTGCTCGCCGAATGGATGGCCGTCTCGGGGACGGCTCGCCGGCAACAAGGCGCCAGCGTGGCGTCGCACCAGAAAGGGGGTGAAGGAGTGGAGCATTGTCGGATCGTCCCCGTCGGCGGCGCCGCCCTGCGCGCGTCACCGCCGCAGTCATTGTCCTGCCCGTATTACTCGCTCTGCTGACCGGCGCTCGTACCGTCCCCGCCGCTGTGACCTGGCAGCACCTCGACCCGGCCGGACTGATCACCGCCATCGACGTGCCAGCACTGCAGGCGTCGAACCAGTTCAGCGGGGTCAGCACCACCGTCTTACGCTCTGCCGCGCCGCAGGTGCGGTTACGCCTGGATGTCGCCCCCGGTGAGCGGTTCTTCGGCCTGGGCGAGCGGATGGGGCCGCTCTCGCTGAATGGGCAGTTGCTGCTTAACTGGAGCGAGGACCGGGCCGGACGTGCGGACGCGGCGACGAGCTACTCACCGGCACCGTTCCTGCTGTCCAGCCGCGGCTACGGGCTGTTGCTGGACACCACCGCGATGATCGAGTACGACCTGCGCAAGCCGGACCGGGTGGAGATCACCGCAAGCACGACCGAACTGCCTGTCCACGTCATCACCGGTCCCGACCCCGCCGCGGTGCTGCAGTCGCACGCGACGATGGTGGGGTTGCCCCCGCTGCTGCCGCGGTGGGGGCTGGGCGTGTGGAAATGCCTGATCGGCGGGCGGGACCGGGTGCTGGCCGATGTGCGCCGGCTGGCCCAGGCGAACGTACCGCTGGATGCGGTGTGGATCTACGACGCGATGGACGGCGGGTCGGGGTGGGGCTGGCCCTGGCAGATTCACGGCACGGTGCCACCCGGCGGCTACCCGGATCTACCGGGGCTGATCGACCAACTGCACGGTGAAGGCCTGGCGGTACTCGGCTACCTCAGCCCGTTCCTGGTCCCGGGCCGACCGGGCTTCGACGAGGCACGCGAGCGGGGCTACCTCGTGCCTACCCCGGCAGCGCCGGTGTTCACCGAACCATGGGCAGAAGACGACCACCGGGCCTACCTGGACTTCACCCAGCCCGATGCCGTTGCGTGGTGGCAGGACCGGGTGCGCCACGCCCTGGGCACGGTGGGTTTCGACGGCGCGATGCAGGACTACGGGGAGGGCGCGCCGATCGATGGGATCTACGCCAGCGGGCGGCCGGGGACGGTGGTGCACAACGCCTACCCGGTGCGCTACGCCCGGGCGGCCAGGCAGGCGGCGCAGTCGGTGAAGCCGGGGGAGACGGTGCTGTTCGCCCGCGCCGGCTACAGCGGCTCCCAGGCCAGCGTCACCGGCCGGTTCACCGGGGACCAGCACCGCTCCTGGGACCGGCACACCGGCATCGGCAGCGTGCTGCCGGCGATGCTGTCCGGCTCGATCTCCGGCTGGCCGTACTGGGGCCCCGACATCGCCGGGTTCTTCGACGGCGACGGTTCACGCGACGTCGAGCTGTGGACGCGCTGGACGCAGCTTGGTGCGCTGTCCCCGGTGATGCGCGACATGCTCGGCGCCCAGGCCGACCCGATCGGGGTATTCAGCAGCGACGACACCCTCGCCACGTTCGCCGGGTACGCCCGGCTGCACCAGGCGCTGATGCCATACCTGCATGAGCTTGCCCAGCAGGCCAGCCGCACCGGTCTGCCGCTGATGCGGCCGCTGTGGCTGGCCGAGCCGGCCGACCGGGTGGCCTGGACGGTGGAGGACGCCTACCTGCTCGGCGAGGACCTGCTGGTCGCGCCGGTAGTCACCGAAGGGGCGCGGAGCCGTCCAGTGTACTTGCCTGCGGGGCAGTGGCGTGACTACTGGACCGGTGAGGTGCTCACCGGTGCCCGCTGGATCAGCGCCGACGCGCCCGTGCAGCAGATCCCACTGTTCGTCCGCGCAGGCGCAGATCTCGCACTGCCGCCACCGGCCACGTTGGGCCTGCCCGCCGGATGACACGACGCCGTCCCGGAGCGGCCGCAACCCCGTGGCCGTCTCACGGCGAGTCGACGTGGTCCAGCCACAGCCGTTGCTCGAACGCGCCGTACTCGGCGCCTTTGCGTTCGGCCATGGCGGCCACCTCAGGGAGCGAAAACCCCATGGTCTCGATGAGAGTCAGCACCACCTGGAACAGGTCAGCCAGCTCCTCGAGCTGCTCGGAGGGCGGCGCTGCCCGCACCTCCACCAGCTCTTCGCGCGCCTTCGCGAACAGGGCGTCCAGGAACTCGGCATCGGAAAGGCGGCGTACTGACGGCTGCTCACCGTTGCCGTTGATGATCACCGGAATCCGGTCGCGTACGAGTTTTCGAAACGTGTGGCGAGTGCCAGGAGACACGACGACTCCTCGTGGGCCGGCAGCAGGACCGCAAGCGTAGCGATTCCTGAGGTGTTGGCCGTACCGCAAAGCAACGATCTGCTCACCTGGATGGAGGAGGCCCGCGCTCCGGGCGTGCCGCTGCCGCCCGACCTCACCGTGTTCGAACTCGACCGGCCGGAGGCCTGCTCGGCGAGGACCTGCTGGTGGCGTCTCGCTGCGGGGCGCCTGGGGTGACATCAAGCTCACCTGGCCTGCTGAAAATCCATACTGCCAATACCATGAGACTCGCGGTCACCCCACCGAGCAGCATGACGCTCGACGTAGACGCGGAGTCGACTACAACACCACCGAGTAGTGCACCTATGGAAATGGTTGCCTGAAACGATGAAGTGAAAAGTACCGTAGCCGCCTCTGGCGCGTGCGGGGCAGACCTGGAAAACCAGGTCTGCGAACAAACCGGCACGGCACCATAAGCAAGCCCCCAGACGATGAGCATCCCGATTGCGCCAACGTCCCACTTACCGACGACCGGGAGCAGCAAGGTTGCGCCGGCCATCATGCAGGCGCTGACGATGAACGTGGAGCGCAGACTGTGTGATATCGTTGAGCCCGCGATAAAATTGCCAACAATGCCAGCGGCGCCATACGTGAGCAGAAGCATGCTGACCATGCCTAAGTCCACATGAGCAACCTCCTGCAGAAAGGGAGACACATAAGTGTACGCTCCAAAGTGGGCGAGCACCACGAGAAATGTCGCAATCAACCCGATCTGAATATTTCTGCTACAGTACGAAGCAGGCCGCGCAGTACGTTCAGGCGAGTTACCTGCACGGCGGGCAGCGGAGGTACGAGCACGATCAGCGCGACCAGCACAGCCACTGTCAGAACCCCCATGACGACGAACGCCGCTCGCCAGCCAGCGAGATGCGCAATCAGGGTACCTGCAGGTACGCCGAGCACAGAGCCCAGCGGAACAGCAGCAAAAATCATCGCAGTAGCCATACCGACTGACTTTTCCGGCACCAACCGCACAGCGAGACCGGCTCCGATCGACCAAAACCCGCCAATGGTGAGGCCGACCAGCACTCTGGCAAGCAACATGATCCAATAGGTGGGGGCGATCGCAGAGAGAAAATCTGCCAGCGCCAGCAAGAGCATCAGAACGCACAGCATCAAGCGCCGGTCGAGTTTCCCGGTTGCGACGGTGAGCGCCGGGGCGGAAAATTGCAGCAAGAATCCCCGGAATCGTCATCATGAGGCCCGCTACGCCCTCTGAGATGTGAAAACTGGACGCGATGGGCGTCAGCAAGCCGATCGGCAGTATCTCGGTGGTAACGATCGAGAAGATTCCCATCGACACCGAGATGACGGCAAGCCAGCCAATCAGCGGCGATCGAGCTGAGGTGGCATTGTCATCGAGGGAAATGGTAGCTGCGGGCATGGGCTCCCACACTGTATCCGATTGTCTCAGCGGCCGTGCGATCTGGTTCACGTGCGAGCTAGTTCAGCAGTTGCTACCGATCGCGGTCTGGCGAGTTTGCGACAGCACCCCCGCGCTCCACGGTGATGTCGTATTCTCGCTAGCTCCGGTCGCGGATACCGGCGATGCTGAGGACATGCATGAGGACGTCGAGCGGTGCGTGCGAGCGGTGCAGTCCAAGGACGCGCGGTTTGACGGCTGGTTTTTCACGGCGGTACTCACCACCGGCATCTATTGCCGGCCGAGCTGTCCGGTCGTGCCGCCCAAGGTGGAGAACATGCGCTTCTACCCCAGCGCGGCCGCGGCGCAGCTGGCCGGGTTCCGGGCGTGCAAGCGGTGCCGGCCGGACGCCAGCCCGGGATCTCCACAGTGGAATGAACGTGCCGACCTGGTGGCCAGGGCGATGCGGTTGATCGCCGACGGAATCGTCGATCGCGACGGTGTCCCCGGCCTGGCCGCGCGGCTGGGGTACAGCGTCCGGCAGATCCAGCGCCAGCTGCTCGCCGAGCTGGGCGCGGGCCCGCTTGCATTGGCTCGGGCGCAACGCGCCCAGACCGCGCGGCTGCTGATCGAAACGAGCTCCCTGCCGATGAGTGATGTCGCCTTCGCCGCGGGTTTTGCCAGCGTCCGGGCGTTCAACGACACCGTGCTCGAGGTCTTCGCCCTGGCCCCGACCGAACTGCGGCTTCGCGCCACCCGCAGAAACCCGCCGGTCACGTCAGGATCTCTGGTGTTGCGACTGCCGTTCCGGCAGCCGCTGTGCCCCGACAACCTGTTCGGGCATCTTGTGGCGACCGCTGTGCCCGGGGTGGAGGAGTGGCGCGACGGGGCTTACCGCCGCACCTTGCGCCTGCCACACGGCTACGGTGTCGCGGCTTTGCGATCCCTGCCTGATCACATCGACTGCCGGTTGGCCTTGACCGACCTGCGCGACCTGTCCACCGCGATCGCCCGGTGCCGCTGGCTGCTCGACCTCGACGCCGACCCGGTGGCCGTCGACGATCTGCTGCGCGCCGACCCGGTGCTCGCCCCGGTGGTGGACAAGAACCCCGGCCGCCGGGTGCCGCGCACCGTCGACGCGCCGGAGTTCGCGGTGCGTGCCGTGCTCGGGCAACAGGTGTCCACCAAGGCGGCCCGCACGCTGGCTGCCCGGTTGGTGGCCGCGTACGGCGAACCGGTGGCCGACCCGGGCGGAGGCCTGACCCACCTGTTCCCTGACCCGGCGGTGCTGGCGTCGCTCGATCCAGCCGAGCTGGCCGTGCCGCAGGCCCGCCGCACCACGCTCACCACCCTGGTCGATGCGCTGGCCGGCGGCGAGATCGACCTCGGCGCCGGCAGTGACTGGCAACAGGTCCGTGCCCAGCTTGGCGCGCTGCCGGGCTTCGGACCCTGGACCATCGAGACGATCGCGATGCGCGCTCTGGGCGATCCGGATGCTTTCGTGCCGACCGACCTGGGAGTCCGGCGCACGGCCCGCGACCTGGGCCTGCCGTCGACACCCGCGGGGCTGACCGGCCACGCGTCGGCCTGGCGGCCCTGGCGCGCCTACGCCGTGCAGTACCTGTGGGCGACTGGTGATCATGCCATCAACCGACTGCCCGCCTGACGGAAGGACATTTCCATGGAAGATCGAGTACATACCGTGCGAGACAGCCCTGTCGGCACGCTCACCCTGGTAGCCCTCAACGGCACCCTCACCGGTCTCTTCATGGACCAGCAGCGGCATCGGCCGCCAGAAGAGACGTTCGGCGAGCCGGATCCCACGCCGTTCACCGAAGTGATCAGGCAGCTGGACGAGTACTTCGCCGGCGAACGCACCGAGTTCGATCTGCCGATGACGCTGGTTGGCACCCCGTTCCAGCGCACCGTGTGGGCAGCACTGCGGGAGATTCCTTACGGCGAAACGGTGTCCTACGGCCATCTCGCCGAGCGGATCGGACGCCGCAGCGCGGCACGGGCGGTCGGCCTGGCCAACGGCCGCAACCCGATCGGCATCATCGTGCCCTGCCACCGCGTCGTGGGCGCCGTCGGTGACCTCACCGGCTACGGCGGCGGCCTGCAACGCAAGCGGCACCTGCTCGACTTCGAGCGAGACGTCGCGGCCAGCTTGGTGGTTTGAGGCCCCGCATGGACCACTATTCGGAACCGATTAGCGGTTTCGGGCCCGGCGGGGGCGCTATTCGGAGCCGAATAGCGGTACCGTGATCAGGAGCGGTGAAGAGGACTGACGTCACTTGCTGGACACGCTAAGCGAGCTGGCAGTCCACGGAAGCTGGTTGCTCGCTGACATCGTCGGCCAGTCGTTTTTGGACCTCATCGCACATGGCGGGCTTCCTGACAATAATGGCCCGCGACTGGTTCACCCTGGCAGTTCGGAACCGACGACCCCGAAGGCCTCGTGACGGCGCACGGCTGGCAGCCGAGTGTCACTCAGTTCGGTGCCGATGGGGCCAACTACGGCCGGTGGACGTTGCCCGTTACCGATCGGGAGGACACTCACTCGCCACGCGGCTACCTGGTCGTCGCCAACTGCTGACTCTGCGGTCCGAGGTGCACCGGGGCTGCGTTTCCGTAGGGCGGCCGACGGGTAATAAGCGGTATGCGAGTCCTGGGAGGGCACCGGTGACCAGCAAGGTCACGGGGATCACCGCGACCCGGGACCGGCGCGACGAGCTCGCCCACACACTGCACCGGCTACACGAGCTGGCCCCGCCACCACCGGTGATCGTGGTGGACAACGGCTCGACTGACGGCACTGCGCAGGCGGTGCGCGCCCAGTTCCCCGGGGTGACGCTGCTGGCGCTGCGTCGCAACCACGGCGCGCCCGGGCGCAACCTGGGCGTGCAAGCCAGCTGTACGCCCTACATCGCCTTCAGTGACGACGATTCATGGTGGGCGCCCGGTGCCTTGCAGCGGGCCGCCCAGATTCTCGACGCGCATCCCCGGCTGGGGCTGCTGGCCGCCCACACCCTCGTCGGGCCCCAGCAGCGTCCCGACCCGGTGGCGCAGATGATGGCGGACAGCCCGCTGCCCCGGCCGCCAGATGTTCCCGGCCCCGCTGTGCTGGGATTCCTGGCGTGCTCCGCGGTGCTACGCCGGGAGGCGTTCTTGAGTGTCGGCGGGTTCAGCAAAGTGATCTTCTTCCCGGGCGAGGAACAACTGCTCTGCTACGACCTGGCCGCGGCCGGCTGGGATCGCGCCTACGTCGCGGATGTGGTTGCCCATCACCACCCCTCGACGCACCGGGGCAACCCAGGTCGCCGCCGGGCGCTGGAGCGCCGCAACGCCTTGCTCACCTCCGTGATGCGCCGCCCGCCGCGGGTGGCAGTCGTCGCCGGCGCTGCCC
>JBOHGX010000188.1:0-21401 GCA_050700255.1 Pseudonocardiaceae bacterium
GGCCTCGCAGAACTCATGCTGGACGTCGAAGCGTCAAGCGAGCAGGGCGATGACCCGGCGGCACCTGGGGTGCATCGGCGGCTGCCAACCGACAACCACCGACCAAACAAGGGTGCACCAGTGAGCGCTGCTCGCGCGGCTGTCGTCTGGGACGAGGCCTTCCTCGGCTACGACCTCGGTGGGCGGCACCCACTGAATCCCATCCGGCTGGACCTCACCATCAGGCTGGCCCGCTCGCTGGGTGTCCTGGACGGCGTTTCACTGCTGGCACCGGTGCAGGCGACTGACGAAGAGCTGCACATGGTGCACTCCGATGACTACCTTGCCGCGGTCAGGAACGCGCCGCGTGGATACGTCGGGCACGGCCTGGGGACCTCGGACAATCCGGTATTTCGCCGCATGCACGAGGCGTCGGCGCTAGTCGCCGGTGGCTCCCTGCTCGCGGCCGATGAGATCCTCGCCGGCCGCGCAGCGCGGGTGGCGAATATCGCCGGCGGGCTGCACCACGCGATGCGCGACTACGCCTCGGGTTTTTGTATCTACAACGACTGCGCACTGGCGATTCGTCGGCTGCTCGACGGTGGCGCGTCCCGGGTGGCCTATGTCGATATCGACGTGCATCACGGCGACGGCGTGCAAGAGGCCTTCGTCGACGACCCCCGGGTGCTCACCATCTCGCTGCACCAACACCCGGCCACGCTGTGGCCGGGCACCGGGAACTCCACCGACGTCGGGGCTCCCGGCGCCGAAGGCTCGGCGGTCAACGTGCCGCTTCCCCCCGGCACCAGGGACGACGAATGGTTGCGGGCCTTCCACGCGGTAGTGCCCGCGCTGCTGCAAGCATTCCGGCCCGAGGTGTTGGTGACCCAGCACGGCGCGGACACGCACGCCGAGGACCCCCTCGCCGACCTCGCGTTGTCGGTGGACGGCCAGCGGGCCGCGCACCGCGCATTGGCCGACCTGGCCGACACGACGGCCGGCGGGCGCTGGCTGGCTCTCGGCGGGGGCGGCTATTCCTTGTTCCGGGTGGTGCCGCGTTCGTGGACGCATCTGCTGGCCACCCTGCTCGACCGCGAGGTCGACCGGAATACCTCGGTGCCGGACACCTGGATCGCCCATACCGCCACCGTGGCCCGCGGCGTGCAGTTGCCAAACTCGATGACCGACGGTGTCGAGCCCCATTGGACGCCTTGGGACGGGACCGCATACACAGGTGTGGATCAGGCAATTCTGGAGACCCGGCGGGCGGTCTTCGCGCTGCATGGCCTAGATCCCGACGACCCTACGTAATGCAACTCGCAGCGCCCGCCGCTCCGTCTGAAGGGCATGAGATACATGGGATTCACCGTGGCCGGCTTCGCCCTACTCGGTGCGCTCATGGCGTGCGGGTATCGACCCGACCAGGTCGGGCTCGAGGGACAACGGCTGGCTCAGGTATCCGGCACCAGCGCATCGACGGTAGACCGTGAGGTGCTGCCCAACTGGCCGGCCCCACCTCACGGGGTACGACCCCTTCCTTCGGCCCAGATCGATTCTTCAGCGTTGCCGCCGGACTATCCGCGGCTGGCGTGGACGCAGGACGAGGGCCGCATGGTGGTGGGGATTTACGGGCAGGAGGGTGGCTGCACCCATGCGCACGCCGATTTGCGGGAGCAGACCCCGGGGCTGGTCCGTATCGCAGTGGTGGAAGTCACGACAAGCTCCGGCCCGTGCACGATGGACCTGCGTTACCCGTCGCTAGCCGTGCAGCTCGACGCCCCACTAGGGGACCGCACCGTCGTCCTGGAGCGCCAGACCATCAGCCCGCCACCCCGCCGCTGACGTGTGGTCGGAAGGCCGGGCCCCCGACGAGCCCGACCTTCCGGGGCGCGCGGCAGCTTGACAGGTTGACCGCCAAGCCGCGTGGTCTAGGTCACATTCTAGTCACGTTCCGCTGACAGTGCCTGTCGCAGCCTGCGCCGTCAATGCCGCCATTCGAGCGGTTATGCGCGCTGAGGCTGGGGAACGTCAGCTGGCGTAGGCCCGCAGCCGCTCCGCACGGTCCCCGTGGCGCAACTTGGCCATGACCTCGCGTTCAATCTGACGAACTCGCTCGCGGGACAGCCCAAAGCGCTTCCCGATCTGGTCCAGCGTGTGCGGCTGACCGTCGTCAAGGCCGTAGCGCAGCCGGATGACCTTCTGCTCACGGTCCTCCAGAGTGGCCAGTACGCGGCGTAGGTCGTCCTGCAGCAACCCAGAGATCACCGCGGACTCGGCGTCAGCCGCCTCGGCGTCCTCGATGAAGTCGCCCAGCGGGGCCTCCTCCTCGGCACCGACCGGCATGTCGAGGCTTACCGGGTCTCGCGAGTGTTCAAGCAGGTCGGCGACTTTCTCCACCGGGATACCGGATTCGTCGGCCAGCTCCTGGTGAGTGGCCTCCCGACCCAGCCGTTGGTGCAGGTCCCGCTTGATCCGGGCCAGCTTGTTCACCTGCTCCACGAGGTGCACCGGAAGTCGGATAGTGCGTCCCTGGTCGGCCATGCCACGGGTGATGGCTTGCCGGATCCACCAGGTGGCATAGGTGGAGAACTTGAAGCCCTTGGTGTAGTCAAACTTCTCCACGGCCCGGATCAGACCTAGATTGCCCTCTTGAATCAGGTCCAGCAACGGCATTCCGCGGCCGGTATAGCGCTTGGCTAGCGACACCACCAGCCGCAGGTTGGCCTCCAGCAGATGGTCCTTGGCTTTCTGGCCGTCATGCACCAGTCGCGTCAGGTCGGCCCGCCGGGTAGGTGACAGCCGCGTCGCGGTGTCAAGCACGTGACGGGCGAACACGCCCGCTTCAATGCGCTTGGCGAGCTCGACCTCCTGCTGGGCGCTGAGCAGCGCCGTGCGTCCGATACCGTTGAGGTAAACCCGCACCAGATCGGCTGCCGGGCTCTGCGCATCCAGGTCTGCCTCGGTACCGGCGTCACGTTCCATGGTGATCTGCGCGGCGGTCATCAGGTTCCTTCCTGTGACGGATCCTCGTGCCGGCCCCGGTGCGCTCCCGAGTCGGCGCGCGGCGCTGCACGAGCCTGCCAGCGGGTACCCGCAGCGATGACTGGTACAACGTCGGGAGCCCGGATTCCGTTCCCGGGCCCTCACCGCCACGACGAACGAGTGCTCGGTGAAGTGCCGGATTTTCCGTACCCTCAGACACTTCTCAGGTTGGCATCGGTTTGAGGCCGTTGCCGCCCGGGTTGGTAGCTCTTGAAGGGCGTCACACGTCGAGGAGGACGGTGAACGGGCCGTCCGCCACGCTGCGGATGAGCATCATCGCCCCGAACCGGCCGGTGGCCACAGTTGCGCCGCGGGCCCGCAGCCGGGTGATGACCTCCTCGACCAACGGTTGGGCCTGATCCGGCCGGGCGGCCGCGGTGAAGGAGGGTCGCCGGCCCTTGCGCGTCGTCCCGTAAAGGGTGAACTGGCTGACCACCAGCACACCGGCGTCGCTGTCGGCGACCGAGCGGTCGTCGCGCAGAACACGCAGTTCATGCAGCTTGCGGGCCATCGTCTGGGCTTGTGCCGACTCGTCGCTGTGGGTGACCCCCAGCAGTACCAGCAGCCCAGGCCGGTCCAGCTCACCGACCACCTCATCATCGACGAGCACCGCTGCCTCAGTGACGCGGCTCACCACCGCTCTCATGACAGTTCTCACCACGCGGAGGTCGCCGCAATAACTATGCTGAGCAGGGGAGACACGGCCATGGATCCTGCCAGAGCACCTGGCGAGATCCACTTGCGCCGTATCCACTCCGTCGGGACCCTCATGCGGGGACTCCGGAGCCGAGTAGGAGGTGGTTGTACGTGACCCCGTCGGCCGCGCAGCAGGGTCAGCGCCGAACTCCAAGACAGCAGGACGTACCGCCGAGCACACCATCACCGGACGGTTCGGGCGCGGATCCGTTGCGGGGGGTACGCCAGGATGCCGCTGACGTCGCCTCCTCGATCCGGTCGCTGCTCGGCATCGACTCCACGATGGCTGAGTTGGACTCCGCCGGGCTGGGGCTTGCGTTGAGCAGGTTTGCGATGTCGGTCACCGGCCACCTGGCCTTGTCCTCCTGGCCGATGCTGGAGTTCGGCATGCGCAGCACCCAAGCAGCCATGTCCGCCGCATTGCGCAGCATGGGTTTGGACCGCGAAGGGCCGGTCGAACCGGGCAAGGACCCGCGGTATTCCGACCCGGCCTGGACCAGCAACGCGCTGTTCTACCTGGTGCGCCAGCAGCATGCGTTGCTGGAGGGCTTGCTGCAGGAGCTGCTGGACAGGGCCACCGACCTGGATGACACCACCCGGCGTAAGGCCGATTTCGCGCTGCGACAGATGCTCGACGCCATGGCACCCACCAACTGGCTGCTGACCAACCCCGCGGCGTTGAAGAAGGCATTCGACACCGGAGGTCTCAGTCTGGTGCGCGGGGCCCGCAATCTGGCGCGTGACGTGGCGACCAACAAGGGCATGCCCCGCCAGATCACCCCCGGTCAGTTCCGCCCCGGCCACGAGCTTGCCGCCACACCGGGCAAGGTCGTGTTCCGCAACCGGCTGATCGAGCTGATCCAGTACGAGCCGCAGACCGAGAAGGTGCACGCGGTTCCACTGCTGTTCAGCCCGCCTTGGATCAACAAGTACTACATCATGGACCTCGCCCCGGGGAAGAGCTTGGTGGAGTGGGCCGTACAGCACGGACATACCTGCTTCATGATCAGCTATCGGAACCCGGACGAGTCCCTGGCCGCGCTCACCATGAGCGATTACCTGCGGGAAGGACCGCTGGCCGCGCTGGAGGTCGTCGAAGAGATCACCGGCACCCAGCAGACCAACGTGGCCGGGTTGTGTCTGGGTGGCACCCTGGCCATGGCCACTGCCGCCTGGCTTACCAACCGTGGGGAGGATCGGATCCGGTCGCTGACCGTGATGAACACTCTGCTCGACTTCACGGTGCCTGGGCAGCTTGGCGTGTTCACCGACGAGGACAGCATCCGTCGGATGGACCGGACCCTGCAACGCAAGGGTTATCTGCCCGCAGACAGCATGGCCACCACATTCAACCTGCTGCGAGCCAGGGACCTGGTGTGGAATTACGTGGTCAACAACTGGCTGCTGGGGGAGCAGCCGGCGCCGTTCGACATTCTGAGCTGGAACTCTGATTCCACCCGCATGCCCGCGACCATGCAGACCGAGTACCTGCGGTCGTTGTACCTGGAGAACCGGCTGGCGAAAGGTGAGCTTGAGCTGGCCGGGGAGCGGCTGGATCTGGCCAAGGTCGGCCAGGACAGCTACTTCGTGTCCGCCGAAAGGGACCACATCGCACCATGGAGGGCGGTCTACGCCAGCGCCCGGCTACCCGGTGGCACTGTCCGGTTCATGCTGTCCAACTCCGGGCATATCGCCGGCGTGGTCAACCCGCCGAATCCGAAGTCCAAGCACTGGGTCGGCACGGCCGATACGCTGCCCGAAGACCCGGAGGTGTGGCGTGAGCAAGCCACCGAGGTCGCGTTGTCCTGGTGGGAGGATTGGGCGCCGTGGATCGCCCAGCATGCCGGGCAGCATCGCGTTCCGCCTCCGTTGGGTAGCGCCATGCACCCACCGCTGGAGGATGCCCCGGGCAGTTACGTGTGCCAGACGTGAGAGCCTGCATCCGCGGTGCCGGGACAGCGGGATGATATGAGTCATGGCCCGTGCGAGTGACGACGGACCGGTGCCCGGTCCCTGGCAGGCCCAGCTTGGCGCGCTGGGCGCGTTCATCCGCGCCCAGCGGCAGCTGGCCGACCTGTCGCTGCGCGAGATGGCAGCCCTGACCCGAATCTCCAACGCCTACCTCAGCCAGGTCGAGCGTGGCTTGCACCAGCCTTCGCTGACGGTGTTGCGGTCCATCGCGGACGCGCTTGGGTTGACCACCGAACAGCTGCTGGCCAAGGCGGGATGGGTGCAAGCCGTGGCTGACGACGTCGCCGCCGGTCGGCCGGCCGACACAGAGGACAGCATCCGCCGCGACCCACGACTCACCGAGGCCCAGCGCGACGCTCTGCTCGGGGTGTACCGCAGCTTCATCGAGGGTCGGACTCGGTAGCGACGTTCAGCCGCCCGACCGGAATGCTTGACATACTTATCCAACCTGCTTACTTTGGTGATCGTACCCCGATGAGCTAGGGAAGGGATGACGATGACCACGTCGCAGGAGACCATGACCGATACCGCCCGTCGCGGCCAGGAAGCCATCACCAGCGCGATGCAGATCTGGCTGGACAATCTTCACTGGTTGGCGCCGGACTCGGACACCAAGTTGCGCGGTGCCGTCGAAGCCGTGGACAAGATGTATGACTTCGCCGACCACATGCTGATCACCCAGCGGGAGTTCACTAAGAGCTGGCTGGCTGCCTACGCGTCGTTTGCCACCAACGCTGCTTACGTTGCGCAGGATGCCGCCAAGGGCGTGGAGTACGCCGCCAAGGACATGCAGGACAGCGCCAACAGCCAGCGCCAGATGGATAGGCGCCCGACCAAGGATGCGGACACAGCTCCGAAGAAGAGCTGAATCGTTCGCGTGTGAAACCCAGCGGCCTTTCGGGGGGCCTGTCCGTAAAATCTCCAGCACCCTCGTCAGGGGCCATCACTGGCTCCTACGATCACTACGGCGACGGCGATCACCGAACCGGTGGCGCGCCGGATCCGTGCATAAGGCGCTGGAGGAGCGGCAATGACGTCCACCGGGCTGCTGAGTGGGTCTGCCGACCGGGCACAACGGCTTTGTGCCCTGCTCAAGGACGCGGGCGCTGACCCTGTTGTCATCACCGATCTTGCCGAGTTGCCGGGTGGGTCGAGTCCCGAAGGGCTCGATTTCTACATCCAGCTTCCGATCACCATCCATCCTGAGGGCGACACCGCGGTGGCGCGCCTCGGCTCGTTCCTGTCCGCTGGCCTGCTGGCCCGCTTCCGTGCAGTCGAGCGAGTGCTTCCGGTGCTCAAGCGCGGCGCCACCGTGGTGTTGGTGTCGGGCAACACCACCGATGAGGTGTTGCCCGATGATCAGCGCTCGCGGTTGGCGCTGCTGCATCTGTTGGCGCACGCGACCCGGGCCGAGCTTGCCACCAGACAGGTCGAAGTCAAGGTGGTCAGCAGCCAGCGCAGCGACCAGGAGATCGTGCGGTACGCGCTGGGCGGCGGCGACGACGAGGAGACCCGTCTTGACCCGCAGGAACGGGCTGGCGCGGCCACCGCGTACCAGGACTGGCGCACCGAAGTGATGGGCCTGGTCGGTCTGGATATCTGACTGCAAACCGCCCCGTCCTTTCTTTAGCAGTAGCCTATGGAGGCACCCATACTGCTGAGGAGGTCACCGGTGAGCTTGATGTTGAGTCAGGACGCACCGGCGGACGCGTTGCTGGACCGGGACCCGCTGGCGTTACTGCTGGCGATGCTTCTTGATCAACAGGTGCCGATGGAGCGCGCCTTCGCGGCGCCGTACGAGTTGGCCCAGCGTCTGGGCCATGACCTCGATGTTCATGAGCTCGCCGACTACGAGCCGGACGCGCTGGCGGAACTGTTCGCGAAGCAGCCGGCATTACACCGGTACCCCAAGGCGATGGCTGGGCGCGTGCAGCACATGTGTCAGGTACTCGTTGAGCGCTATGACGGCGATGCCACCGGCCTGTGGCGAGATGTCACCGACGCACACGAGCTCCTTGAGCGGCTGATGGCATTGCCGGGCTACGCGATCCAGAAGGCGCAGATCTTCGTGGCGCTTCTCGGCAAGCAACGTGGCGTGCAGCCTGAGGGTTGGCGGAAGGTGGCCGGCCCTTACGGTGAGGACGGTGTCTACCGGTCGGTCGCCGACGTGACCGACGCCGCTTCGCTGGCCAAAGTTCGGGAATACAAGCAGCAGATGAAGGCTGCCAAGGGAAAGAAGTAGAGGCTGGAGGTGGTGGTGTGCGCGATTCGCACGGGCACGTCCCCCGGTCGGATGATGCCCCGGTGCTCATCACGGCGGCGGAACCTTCCTACGCCGAGCAGTACGCAACGCGGCGGCGCAAGTACGCGATCCTGATGTCGGCCCGCATCCCCTGCCTGGTTCTGGCGGGTGTGTTCTACCAGACCTGGTGGCTCGCGCTGACCTTCGTGCTGCTTTCCGTTCCGCTGCCCTGGATGGCGGTGCTCATCGCCAACGACCGCGCTCCGCGCAAGGCCGAGAAGGTCAACAGGCTGCGACATGCCCCGCCGGGGCGAGAGTTGGAGAGCCGTGACCACACCATCATCGAAGGCTGAACCGCTGAGCAGCCATATGGATGCTTGTCGCTGTTTCTGCGCAGCTACCAGCTGCCACATGGATGCTTATCGCTGTGCGAGCCTGGAGGTGTGAGTATGGCTACCCAGACGCTGCCTGATGTCGACACTCGTCCTGAGGGCACCGATACCACCAGCGACGACAGTCCCAAGATGTTCCACTACGTGCAAAAGGCCAAGATCGCCGAAAGTGCCGTGATGGGCACACATGTAGTGGCGCTGTGCGGCGAGGTGTTCCCGGTGACCCGCTCGGCCAAGCCCGGTTCTCCGGTCTGCCCGGCATGCAAGGAGATCTACGAATCCCTGCCCAAAGGCGGCGACGCCGGCTGACCCCGGGGACCTCAGCCAGCTGTCCGGTTACCGGATCGCGCTGTTGCCGGATCTCAGGGGAGCGACTCCAGGGGGCATATTGGGTTATCACCGCATTCGATCAAAAGCACTGAGCTCGTTCGCGGCGTTGTGGGTGAGTGCGCTGGGGCTGGTGGTCGCCCTCGCCGGATGCGGTGGGGAGAACGTTCAGACCACAGCGACGCTGGGTGTCGGTGGGCGGGCCGGCGACATCGTCGTGCGCGACGCGGCGTTCCGCTTCGACCGGCCCGTCGCGGGAGACACCGTGTACCAGCCCGGTGACGACGCTGCACTGCAACTCACCATTGTCAACGAGGGCGACCGCCCCGACCGGCTGGTCCGCGTCACCAGTCCAATCGCCCGCCTCGGCGTCATCATCGGAGACGCCAGGGTGGCCGGCCACCAAGTCCTCACTGCGGGCTATCAGGGTCGCCTCGCGTCGGCCACGCTACCCGGTACCGATGCGGTGCGGATCATGCTCGTGGGGCTGCGCAGCCCGGTCCGCGCCGGGCTGCGCTACCCCGTGGTGTTCGACTTCGAGCAGGCTGGCGAACTGCGTCTCGACCTGCCCGTCGAGAATCCCCACACGCTGCGGTCCCCACCCGACCAGCCGTCCCCGTAACGCGGTGCTCAGTCCGTCCAGACTCGGCGGGGACCGTCCTCGGCGGGTGGGCGGGTGGCCTCCCAGACCCGGCGCCAGGGCGCGATCTCCTGCCCGCCGACCGGCGGGCCTGCCGCGAGGGTGGGCAGCACGCCACGCGAGCTGGTGGGTACTGCCAGCGAATCGTCGGCTGCCGCCCGCAGGGCGCGATACCAGCCGAGGTCGTCTTCGGCCCAGAGGGTGGCCACGGCGCGCGCCAGCCTGGTGCGGAATTCGGGCACGCTCTCGTCGGTCCGGATGTGTAGCGGTCGTCCTATCCGGACGGTGACCCGGGGTTTGCCGGGGCGCGGCCAGCGCCGCCCGCGGGGCATCGCGGCGAATGTGCCGCGCAGCGCGATCGGAACCGCAGGCACCCCCTTCATCGCGCACAGTTGAGCGGCACCCAGCTTGAACCCGGTGAGCCAGCCATCCACTGTGCGGCTGCCCTCTGGGTACAGCAGCAGGCTCCAGCCGTTGTCGACCAGCTCGGGGGCCAGGCTACGGCCCCGTCGCGATCCCCGGCGCTCCACCGGAAAGGCGTTGAACATCAGGGTGGTGACTGCGGCGAGGGCGTGCAGATCGAAGAAGTAGTCGGCGGCCGCCCCGACCGCGAGCTTCTTGGTGATCCGCAGTGGCAGCGAACCCAGGATCAACGGGGTGTCCAGGTGGCTGGAGTGGTTGGCGACGAAGATCGCCGGCCCGCGGACACTGTCGAGGTATTCCTGGCCGTGCACCACCGGCCGGGTCTGGCTCCAGGTCACCGGCTTGAGCACGCCCTGCTGCAGGGCAGCGCGAAGCATCCCGGCCGCAGCGGTTCGAGCCCACGCAGTGGGGAACTCGTCCCCGCCGTCCGGCAGTTCCCACTGCTGCGCCGACCGTGGCACTCTGGCCCGGCCCCGCCAGTCGCGGCCGTGCCGCAGCAGCCGCAGCTCGTCTCGCAGGCCACTCATCGCACGTCTGCCAGCACGATCGGCGGGGCGTGCAAGTAGCTGATCTGCGGGTTCGGGCCCACTGTGTCTCGAGCCAGCTCCAGCGCGTCGGCCAAGCTGGACGCGGCGCGAAAGCCCATCCGAGCGGTGGCCGACCGGTCGCCTCCGACGAAGATCACGTCGTTGAGGTGTTGCATGGCGTGTGCACCCCAATACCACATATAGAACGGATGAACGCCGTGGTAGGCGTAGCTGGTCCGGTACAGGTGGATGTACCAGGGATCGGTGGCGAACTGCTTTTCGTATTTGGTTTCCAGCATCACCGGATCGGTGGTTTCGGCCAGTAGCTCGTAGAAGTCGATGTAGCTCGGATGGTGCACCGGATGGAAGTCGGGCGGCATCGGGTGGTAGAAGATCGCTACCCCGCCTTGGCGCACGATCGGCTTGCCCCGGTAGAGGTTGAAAAAGTAGCCCAGCCCCAGCGACATCACCAGGATCGGGTTCATGATCGAGTTGACGTTGTAGGGACAGATGTAGGGCAAACCGAAGATCGCCACGTCAGCCTGCCCGTGCACCTCGGTAAGCTGCTGGCGGTGCACCGCTGCCAGGGTGTGCGGGTGCACCTCGCTCGGTGCGCCGGCGTGCACCCCGGTGACGCCATACGGCGCTTCGGTGGCCTGCCAGATCCGCCGCCGCAGCTTGGTGGGGGCCAGCTCATTGCTCCGCTTGACCGCAAGGTAGCTGGCCTGATCGGTGAGGTTCCACTCCCACTCTCGACGGGTGAGGAAGCGCAGCGCAGCGGGAAACGGTTCATTGTTCAGCGTTGTCTCGATGGTGAACACCGGCACGTGCCCGCCGATCAGATCGGCCATCCGGTCATAGGAGTGATGCATCGCCGAGTTCGGCGGATCGTTGAAGGAACGCGAGTGCCGCAGCGTGTGCACATTGTGGTGGTGACGGAGGCTGGCGTAGCTGGCCAGCCCCACGGACACCGACTTCGAGCCGCCGTTCATCGCGGTGAGCGTGATGTTGACGTAGACGATCAGGTCACTCTCCGCGGCCCGACGGTTGATCTCCACGTCCTCGCCGTGCGGTGTAGTGCCCAGGTGCGCGAGGTCATCGGGGTCCTCGGCGTCGTGGTTGCGCAGGTGGTCGGGGTGAAAGGCGCGGAAGACCCGCTCGCCGACGGTGCGCTGCAGCTCTACCGGAGTCATCCGCCGGTGCAGCGAATTGGCGGCGATGAGTTCGACGTCGTCCACACCGGCGGCAGCGGCCATTTCCAGGACCTGCTCGATCACCCGCTGGCGGACATCCGGGGTTCGCATCGGCGGCAGCGGTAGCGAGAGGTCGTCGAACACGATGGTCAGCCGCATCCCGGGACGCAGCAACTCGGGCAGCGGGTCGCTGCCGTGCGGGTGTGCCAAGGCGTGCCGGATCGCGGCTTCGAGGTCGACGATGCCAGGTAGCGATTCCGGCGGGTAGATCACGCGGCTGCCCAGCGGCAGGCGCTCCAGCCGGAATCCCTCACCCTCATGCATCAGCAGCGGGGGAGTCCGCTCGTCGACGTCGAGCACGAAACCTGGTCTGCCCACACTCTCACCTGCTCCTGTCCGCGGCGTTGCGCTTAACCTCAGCTGGGCGCAAAGACGACCTTGACCGTGCCCAGCCGGCCGGCCGCGGCAGCGTGATCGAGCGCGTCACGCCAGCGTTCCAGCGGGTACTTGGTATCAACGTAACCGTCCAGCGGTGCCGATCCGGCCAGCGCGATGGCTTCGGGGAAATCCCCCCCGTCGGGCTCGTCGCCTATTGCCGAGGCGTAGGCCCCGGCCAGGTGCAGCTCGCGGTACCACAGTGGGGTGAGATCCACCCCACCTGAGGGCATCCCCGATGCGATCACCGTGCCTCCGGCACGCAGCGACCGCAACGCAGTGTCCAGTCCCGCCGCTGCCCCGGTGCACTCGAAAGCCAGGTCTATGCCGCCGAGCAGGTAGCCCGCCCCGAACTCGGGCTCGACCAGCAGCGCCCCGGTGCTGCGGCGCAACGCCCTGGCGGTGCCGTCGGAGTCGACGATGTGGGTAGCCCCCAGCGCGAGGGCCCGGTCGGCCTGGTGCCGGTGCTTAGCGATGACATGCACCTCACCGGCTGCGGTGAGTTTGCGCAGCGCGAGCAGGGTGAGCAGGCCCACGGTGCCCGCGCCGATCACGAGCACCGACGCACCCGGGTTGATCGGTACCCGGCGCACCGCGTGTATCGCACACGCCAAGGGCTCCACCAGCACCGCGATCTCGTCGGGCAGCGCTTCGGGCACCGGATGCAGCTGGCTGGCGTGCGCAAGCATGCGGCGGCTCCAGCCTCCGCCGGTGTCGGCGCAGAAACCGGTCTGCAGCCCGGCGGACAGCCTTCCGGTGGTGATGTGGTCACAGCGGCTGGTCTGGCCTGCGATGCAGGGCGGGCAGGCCGGTACCCCGCGCGCCGCGCACCGAAGCACCGGGTCGATCACTACCCGGCTTCCCCGTGGCAGGCCGGGCAGCTCGTCGAGGGTTCGTCCGATCACCTCGTGGCCGGGAACGAAAGGCATCGAGGTCAACGGTCCGAGGTAGGGCGAGGACCGGCCGGTGAGCAGGCCGAGATCGGAGCCACAGATTCCGGACAGCACCGGCTCGACCCGGCTCCAGGATTCGCCCGGCGGGTCGGGGTCGGCCTGCTCGACCAGACGCAGTGGCGCCATGTTGCCGGCGACTGCGCCCGCTAGCCGGCTTCCGGCGCGGGTGCTGCTGACCGCGCGAGCGGCGAAGTAGCGACCAGCCGAGCGGTGATACTGCAGGGTCAGGTTCACCGTTGCACTCCCCTGATGCGGACACCGGCTGTGGTATCAGCCCTGATCACGTCGAGCATCACCTCGAGGAGCCCGCCGGTGTGGGCTCCCCAGCGGTGCACCACCCACCGCTGCCGCCGGGCGTGCCGGAACAGTTGGGCATCGGGGTTGACCGCATGCGGATGACCGACGGCCTCCAGCAGCGGGCGGTCGGAGTAGCTGTCGGCGTAGGCGTAGGAGCGGTCCAGATGTAATCCGTGGCGTTGGGCGTACTGCTGCAGCCACGCCGCGCGCGCCTCGTCGACCATGGGCGGCCTCTCCAGAAATCCGGTCAGCACGCCGTCTGTGGCGTGCATCCGGCTGGCCACCACCTCATCGAACAGTACCGACAGTGGTTCCACATGCAGGTCTACTGCGCCGGTGATCAGAACGGTTCGATGCCCGGCCTCGCGATGGCGGCGGATCTGCCGGGTGGCCTCGGGCATCACCCGGTGCAGCAGCGCGTCGCCGAGCACCTCGGTCGCCAGTGCTCGCAGCTCGTCGGCCCGCACACCGGCGTAGCGGCGCAGAAAGGCGCGCAGCAGCTCACCGCGGTCCCGGCGCTCCGCGTAGAGATAGCGCGGCGCGCAGCGAGCCAGATCGGCGAGCTCACCCAGCCAGCTGGACCGGGGCAGCGTGGCGAGCCGGGCCCACAGGTAGGACTCGACGACATTGGAGGCCACGATGGTGCCCTCCAAGTCGAACACCGCGGCCACGTCGGTGCGTTCGGGTAGCGGCGGCAGGGACTGACGCCCACCGCGACCGCCGGCGGTCGGGACCGTCCGCCGCTGTCCGGCCCGGCGGACCGTGGCGGTGATGGACGGGCAGTGCACGTCCTGTAGGTAGGCCCGCCAGTCGATGGCAGTGGGGTCGAAACCGTGTTCGGCCGCTCGCTGGGTCGGCAGGCTGGCGTGTAACTCCCGCAGCCGGCGATCGTCGTAGATCACCTCCGCGCGGGCGTAGACGCCGTAGAGGTCGGCGTACTCGCGCAGTTGCACCAGGTCCTGCTGGTGGCGCCCGAGGCTGGTCAGCCAGTCTTGGGACCGCTTCGACGGCGGCAGTGCCAGCAGCATCCGTTCCGCGAGCGCGGCGGCTCGCTCCCCGGCGCGCAGCATCAATTCCACTTGCTGGCTGCCCGGAAACCGCCAGCTCGGTGGATCGACGTGGCCGCGGTCAGCAACGGGCATCGGGTTGTTGTCGAAGTACTCCCGGCACAGCACGTACATGTACTGAAAGGTCAGCGGGTTGCTCGCGCCGGAGCTGACGTGCAGGTACGCCGGCGCGGTGACGGGTGACCGCGCGGCTGCCGCAAGGATGGCGTTGACCACCAGGTCGACTGGGATGACGTCGAGCACGGAGTCGGGCAACCCAGGAAATTCTCGGAGCACTCCGCGTCCGAAGGCGATGATCAGCGGGTCGGCCATCTTGAAGCCGTCGATCCACCCCGGGTATGGGTGTCGCAGCGCACTCTCCACGATGGCGGGACGGACCACTGACAGCGGCTTGCCTGCGTGCGCCCACAGCTGCTCGGCAACTCGCTCGCCCAACGCCTTGGTCAGGGTGTACACGTCCGGCCAGCCCAGACTGCGCGCCCGGGTACGGCCGTAGTCCACCAAACGCCGGGTGACCCATTCAGTGCGAAGCCGTTCGGCGTCGGTAGCGGTGGACTGCGGACCGGCTTTGGCGTGCTGTTCGGCCGCCTGTGCCAGCGCCCGCTGGAGCACTTCCGGACGCCGGGAGTCCCGCTCCACGTCACCCCGGGCCGCCAACGCCATCTCCAGCTCCAGGCGCCAGTCCACGTCGTGATCCAGCGCCGCCTCGACGACCAGCCCCTTACGGGTGCCTGCGACGTAGGCGGTGGATACGTGCACCACGTGCGGGGAACTACCGACCGCAGCCAGCCCTTCATAGAGGGCCGCCACGCCCGCGACGTTGGTGCGGAACGCCTCATCGACTGGCGGATCGAAGGACACCGCGGACGCACCGTGGATCACGACATCGAGATCAGCGGGCAGGGTGATCGAGTCCAGGTCGCCCTCGATGACGGTGACCCGGTCGCGCACCACGCTGGCCAGCCCGTCCTCGCCGAGGCGCTCACCCAACGAGCGGAACACGTTCTTGCGCAGCAGCGCGGTGAGCCGGTCAGCCGCGCAGCGCCCGGCACGCGGCCGGATCAGCACCGAGACTCGAGTATCCGGGTAACTGGACAGCAGCCGCTCCAACGTCGCCTGCCCCAGAAACCCGGTGGCTCCGGTGAGCAGCACGTGACAGCCGGCCAGCTCGTCTCGCGTGATCATGTGGTCCTTCCCAGGCTGCCCCGAGCAGCGTCAGGACTGATTATCTCGGGGCGCGACGGCATCCGCCGGATGGGCGCGGTGGTAGGCGGACAGAGCAGCTTCATATACCCGACGCACCGGCCAGCCGAGTTCTTGCGCGACCCGCTCGGCATCGGCGAGCTCGGGTTTGGCGGTCCGCTGCCCTCCTGGGCCGGCGGCGACCTTGACGATGATCTGCTGCTCCGCGCCGGGCGGCCCCACCGGTACTCCGACGGTGATCCGGGGAAGCGCGCTGCGCTGCCAGGACGCCCACCGTACGCCCAGCGTAGTGCTGTGCCGGAACAGCGCGTCCGCCACCGCGGGACGTACAGCTTCGGTGCACAGCGCGGTGAGCACCTGCCCGGGCCTGCCGTGTCGACCGACTGTTGCCGTGGTCCAGCAGTCCCATGCACCGGCCGCCCGGACAGCGGTCAACACCCCCGGCCACAATTCCGGGTTCAGATCATCAACGGTGGTCTCCACCACGATGACCGCCTCGGTGGGGCTCGGGCCGGTGAGCTGCCCGACCGGGCTGCCGATCACCAGCCGGGTGATGTTGGGTCGTTCCGCGGTGTCCCGGTGCCCCGCGCCGCAGCCGACCACGTCGACGGTCATCGGCGGCAGCAGGCCAGGCGTGGCCAGCGTCGCTGCCAGGGCCGCCCCGGTGGGCGTGGTGCGCTCCCCGGCCAGCTCCCCGCCGGTCAGGCACATGCCGCGGTCGGCGACGATCTGCAGCACGGCCGGTGCCGGGACCGGGATAGTCCCGTGCGCGGTGTGCGCCGTACCGCTGCCGGCGGCCAATGGTGAACAGTTGACCACCGCGTCGTCGGCGAGCAAGCCCAGATGCCCGGCCGCGACCGCGGTACCGACCACGTCGGCCAGCGCGTCGGCCGCACCCACCTCGTGGAAGTGCACCTGTTCAGCCGGGATGCCGTGCACTACGGCTTCGGCATCGGCAAGCAGCCGGAAGGTGCTGGTGGCCACCCGGGCGGCAGCGGGGTCCAAGTGCGCCGCACCGATGAGGGCCAGTACATCGGGCAGACCTCGGATGGGCGCAGGACCGGGGGGTGTCGTGACCACCGCACGGGAACATCGCAGCCCGCAGCGCCGGGTCCGCTCGACGTGAACGTCCACACCTGGCACACCCAGGGACACGATCGCGGCGCGCACCGCAGCAAGGTCAGCACCGGCGTCGAGCAGCGCGCCGAGCAGCATGTCGCCTGCCACGCCCGCGGTGCAGTCCAGGTACGCGGCCTTCGGTTCAGCCACCGTGCACTCGCGCGACGATCTTGACGGCGTGTGCCGCCGCGCCGAACCCGTTGTCGATGTTGACCACCGACAGCCCGGGGGCGCAGGAAGCCAGCATCGCTGCCGCGGCGACGTGCCCACCTGCGCTCACCCCGTAGCCGACGCTGGTGGGTACGGCGACTACGGGCGCCCGGATCAACCCGGCGACCACCCCGGGCAGCGTGCCCTCCATGCCGGCGATGGCGATCACGCAGTCGGCTGTGGACAGCTCGTCGAGTTGCGCGAGCAGTCGGTGCAGCCCGGCCACCCCGACGTCGGTGATCAGTCGGTGTCCGACGCCGAGCGCCTGGAGGGTGCTGACCGCCTCCCGAGCGACCGGCAGGTCCGAGGTGCCGCCGGTGAGCACTGCGACAAGCCCACGGGTTGGCGGCAGCGCACCGACAATGACGGTCCGCCCGACCGTATCGACGACCACCGGCTCGCCCTGGAATCGCGCGGGCACCCGCTGCAGCACCCCGGGGGGGCATCGGGTGGCCAAGGCGGGGAACCCGGGGTCGCCTCGTCGCTGCGCGGCCAGCAGCTGCAACGTCTGCTCCTCGGTCTTGCCCTCGGCGAAGATGACCTCTGGCACGGCGGTGCGACGCCTGCGGTCGAGGTCCAGACGCGCAGTACCGTCGACCTCGCCGATCCGGTCACCGGTCACCGGCCGGCTCGCCTGGCTTTGCGCTGCGTCCGGCGCTGGGGTGACCATGAAGCCGACTATCTCATGTAGTCGCCCAACCGCCCGGCCATGCGAGGATCGTCGACCATGCACCCTGGCCAATCCCTGCGTCCGCCACCGGCTGCCGCGACGGCATTGCTGGATCGGCTGGGGAGGCTGGACCGGGTGGTGGTTGCCTTCTCTGGTGGCGTCGATTCTGCCGTGGTGCTGGCTGCGGCCGTCCGGGCGCTGGGCCCCGGCACCGTGCTGGCCGCCATCGCCGACTCGCCCAGCCTGGCGCGCGCCGAGATGGCGATTGCCCAGCGCGTCGCCGGCGAGATCGGCGCGGAACTGGTGTCGCTGCGCACCGGCGAGGTCGCCGACCCCGGCTATCGGGCGAATGCCGGTGATCGCTGCTACTTCTGCAAGCACACGGTGCTCGCTGCAGTGCGCGATCTCGCCCAGCGGCGCGGGATTGCCCACGTCGCTACCGGCACCCATCTCGACGACCATCGCGCGTCGCACCGCCCTGGCCTGCGGGCGGCCGCGGAACTCGGCGTGCACGAGCCGCTCGCCGAGGTGGGCGCCACCAAGCAGGTGGTACGCCTGCTGGCGGAGTACTGGAACCTGACGGTGCGGGACAAGCCGAGCACCCCGTGCCTTGCCTCCCGGATCGCGGTGGGAGTGCCGGTGACCGTCGACTTGCTCGGATTGGTGGAGCGCGCCGAGCTGGCCGCGAGCAGTTACCTCACCGAGCACCGGGTGCCGGTCCGCGACGTGCGGGTGCGACTGCTGGGCGAGGCCGGTTTCCGGATCGAACTTGACCAGGCCGCCCTCGAGAAGATCTCCGGGCCGGCACGGACAGCACTGCTGATCCGGGTCGCACAAGCGGGTGTCGGCGGCGACGGTGACCTGGCGCGCTACCACTCGGGTTCGCTCAGCGGCTGAGTGAAGAACAGCGCAGCAGTGACCCCGCCCGCTGATTTGGCAGCTCGCTCAGCACCCGGACTGCGTGGGGGGAGGTTCAGCGGCGCGGGTGTCGCTGGGCTCGGCCCCATTGCGGGAAAGTTCCACGGTGTGGGTGGTGTCGGCGGGTGACAGCACGTCGGGTGAGATCGTCTTGGCGGTGGTCGTGGTGGCGCCGTCCTGGCTGGTGGACGGCTTGGTGCCGCGGTCACGCTGCTGGGCGCCGTCGCTGTGCGGTTCGCCGCCGGTGTGAGCGCGTGCCGCGAGGCGAGCCATTTTCCGGCGCCGTGCGCGCCGGCGATCCCGTCGGGTCGGGTGGGCGGGCCACAGCTCCTCGATCGCGCTGTTGAACTCGGCGCCGATCACGATCGCCATCGCGATGAAGAACGAGAACAGCAGGTAGGCGATCGGGGCGGCGAGCGCCCCATAGGTGTACCCGGTGACGGACACCGAGGCGATGTAGAGCCGCAACCCGGTGCTGGCGACCAGGAACACCGCCATCGCCAGGAGGGCGCCAGGCAGCCCGCGGTGCCACGGCAGCTTGTGGGGCAGCACCACCTTGTACAGCGTGGCCAGGCCGAGCATCAGCAGGACGCCGAGACCGGGGTAATAGAAGATGCCGACCAGCTGGGCCAGCGTGGGCCGAACCGACTCGGGAAACAGCGCGGGAATCAGGTCCGGGCCCAACGCCGTCAACGGCAGCACGAGCACGGAACCGATCAGCGCGACGATGTAGAGCAGCAGGGCGAAGATTCGCTGCCACACCGGGTGGCGCACCGTGCACTGCTCGTAAGCAGCAGTGATCGAGTCCACCAAGGACGCCAGCGCCGACGAGCCAGCCCACAAGGCCAGCACGAACCCGACCGACACGATGCTGCTGCGCCCCTGGGTGAGGATGTCGCTCACCGTCGGCCGGATGATCTGGTCGACCACGTCGGTGCTGAATACAGTGCTGGCCAACCGCACGATTTCCCGCTGCGCTGCCTCCACCGTGGCTGGGCCGAACCAGCTCGTGACGAATCCGAGGCTGCCCAGCAACCCCAGCAACAGCGGCGGCAGCGACAGGGTCATCCAGAATGCGGCCTGGGCGGACATCGCGACAAAGCTGTCGTCCCAGGACTTGACGGCGGTCCGGGCGATCAGGCGCAGCGGACCGCGCTGCGCTGGCGGCTCGGTGGCGGTGGAGTCGGCGGGGGCATTCATGTCGGCTCCTAGGATGGCCCATTCGTAGGAATGTGCGCAGCATGACTCACCGCGCGGTAGCGTGCGCGCTCAGCTGTGAACCCATCGAGCAGAGGAGTGCGTCGCCTGCTGTGTCCCGCCCCGTCGACACCGCCGCCGTTGCCACCTCCTCGAGCCGGCCGCTGCGCGCCTGGCAGCGCCGAGCGCTGGCCCGCTATCTTGCTACGTCGCCGCAGGATTTCCTCGCAGTCGCTACGCCGGGAGCCGGCAAGACCACCTTCGCATTGCGGGTGGCAGCCGAACTGCTGGCCGATCGGACCGTGCACGCGCTCACCGTGGTCACCCCCACCGAGCATCTCAAGCATCAGTGGGCGGCGGCGGCCGCCGAGCTGGGTCTGGCGCTGGACCCGGAGTTCCGTAACACCGTGGGCGCCACCTCACGCGACTACCACGGCGTCGCGGTCACCTACGCCCAGGTCGCCGCGCACCCGACCCTGCACCGGGTGCGCACCCAGGGGCGTCGAACGCTGGTGGTGCTCGATGAGATCCACCACGCCGGCGACGCCAAGAGCTGGGGTGACGGGGTGCGGGAGGCGTTCACCCCAGCGGTGCGCCGGCTGGCGCTGACCGGCACCCCATTTCGCAGCGATGACACGCCGATTCCGTTCATCAGCTACGAACCCGATGCCGACGGAGCATTGCGCTCCGCCGCCGACCACTCCTACGGCTACCCGGAGGCACTGGCCGATGGCGTGGTGCGGCCGGTGGTGTTTCTGGCTTACTCCGGCGAGGCGCGCTGGCGGACCAGCGCAGGGGACGAGTATTCGGCGCGGTTGGGGGAGCCGCTCACTGCCGAGCACACCGCCCGGGCTTGGCGCACCGCATTGGATCCGGCGGGCGAATGGATCCCCGCCGTGCTCACCGCCGCAGACACCCGGCTGGCTCAGCTACGCGCCGACGCGCTGCCCGATGCGGCCGGTCTGGTGATCGCCACTGATCACACCGCCGCGAGGGCCTACGCGGGGATCCTGCGGGAGATCACCGGGTGGGAGCCGGTGCTGGTGCTGTCCGACGACCCGTCGGCCTCCGGCCGGATAGCCGAGTTCGGTGCCTCCGATCAGCGCTGGCTGGTCGCGGTCCGGATGGTGTCCGAGGGCGTCGACGTGCCCCGACTCGCGGTCGGGGTGTACGCCACCTCGGCGGCCACCCCGCTGTACTTCGCTCAGGCGGTGGGCCGGTTCGTTCGTTCCCGGCGGCCCGGTGAGACCGCCACGGTGTTCTTGCCCAGCGTGCCGGTGCTGCTGGGGCTGGCGAGCGAGATGGAGAAGCAGCGCGACCACGTACTCGGGGCGCCGCACCGGGCCGAGGAGGGCTGGGACGACGCTGCGCTCGCGCAGGCCAACGCGCAACGCGACGAGCCCGGCGAGCAGGAGCGCGGGTTCACCGCGCTGGGCGCCAACGCCGAATTGGACCAGGTGATCTACGACGGCTCCTCTTTCGGTACGGCCGCCTTCGCCACCACCGACGACGAGCAGGACTACCTCGGGTTGCCGGGGCTGCTGGAGCCCGATCAAATGCGGGCGCTACTGCGGCGCCGCCAGGAACAGCAGCTGAGCCGGGCGACCGAGCGCTCGCCGTCCGCCCCGGCGCAGCGGCCGACGATGCGAGAACGCCTGGGCGAGCTGCGCCGCGAGCTCAACACCCTGGTTGCGTTGGCCCACCATCGCACCGGCAGGCCGCACGGGGCGATCCACCAGGAGGTCCGCACTGCCTGCGGTGGCCCACCCACCGCAATGGCCACCGCCGTTCAGCTCGAGCAGCGCATCGCCTACCTCCGCGCGCGCTAATTGAGCTAATGAGCCGACATGGAGACATATCGGGGCAATCACGGTGGATTATGCAAAACCCTAGTTTAGAC
>JBOHGX010000189.1:0-5006 GCA_050700255.1 Pseudonocardiaceae bacterium
ACCCTGGTGTGCTCGGCCTCCGAGCACACCGACCTCAGTAGCGGTGGACCGGCACAGCGCCCGATGGCGTATCCGGCCATCGCCGCGCCGAGGGAGCCCACTAGCGCGAGGCTTGCCCCACCGACGACGCCAAACAGCGCTCCGTAGGCGATCATGACCACGCTCGAGGGTACGGGAAGCACGACATCAGCGATCAGCAGTGCTGTCCCGATCGCCCCATCGACGACGTCGCCCCGGGTAAGCCAGGGCGTTGGATCGTCTAGCACCGCCACCGAGAGCGCTTCTGCCACCAGGAAGATGACCAGGAACAGCGCCAGCGTGCCACCGATGAGCAGGAAGAAACGGGTCAGCGGACCGCGGGTCGGGTCCTGATCGACGTCGTTTTGGTGGACCACAGCCACTCCGAGTGTGAGCCGGCGAGCCGGCGCCGACCTCCAGGCAACGCAGTGTCGCGCTGGCGGCCGGGACGCCGCAACAGTCCGCGACGATTCGGGTGGAGGCGAATCGTGGTCGTTCGAACGGCTCTTGACCTGTCACATCGGCGCGACCATCCTGCGGATGAGAGGAGCCAACGGGCATGAGCTACCTCGATTGGCCGCGGATCACATTCGCCGGTCGATTCTTCGGGGACGTTCCGACGATCAACAACTCCCCGGGGTCGTTCGAGCCTTCGCCCCAGGCGCCAGTCCCGCTGTGGAATCCGGGCGGTGGCGGAACCTTCGACTTCCTCGGCTGCCACGTCCGCGGCGGCGAGAGTGCTCCGGGGAGTCCGCTGACGCCGGATGACCCCGCGCTCGGGCTCGCGGTTCTCGGTGCTGCTCACCGGTCCAGCGCAAAGATGGTCGATCTCGACCCGGAGTGGCAGCGATCCTCCCAGATCTGGGGTCTGTCCGTCCGCCTGGCCGATCCGGCCAGCGGGGAGGAGATGCTGTCGGGGACGTTCCGGGTGGCGGCGTTCCGTGACCCGTGGCCGCGTCAGACGGCCGGCGTGGCGGTGAACGGCCAGGGCGTGGCGGCATCGTTCACATCGGTGCTCGACGACGTTGTCTTCGGCCCTGGTTGCGCTGGATCGGCCGTGCTGGACGCCCTTCGCCAGGCGTCGCCGACCCCACGGCTGTCCATCGTGCTCAACCCGTTCGGCTTCTTCTACAACCACGTCGACGACCGGTTCGCCACCGGCTCGCTGACCGGTTGCATCGGCCCGTGGCGGCTGGGCGAGCCGCTGACCTTCGTGGCCGGCCGGCGTCTCGGGATGGGGTTGCTGGCCCGTCCGAACGCGACGGCCCGGGTGATGCTCGGTCCGTCGGTGGTTGCCGTCGACCGGGACGCGTCCCGCCTTGTCGTCGATCTCGGCAACGCCTACCCAGTCATCGACCACATTGGCGTACCGGTCGCTTTGCCCTTGCCGTCGATCGACGGGGACGTGACGGCCCTCGAGGCCGGCGTTCTCCCGTCCGAGAACATCGGTGCCGGTGCCGTGTTGGCCGATGGCGCGGCGACGATCATCGGAGCCCTCGACATCTCGCAGGCACCGCTGCAGGCCGGGATCTTCTCCCTCCCGATGGCTCCCGCCACCTTCGCCGCGGCCGCGCAGCGTCCGCTTGCACTGCTCGCGCGGCTGCCGGACGGTCGGCGACGGGTGATCTGCCGGGAGACCCTCGACGGTCTCTACGTGCGGGCCGACGAGTTCGTGCACCGCATCGACGCCGGGGACGGCGCAACGACCACGCTGCACGCGGTGCGCCGGGGCGAGCCGGCCGCCGGGGTGACGGTCCACCTCAGTCCGCGAGCGGGGGATGGATCGGTGCTGTCGCTACCCGACCAGGTCGATACCGGCGTGGACGGCACCGCGACGATCACCCTGACCGCCGCCGATCCGGCCAACCCGCGTGGCGCTATCGACGGAGTGGTCGAGACGATCGGGTACTCCGCCCGGCTGGCCCCCGACGGGTCGCTCGACTACGCCGGCTCAGGCCTGGACGCGGGCCTCGATGTCATCGTGGCGCATGTTCGCGATGCCTACCCGGTGCCTCCGGATCCCGACTGGGAACGCGACGTGCAGCCCGTGCTCGCGCAGTACTCCCGCCTCTACCCGATCATGCGTGAGCACCTGGTGGATCTCGGCGACCGTGCCGCGGTCCGACCGTGGCGAGCCGCGATCCTGCTCGGCCTGACGCGCGACATCGCCGACCCGAATCACATGCCGGTCACTCGGGACCTCTCCGGGCCCAAGCGCGCGGCGATCATCCGGTGGTTTGAGCGGCTCCCCGCCGCGGGCAGCGGGATGTTGCGCTCGGCAGGCCCGACTGCTCCAGCGACCGCCGTAGCGGATGCGACCCGCGTTGCGCCGCCCGGCGCCGCCCCGCCGCGTGACGGCCGGGACGCGAAGGCCGAGGCAGCGGCGGCCGCGGTCCGGCACGCCCTGGGTGACCAGGCCGTCAACGGTACCGGCCCCGACGAGGACTAGGAGCCAGCGATGCTGCGGGTCGAACGCGCGGCCGTCGACGCGGTCCGCACAGCGGCCTCGGGCGACGACCTTGTCGGGCTGGTGCAGGAGGCGGTGCGGCTGGAGTTCTCGACGATCCCGCCGTACCTCACGGCGATGCTGTCGCTCAAGCCCGGGCAAAACCGGGAGATCTGGTGGGCCATCCACGACGTCGTCGTCGACGAGATGTTGCACCTGCTGATCGGCTGCAACCTGCTCAACGCGCTGCGAGCGCGGCCTGCGATCGATGATCCGGCCTTCGTCCCGGCCTACCCCGGACCGCTGCCGCTCGGCATCGGATCTGGGCTCGTCGTCGGCTTGGAGGCGTTCTCCCTCGACGTGGTCAAGAACATATTCATGGAGATCGAGGAGCCTGAGCGCCCGCTGTCCTTCCCCGGCGCCGCGGCAGCCGCTGACCAGCCGGATTTCTCGACGATCGGGGAGTTCTACCGGACGCTCAGCACCAAGCTCGTCGAACTGGGGGATTCCGCGCTCGCCGGTGATCCCGCCCGCCAGGTCGTCGCGCCGAGGTGGTTCGCCGCCGAGCGGCTCTTCGCGATCACGGACGTGGCCTCAGCCGTGCGGGCGCTCGCGCTGGTCGTCGCGGAGGGCGAGGGGACTCCCGATGCCCCGATCGATCCAGACGGCGATGTCGCGCATTACTACCGGTTCGAGGCGATATGGCGGGGCCGGCGGCTGGTCCGCGACGAGACCGTGCCGGCCGGCTACTCCTTCAGCGGACCGCCATATTCGTTCGATCCGGCCGGCGTGTGGCCGCTGACCGCCAACCAGCGGCAGGCCGATCTCGACCGCTGCTCCGAGGCGTGGCGCCGGGTCCAGCAGTTCCGGGTGACCTTCACGCGTCTGCTCGGATCCCTGCAACGCGTCATCGACGGCGAACCGGACCACCTCGACACCGCGATGGGGGTCATGTTCGAGCTCAAGCTCGCCGGGCAGGTCCTGGCCGGTGTGCCGGCGATCTCTGGGGGCGTTCCGAGCGGCCGCCACGCGGGTCCGGTCTTCGAGTACTCGCGCACGAATGAGTGACCATGCTGACGTCGATCAAGGATTGATCACGCCGATCGGGTTGAGGTCATCGACGAACCGCAGCAAATCAGCGGGGTCTACTGGTCGAAGCCGAGACCAGGCCACGATCTCGGATTCGCCCCGGGTGAGCTGGGCCGGGGTCAACACCGGCACACCCATGAGCCGCGCGAGCTCCTGACCGGATGGCAGCCCGATCAATCGCCCGCGGAGCAGGTTGCGCACCGCGAGAGAGGCGAACGCCGACCGTTCCTCGCCGGGACCGAGGTCGGGCACCGCGGTGAGCCCATGGGCAAGCTTGGTGTCCAGCTTGCGGGCGTGGTTGAGCAAGCCGGGGTCGTCTCGGCTCCCCGCCGAAGCCACCGGCGCCGGTGAATATGAACAGGATCCTCAGAGTGGCCGGAGTCTTGAAGATCCTCAGAGTGGCCGGAGTCTTGAAGGCGCCCTCATCGCTGGAGAACCGCCGGTTGTGGCTGTATAGGTCACGAATCATCGAATGGCCCATACGATATGCGGCCACCGAGAACTGTGCTCCTCGGTGATCGGTGTCGACTCCGGTGGCCGGAATGGCCGTGCGACACGGGGAGCCTGGGTCGCGGCGAACCTGTTCCTCGCAGCGCCGATCGCCTTCAAGGGACGTCTCATGCGGTACGTGGTAAGTCCTGCGCCCGTATCCGTGAGAGTAAAAACCGCCGAGGTACACGCCTACCACGATATCGACCCAGAGTTCTGGTCTCCTTGGCCAAGCGCGCGAGGCTGCAGCAGCCTTGGTTTCCTCACTCCCCGCCAATCGGCATCACGACGTTGACCCCCGTCGCTCAGGGCGTGGGCTGCCCGGGCAGCACATAGCCGAGTTTCAGCAGCGCCGTGCGGAACTTCAGCTCCTGGTCGAGCGGAACGGCGAGATGGCACTCGCCGATCGGATGGCACAAAGTGCGGAGCGCGCGGTTGTGGGTGATCAGCGCGGCCAGTGCGGGGTCGGCACATTCGATCACGCGAGCGTGCCCGAGGTCCGTCAGCTGCCCAGCGCGACGGGTGATATCGCTGATGAGGGTCTCCAGCGAGGCGGGCAGCTCGTGCTCGGTCCGGTGAACCAAGAAGGTGGTGAAGTCTTTGGGGTCGCGTCCGGTGTTGATCGCGGCCAGCAGGCTGGCGGCGGAGACGGTCCACACGCGGTCCGCGGTGTGTTCGGCGTAGGCCGACAGCAGCAGCTGATCACCTGGGGACAGGGTTCCGGTGGCGACGACGTCGAGGTTGGGAAGGACCTTCAATACCTCGGTTTCCTCGTCGCCGGCGGGCGGCTGGTAGGTGTCGGTCAGGCCGAAGACGTAGCTGCCCAGCGCGGTGAGCCGGATTGCTTGCAGACCCGTCGTAGCGGCTCAGCGCGTCCAGATCCTCACCACCCCAGTTCTCCTGAAAATCCTCCCGGGCGCCGGTCGGGTGGATGTAGTCGAGATCAAACAGTCCCAGCGTGCCG
>JBOHGX010000190.1:0-5750 GCA_050700255.1 Pseudonocardiaceae bacterium
CACGATCCAGGTGCGTCATGTACCCCCGGAGACGCACGCGGTGCTGCGGCGGCGTGCCGCCGAACGCGGTATGTCGATGCAGGAGTACCTGGTGACGCTGCTCGGCGAGTTTGCCTCCAAGCCCACCGTGGAGGAGGTACTGAAACGGGCCGGCGGGCGGGCGGGCGGGCGTGTCGGCTTGGCCGAGGCGGCCGAGACGTTGCGAGCTGAGCGTGACGCTGGATGATCGTGGTTGATGCGTCCGTCCTGGTGAACGCCTTGGCCGACGATGACGCCGACGGGGATCTCGCCCGCAGCCGGTTACTGGCCGATCCCGATCTGCACGCCCCATCGCTAGTTGATCTGGAAGTTCTGTCGGTGTTGCGTCGGCAGTTGCGCCTTGGCAGGCTCGACAACCGCCGCGCCGACCTCGCCGTGGCCGACCTCCGCATGCTCGCGCTGACCCGGTACCCCCACCTTGAGCTCGTCAGCCGGGTGTGGGCGCTGCGGGACACTCTGACGTCGTACGACGGCGCTTACATCGCGCTAGCGGAGACGCTCGACTGCGCCCTGGTGACCTCCGACAAGAGGCTGGCACGGGTGAGCGGCTCGGGTCGTCCGGTAGAGGTGCTTGGCTAGGAGACCGTTCACCGCTGAACCGCCCAATGAACCCCGAACGCTTATCCTGCGCCAACGAGTCTGGAACACGGGAGCGGAGGGCTGATCTCACCTCGAAGCCCAGATCGGTCAGGATCCGGGTCCGCGGGTCCTGGGACCCGAAAGCCTGGAAGTTGCCTGCTTCGGCGGGTGCGGCGTTCGTCACGATGGCGCCGGTGACCTCGGGATGCTCGGCCCGGACCTTGGCATACCGGGCCTCGACCCCGGCGATCAACCGCTCGGCGTCCTCGAACCGGCCCACCACCCGCTTCGGCTCGGCGGGGATCTCGGTGCCGCCGAACTTGTGCTCGATCGCCACCGGGAAGGCGCCGCCGCCCGACGCGGTCGCGTGCGGCCGCTCCCCGAAGAACTCGGTCACGGCAATGGACTTGACCCCCAGCGCGACGACTGGGTCCTGCGCGGTGTCGCGCACCAGCGGACTGCGTCGACGCGCCGCCGGTCGAGCGGGCCCGCTGTGCGCTAGCATTCTGTACATGCAGACCCTTCCGTTGGCGCAGGTGCGCGCACGGCTTTCCGAACTCGTGGACACGGTCAGCCACACCGCCGAGCGGGTGACGATCACCCGTAACGGCGTGCCCACCGCCGTCGTCCTCTCTGTGGACGACCTCGCTGCCCTGGAGGAGACCCTCGCCTGGCTCGACAGCCCGGCCGCCGTTCGGCGCGCGCAGGAAGCCGATGAAGCCGTCGACGCTGGCGACGTGACCGGGCGTGACGAGATGGCCGCGATCATCGCGTCTCGCTCCCGTCGCACCGCGTGACGGATCTCTACGACCTGGCTTTCGGGGCGGCCGCCCGACGCGCACTCGCCGAGCGCCTCCCCGAACGGGTCGCGGCCGCCGTCTGGGCGTTCTGTGACGGCGCGCTCCGGGAATCCCCCTACCGTGTCGGCGAGCCGCTGCGCGAACCGCTGGCAGGCCAGTACTAGGCGCGCCGGGGCGCCTATCGAGTGCGCTACCGGATCGACGACGACAAGCACCTGGTCACCGTCGTCGACATCGCCTATCGGGCCGACGCCTACCACCCGAACCCCACGTGACCTCATGTCACCGAGCACCGATGGCGAGCGGGGACAGCTGGCGGTCGACGTCGGGCGAGGCCGAGTCCCGCGCCCAGCCCGGCGCCGAGCAGCCGGCGGCGGGTCGGCTCGTCGACGATCGGGTCGGGTCATCATCGACGGGTTCGAGCAGCATGGTGGTCATGACGGCACCTTCGTGGTCGGGTTGCCGTCGACGGCGGCGGTGAGCATGGGGGCGAGCCGGTCGATCGCCAGCGGCAGCTGAGCACGGTGCTCCAGGTCAGTGCTCCGGACAGCACCTTGTCGGCGAGGAACACGTCGCGGCCCTCACGGGCCACCGTGAGCCCCTGGTAGAGCGGGTCGCTGGCCAGCACAGCTGGCAGCTCGGGGGTGAACCCGACGTTCCACAGCACCAGGTCCTGGTCGACCAGCCCGATCTGTTCGGCGCTGATGTCGGCTTCGCCCCGGTCTCCGGTCAGCTGAGCGATCTCGTCCGGGAGCACGAACCCCAGCGCGGTCAAGAACCGGGTCCTCGGGTCGGTGGGCCCGCGGACCACGTAGGTGCCGGGTTCGAACTGTTCGGCGACCACCGCGGCCAGGCCCTGGAACTGCGAGTGCGCCGCCCGCGTCGCCGCGAACCGGGCCTCGACACCGTCGATCAGTTCCTCGGCCCGCTCCGACTGGCCCAACGCTGCTCCGACGACCCGGGTGGTCTCCTCCCACGGCATTCCGTAGTCCGGGAACTCAGCGGACTGGGCGACGGTTGGCGCGATCTGCGACAGCAGCGCGTAGTCGGACTCGGTCATGCCCGAGTACTGCCCGAGCACTAGATCCGGTCGCAGTGCGGCGACCTGCTCGAAGTTGATCCGGTCCTCGTTGCGAGGCATGACCTCCGGCTGGGCGTCACCGAGCTCGTCGGCTGCCCACGGCCAGGTCCCGTTGGGATAGTCGCCGTACCAGTCGGTCAACCCGACCGGCACGACTCCGAGAGCGAGCACGTAGTCGTGGTCGCTCAGCCCGACGGTGACCACCCGCTGCGGCTCGGCGGGGATCTCGGTGCTGCCGTACTTGTGCGCCACGATGCGGGGGAACCGGCCGTCGTCTGAGCTGGACGGCGGCGGCGCCTCGGCGTCTGGGGCACCGCAGCCGGCGAGCAGTGCGGCCAGTGACGCCCCTCCGATGAGGAACTGCCGGCGGGTGGCCTCGTCGTGGATCGGCGCTGGCCGCCCGAGCAGCGTGATCGTCATGGATCCTCCTTCAGACCAGGTCGGGATTCGCGGCCCGGACGGCGGCGGCGATGCCCTCGATCTCGGCGGCGTTCTGCTCGTAGGTCCAGGACCCCAGCCTGCGGAACGCAACGATCTGCCCAGCTTGGACCGCGGGCAGGGCCGCCCACGTCGGGACGCCGGCCATGACCTCAGGCGCCGTATCCGCGTCGAGCAGGATCAGGTCGGCCGGGTACTTGCCGGCCAGCTCGAGGCTCACGGAGTCGAAGAAGAAGTTGGTGAAGTCCTCGTTGACGTCCGTGGCTCCGCCCTCCGGTACCACCAGCTCAAGGCCGAGCTGCTGCAACTGGCGCAGACCCGGGAATGTGGTGGGCCGGCAGAAGGAGATCCCCTCGCTAGGGGTGGCGTAGACGGCAACGGCGAGCAGCCCCGGTTTGGCCGCGACCGCGGCACGGAGCGCGGAACCGGCGTCCTCGAAGCGCTTCCGTGCCCCCGCCGGTGCCGGTGCCTGCAGGTCCGCGCCCAGCGCCGCCGCCAGCTCCGCGAAACGTGCCAGAACCTGGGCGGGGTCCTTGATGCCGTCGATCGCGGCGATGGGGGCGATCGCCTGCACCTGGCCCTGCACCGGGCCGTCGACGAACCCGAACGGCGGGCCGTCCTGCCGCGGGTCGAACGGGACGACGACCAGGTCGGGAGCAAGCGCCGCGAGCTTCTCGACATTGATCTCGCCGTAGACCTCGCCGAGCGACTCGATCCCGGTCAGGTCCACCCCTTCGAGGATCGGATTCTGATCCATCGGCGCGCTGCTGAAGATTCCGACCGGCCGGATGCCGAGGGACGTCAGCGCGGCGCCCGCCTGGTCGTTCGTCACGATCTGGGACGGCTGGGAGGGCTGGATCACCTCGACGCCCCGATCGTCGGTGAACGTCCACGGTCCCGTCGCCGGTACTGCCGGGCTCGAGGTGGCGTCGGATCCGCAGGCGGTGAGCAGCCCGGCGGCGGCCGCCGCAGTGAGGAAGCGGCGCCGACTGAGATCGCCGTGCAAGCCGTCGAGGGTTGCAAGTGGTGGCATGGCATGGTTCCTTCGGCGCACCGCGCCGGTCACGAGGGCGGATTGGTGGCCGGGTCGCCGTCGAGGGCGGCCGCCAGCATGGGGACGATCCGGTCAAGCGCGTAGGGCAGGCTCAACACCGATCCGAACGCCAGCGCCCCGACCAGGACCTTGTCGGTGAGGAACAGGTCACGCCCCTCCCGCACCACCTTCAGATCCGGATACAGCGGATGGTTGGCCAGCTCCTCGGGAACGCTTGGCTGGTCGAACAACTTCCAGACCACCACCGACGCCGTGTCGAGCAGCTCCATACGCTCGTCGCTGAGGTTTCCCGAGTACCCGTCCTCGTCGACGAGAAGCTCGGCGATCGGTTCCGGTTGCGTGAAGCCCAGTTCGCGGAACAAGCCGTTCTGCGGCTCCTTCTCGGTCCGGATGTAGATGGTGCCCACCTCGGACCGCTCAGCGACGATCAGCGGCGCGCCCACGAACTGCGGGTGCTCGCGGCGGGCCGAGGCGAAGCGAGATTCGACACCGGCGATCAGCTGCTCAGCCTGGGCTGGCCGGCCCAGTGCTTTGCCGACGGTCTGCATGGTGACCTGCCACGGCGTCGTGTAATCCTGGTGCTCGCCGGACTGGGCGACGGTGGGTGCCAGCTGTGCGGCCCGCTCGTATTCCTCCTTGGTCATTCCCGTGTACTGCCCGATGATCAGGTCCGGCCGGAAACCGGCGATCAGTTCGAAGTTGAGCTTGTCGCCTTGTGGGCGGGGCATGACGCCAGGTCTTGCGTCGCCGAGGGCTTGCTGCGCCCACGGCCAGACGCCGAGCGGATAGTCGCCGTACCAGTCCGTGATCGCCACCGGCTTGACGCCCAGCGCAAGCACGAAGTCCGGGTCGGTGAAGCCGACCGTGACGACGCGTTGCGGCTCGGCCGGGATCGTTGTGGAACCGTACTTGTGCGCGACGGTGACCGGGAAGCCTGAACCTTCGATGGCATCGTCGGTGGTCGAAGGGCCTGGGTCGGACTCGCTCCCGCAGGCGGCCAGGACAGCGACCAGCGACACACCGCCGAGGAACCCTCGGCGGGTGAGGCCGTCGATGAGGTGCGGTCGGGCGCTGAGTGTGGGCGTGGTCATGGGTCCTCCGGATGGGCGCGGAAGTCGGGCTGACGCACGACGAGCTCTCCCCGCGGAACCCAGCGGTCACGCAGCCTCTTAGCAGGCCAGGATGGTCTATCCCTTATGTTCCTTACGTTCCATTATGTTTGGCTTACCTAACATCGGTTGTCAAGGCACCGTTTGGTCACAGGCGAACGTGCAAGCGGGCGGGACACTGACCGTGACAGGACGGCTACGTGACGGCTCCACGAGCCCGGGACCAGGCCCTCCGGTCATGAGGGCGGCTCGGATCCCGTCCGTGGTGTCCAGGAGTTTCGGCTTCGGGCCTGTCAGCTCCGACTCCGCCACGGTGCGAGGCGGTTCGGGAAGATGGTGTTTCCGTCATGGCGATCGGCGGGACGCCGAGGGCCAACGCGGTGTCGGTGTCGCGTTGGAAGCCCAGGGCGATGACCCGGTGAGGTTCCGCGGGGATAGTCGCCGTGCCCTCCTTGCCGACGAGGATGATCGGGAACCCTGCGTGCCTACGTTGTGCTGGCTAGCAGCATGCAACGGCGCTACGATGCCTGCATGACCACGATCCAGGTGCGTCATGTACCCCCGGAGACGCACGCGGTGCTGCGGCGGCGTGCCGCCGAACGCGGTATGTCGATGCAGGAGTACCTGGTGACGCTGCTCGGCCAGTTTGC
>JBOHGX010000191.1:0-9113 GCA_050700255.1 Pseudonocardiaceae bacterium
GGCTGATCTACGAGCTCGTCCTGCTGACGCTGTCGGTCAGCCTCACCGGTGGCGGCATCACGCAGACCTCCCTCATCGTGGCCGGCTACGTCGCAGCACTGGGTGTGGGCGCGCTGCTCGCCAAGCCGTTCCTCGCACAGGCAGCCACCGTGTTCGTCGCGGTCGAGATCCTGCTCGGCCTCACCGGGGGCCTCAGCGCGGTGGCGCTGTATGTGACGTTCTCCTTCTACGGCACGAGCACGTCGGTGCTGGTCGTGGCGACCGCGGTCCTGGGAATCCTGGTCGGGGCGGAGGTGCCGCTGCTGATGACGTTGCTGCAGTCGGGCCGCAGCAGCGTGGACGGGCAAAGCGCGGGCAAGGTGCTGGCCAATCTCAACGCCGCCGACTACGCCGGTGCCCTGGCGGGCGGGCTGGTCTGGCCGTTCGTGTTGCTGCCGCTGGCCGGCCAGGTGCGGGGCGCCGCCCTGACCGGCATGGTGAACCTGGTCGCCGCGGCGGTCGTCGCGGCCTTCCTGCTGCGCTCACAGATGAGCCGGAGGGCGCGGCACGGGGCGACCGCGGCGCTGCTGGCCGCCGCCGCGGTGCTCGCGATATTGATCGTGCGGTCCGCCGACATCGAGGTGACGGCGCGCCAACGGCTCTACGCGGATCCGGTGGTGGCCGTCGAGCGTTCGGATTACCAGCAGATCGTGGTGACCGAACGAAACGGCGACGTCCGCCTGTACCTCGACGGGGACCTGCAGTTCTCCAGCATTGACGAGCACCGCTACACCGAGACGCTCGTTCACCCAGCACTCGCGCGCGAGCCTCGGCATGTCCTCATTCTCGGTGGCGGGGACGGCCTGGCCACGCGCGACATCCTGCGCTACCCGTCCGTGCGCCAGGTGGTCCAGGTGGAGCTGGACCCTGCGGTCATCGCGCTGGCCAACACCCGTCTGGCCGACCTCAACCACGGCTCCCTGCGCGATCCTCGAGTGCACCTGGTGATCGACGACGCGTTCCGCTGGCTGCGCCAGCAACCGGCGCAGGGGTTCGACGCAGTCATCGTGGACCTCCCTGACCCGGACACCCCCGTGCTCGGCCGGTTGTACTCCACCGAGTTCTACGGGCTGGTGGCCACGACGCTGAATCCCGGTGGTCTCATGGTGGTGCAGGCCGGAAGTCCGTACTCCACCCCCACGGCCTACTGGCGGACCGTGTCAACGATGGCCTCGGCCGGGCTGGCCGTCACGCCCTACCACGTGCACGTCCCAAGCTTCGGCGACTGGGGCTTCGCCCTGGCGCAGGCCGGTGCGGTACCGCCGGAACTGAGGATCTCTCCCCAAGCCCCCGAGCTGCGGTTCGTCAACGACGACGTGCTGCAGGCCGCCGCGGTGTTCCCCCGCGACCGCAGCCCGCAACAACTGGCGCCTTCGACGCTCGACCAGCCCCGGATCGTGCAGGACATGCGCCAGGGCTACGCGGGGCCGTGAGCTGGCCGAGATGCCCATCCTGATCTACCGGCTCTGGACGCTGGTGAACACCCGCCTGCACGGATGGCGGCTCCCCCTCGTCATCGCTGTCGTGATCTTCGCGACAAGCTGGCTCGGAATGTGGTTGGTCGAACCCGCTGACAACGAGATCACCCGGCCGGAAAACTACTGGTGGTGGTTCCTGGTCACGGCCGCGACGGTCGGCTATGGCGACTTCTTCCCAGTGACCACGCTTGGCCACGTGGTGGGGGCCTACGTCATCATCGGCGGCATCGTCACGTTGACAATCCTCTTCACCCGGTTGGCGTCCTATCTCCAGACCCGGAAAGGGAAACGTATGAAAGGGCTCGTCGCGCTCGACGCCCAGGATCACACCGTCATCCTGGGCTATCTGGCGGGCCGCACCGAACGCATGGTGGAAGAGCTGACACACGATCGCAGCCACCGGCTGGTGCTGTGTGCCTGGGATGAGGTCACCGAGCACCCGATGCCCGAACAGCCGGAGGTGCAGTTCGTCCGCGGGGTCATGACATCGGTGGACGTCATGACCCGTGCCTGCGTGGCGCAGGCAGCCACGGTGATCATCGATGGCCGCGACGACAACGAGACGCTGGCCATCGCACTGGCGGTCGACCACACCAATCCGCAGGTCCACATGGTGGTGGCGCTGCGTGAGATGAACCGGCGCGAGCAACTCCGGTACGTCAATCCGAAGATCCAGTGCGTGCAGTGGTACATGCCGACCCTGGTGACAGAAGAGGCCCTCGACCCGGGAATCACCCAGGTCTACGCCGATCTCATGAGTAGCGGAGGAGGTGGCAACACCTATTCGGTGCAGCTCCCGGCAGGCTTTTCGGGTAGCACGTTCGGCGAGTGTCAGATGCATTTCGGCCGACATTTCAGCGCGACGGTGATCGCCGTGCGCAGTGCTGGACGTGTAGTGGTGAGTCCCCGCTGGGATGACGCTGTCGAGGCGGGGGCAACCCTCTACTACCTTGCGGAGCGGCGGATCGACGAATCGGAGCTCGCGCTACCCCGACGACAGAGCTGACGCCCGTCACGGCCAGCGATGGTTCACGCCACATGGTCCTGGAGCCATCTGGCGGCAAGCCGGGCTACTTCCTCCAACGCGCCGGGCTCCTCAAAGAGGTGAGTTGCACCCTGAACCACCTCAATGTTGCTCGTCGCCACCAGCTGCTGGCTGGCCCGCCGGTTCAGGTCGAGAACCTGCTCGTCCAGACTTCCGACGATGAGCAACGTCGGCGCCCGCACCCGACGCAGGGCATCACCGGCCAGATCTGGCCGGCCACCTCGCGACACCACGGCCCGGATGGAATGGTCGTGGGCGGCCGCGACCAATGCAGCCGCCGCACCGGTGCTGGCGCCGAACATCCCCACTGGAAGGCCTCGAACGGCGGGATGTTCCCTGATCTGTTCGACGGCGGTGGTCACCCGACCGGCCAGCAACCCGATGTCGAAGCGCAACTGACCGGTGCGGACGTCCATCTGCTCCTCGTCCTCGGTCAACAGATCCAGCAACAGCGTGGCGAAGTCGCTTCGCTGCAGGTCCTCAGCGACCGCACGATTGCGGCTGCTGTGCCGCGAGCTGCCCGAGCCATGCGCGAATACCACGATGCCTAGCGGATCGGAGGGAACAGTGAGGTCGCCAGCCAGCTCACCACCCCGGGATTCGATGACCACCGGTACCGTCACAGGTCTCGCCTCCCACCCTCGGCCAAGCGCCTGGGCGTTGAGGGCGAAGCGGGTCGGTCGATGCGCTCGCCGCTGCCCACCATGCCAACCTCCTCAGCTCACGCCGGCTTGAGCGGGTCGTGGCCTATCGACATCAGGCGATGCCGCCAACCGGTCGGCCCCGCAACAGGCTCCCGATCGCCCCGGCCCTCGGCGTGCACCCGCTTGACCACTCTGCGCATCACATGGAGATCGTCAGTGTTGAGATCGGTCCGGCGCTTGCCAAGAACGTGCAACACCTCCTGACCGGTCGGGGTGCCCGCCTGATCCGGAAAGGTCTCAGCGTCCGGACCCGCCGAACGGGTGCGCAGCCACTCCGCGAGCTCCCGCGACGACATGTTCACCACCCGGTGGAATTCGTCCCACAACTCATCGTCATCCAGCGCGGTTTTCGCCATCGTCCTACCTCCTTCCGGCATCCCTGGAGTGCACATACCCGCAACCAGCGACGTCCAACCGGGTGGCTACCTGGCGAGTCACCAGCCGAGTGACAGCGCACTGTTGATGGCGATGTAAGTCGCCACGGCGAGCAGCAGGGCGGCGAAGGCGCGGCTGAGCGCGGTGTTGGGGAGCCGGTTGGCGATGGACTTACCGGCGAGTGAGCCGATCATCGCGGCGATCGTGAAGGGGACGATCAATGCCCAGTCGAAATGTGCCTGTCCGGCACGTGCGGCCAGCGATACCGCCGAGTTGATGGCCATGATAACCAGGGATGTGCCCACGGCTGCGGGCATGGGCAAGCCGAGGGCGAGGACGAGGACCGGGACGATGACGAATCCACCGCCGACGCCGAAAAAGCCAGCGAGAAACCCCACCGTGAGTCCGGCGATCACTACCTTGACGACGAGCACCGTCCGGCCGCGTCGTCGCCCCTGCTCACTGCGCGAGGAGGAGCCTGTGGCGGGGCGGGTGAGTTGGGCGGTTGGGGCGGCGCTGGTGTTCAACTCCTGGGGCGCGCGGTCGGGCACACGCTCGGTGGTGTCGGCACCTGTTCCGGCGGCAGGCGCCGAATGGTCGTCGTGATCTCGGGAGTCTCGGCGCGCACGGATGAGCATCCCGCCGGCGGTCAGGATCATGACGGCCGAGAGGCCGAGGAGCAGGACGTGCTCGTCGACGCGGCGGTTCAGTGTGGTCCCGGCGACGGCGGCGATGATTCCGATGACTCCGAATGCGATGCCGGTGCGCCAGTGGACGTGCCCTGAACGGGTGTGGCTGGCGACGCCGACAAGCGCAGTGAGCCCAACGATGACGAGGCTGCTGGTAGTGGCGTCCTGGGCGTTCTGGCCGAGCAGGTAGACCAGGGCAGGGACCGTGAGGATCGCCCCGGCGCCGCCGAGTGCGCCCAGGACCGCACCGATGAGCAGGCCGAGTCCGACTGCGGCAAGGATGTTCACCGACACGCATCAAGGCCGGCGCCGTCGAGGCGGTACCCGTCGCGAGCGGAGAACTGGGCGCTGACGGTGAACCGGTCGCCGCGAATGAGGGTGTGCCGCCACTCGACGGGATGGCCTCCCGAGCAGGCGAGCCGCTCGATGGCGAAGGCGCCAACACCGTCGCCGATGCCCAACGCAGCGCATTCTGCGGACGTGGGGACGACGGCACGGAGATGTTCGCGCCCTCCGGAGAGCCGAACGCCGCAGCGACGGGCGAGCTCGTCGTAGAGGGCAGTGTGCGTGAAGTCAGCTTCGAGCAGGGGGGCCGCCAGTGATGCCGGAAGCCAGACGCGGTCCACGGCCAGTGGAGCCTCGGCGGCCAGCCGCAACCGCTCCAGATACAGCAGCGGCGCGGACTCCTCAAGTGCGAGACGGGCGGCGACGACGCCGTCCGCACGCATGTCGAGCGCGCGCACGACGCTGCGCTGGAGCTGTCCGGCCGCCTCGACCGAGGCGAACAGGCTGTAGAGGGCGCCCAGCGGCTGCTCGATCACCCCTGGCGTCGCCACCCGGGGCGCCCGGCCACGCTCAGCGACCACGATCCCATCGGAGCGTAGCCTGCGCAGCGCCTCACGCACCGTGTGCCGGCTGACGGCGTACTCGGCGACCAGGGCGAGTTCGCCGGGGAAGGCGTCCGTGAACTCGCCGTCGTCCAGGCGTAGCCGCAAGTCGGCATGCACCTGCGCCCATAACGGCAGCGCGCTGGCACGATCGACCGGGCGGCGCCCCGAGGCGGACACCTGCTCCACCGGTGAAACCCACACCATGATCGCTCGGCCTCTCCGCGCTTGTCAGTTTCTCTGCTGGTGCGTAATGTACGGTCATTCGAACATAACGACAAGAGAGGGCAGCGCGCGGTGGTGCACGTCGAGGTTGTCGAGACCAGCGAGCTGGGCGATCGCAGCTATATCGCCCACGACGGGGTCACCGCAGTGGTCATCGATCCCCAACGGGACCTGGATCGACTCGAGGCGATACTCGCAGCGAGGGGTCTGACGTGTGCTGTGGTGTTGGAGACCCACGTGCACAACGACTACGTCACCGGCGGCTACGAACTGGCCAGGCGGACCGGTGCGCGTTACGTGCTCTCCGCCGCCGACGAGGTGGCCTTCGACCGGCACGCGGTGCAGGACGGAGACGAGCTGACTGCCGGACGGCTGCGGATCCGCACGGTGGCCACTCCCGGGCACACCGACACTCACCTCGCCTACCTCATCGATGCCCCGCAGGACGCCCCAGACGAGTCACCGGTGGCTTTCACCGGCGGCTCACTGCTCTATAGCAGCGTCGGGCGCACCGACCTGGTCGATCCGGCCCGGACGGAGGAGCTCACCCGCACTCAGTTCCGCTCCGCGCGGCGCCTGGCCGGCCTGCTCGACGACGACGCCCGAGTGTTCCCCACCCACGGGTTCGGCAGTTTCTGCTCCTCCGGATCCTCCAGCGGCGAGAACAGCAGCACGATCGGTCAAGAACGGGCCCGCAACGATGCCCTGACCGTGGATGACGAGGACACTTTCGTGGGCCGCCTTGTCGCCGGGCTGACCGCCTACCCGCGCTACTACGCCCACATGGGCGCCCTTAACCGGCAGGGTCCCGGTCCGGCGGACCTGTCGCCACCGCAACCGGTGGAGCCGGATGAGCTGCGCAAACGCATCGCGGCCGGGCAGTGGATAGTCGACCTGCGGGATCGCACCGCCTACGCCGCGGAGCACCTGGCGGGCAGCGTCGGCATCGCGCTGGGCGAGCAGTTCTCCACGTACCTGGGCTGGCTGATCCCGTGGGGCACTGCGCTCACCCTGATCGGCGACAGTGCAGAGCAGGTCGCCGGTGCGCAGCGTCAGCTGGTCCGCATCGGCATCGACCGCCCCGCCGGTGCCGCTGTCGGAACTCCCGGCGAACTCGCGGCCGGGGATGAGCTGCGCTCGTACCGGCGCGCCACCTTCGCCGACCTCGCCGCAACGTCTGGGACTGCAACGTCTGGGGCTGCAACGTTTGGGGTTGGGCCGGTGGTGCTCGACGTGCGCCGCGATGACGAGCGCGCCTGCGGGCACGTGCCCGGATCAGTCCACGTGCCGTTGCACTCGCTGCTCGAACGCCTCGATGAGGTTCCCGACACCCAGCTGTGGGTGCACTGCGCCAGTGGCTACCGTGCCTCCATCGCCGCCAGCCTGCTCGATCGCGGCGGCCGCGAGGTCGTGCTGATCGACGATGAGTACGCCACTGCCGTGAAAATCGGGCTCGCCACCGGCTGAGACTTAGTCGGCAAAGATTCTGAGCACCTGCCCAGTGCGCAGCACGGATGCGCATGACGTCAGGGCGGACAGGGCGGCGCGGAACGCTCGTTCGGTCGTTCGGTAGGTGACGAAGACGACTCGCGCCACGCCGGCCACCGAGTCGTGCTGCTCGACCACCCGCAGCGATATGCCGTGCGATCCGAGTACCCCCGAAACCTCCGACAGCACGCCTGGGGAGTCCGCCACGTCCAGCCGCAGGTAGTAGGGATAGCACAGGTCATCGGTGGAGCCGATGGCCGCGGGAGGCCCCACGGGAACCGTCCGGCTGATACCGCTGATCCGGTTGTGGGCGGCGTCCACGACGTCACCGAGGATGGCAGACGCGGTGGGACGTCGCCCTGCGCCCTGGCCGTAGAACATCAGCTCCCCGACGTCACGCCCGCTGACGAAAACGGCGTTGAACGCATCGTGCACCGAAGCGAGTGGATGACCGAGAGGTACGAGCGCGGGGAAGATCTGGGCCCGCACGCACGGCACAAGTTGGCCCTGGTCCCAGCGAGCCTCTGCCACGGCGAGTGACTTGATTGCGTAGCCGAACCCGCTGGCGATCTGAAGGTCAGCACGATCCATTCCCACGATGCCCTCGCGTTGTACAGCAGAGAATGCGACGGAGTGGTTGAAGGCAATCGACGAGAGAATCGCGAGCTTGGACGCCGAGTCGATGCCCTCGACGTCGGCCGTGGGATCGGGTTCGGCGATCCCGAGCGCCTGCGCCTGGGCGAGGGCAGTTTCGTAGTCCATGGAATCGTTGGCCATCCGAGAGAGCACATAGTTCGTCGTCCCGTTGAGGATGCCGGCAATGTTGGTCACCTCCTCACCGACCAGGGACTCGCGCAGTGGGCGCACGATCGGGACGCCTGCCACTGTGGCGGCCTCGAACAGCAGGTCGACTCGCGACTCGCGAGCCTGAGCAAACAGTTCCGGGCCCGCCGAAGCGATCAGCGCCTTGTTCCCGGTGACGACGGACTTGCCGCTGCGCAAGGTGCGCAACACGATGTCACGCACCCCGTCCACGTCGCCGACGAGCTCGACCACGATATCGATCTCGTCGTCATCGATCACCTCACTGACGTCATCGGTCAGGGCTCGCGAGCCGACTGCCAGAGAACGCGGCTTACCCAGATCAGCGACGGCGATTCGAGTGAGTTTCAGGTCGATCCCGCTTGTCGCGGCGATAGCCGCCCGCCGTTCATCGAGGACGTCTACGAACTCCGACCCGATATTGCCGCATCCGATCATGCCGACCGTGATACTCGTCGTCACTGAGGTTTCCTCTCCTGGTCATTGCGCAGGTCTGACGTGGCTGGCGGGAGCTGCCTGCTGGCCACCGGACATGGAGCTATGGTCCCAGTAGCCTGACCTCGATGAGCAGAGCAGCGCAGCGCATCGTCTCGCTGTTGCCTTCGGCAACGGAGATCCTGTGCGCGCTCGGGTTGGAGGGGTCGCTGGTCGGCGTCACGCACGAATGCGACTACCCGCCGGCAGTCGTGGGCAAGCCACAGCTGACGGCCAGCCGCATCTCGCATCACACCATGACGAGCGCCGAGGTCGACCACGCGGTGCGCTCGCAGCTCGACGGGCACGGCTCGATCTATGATCTCGACGAAGCGCAGCTGCGCGCGCTCGCGCCGGATCTGGTTCTGACCCAGGAGTTGTGCGACGTCTGTGCCGTCAGTTACCAGGCGGTCGAGCAGGCCGCACGGAGGCTCTCCACGCACGTCGAGGTTGTCTCGCTGGAGCCGAACACGATCGCAGACGTTCTCGCCAACATCCGCACCGTCGGCGAGCTGACCGGCACACAGGGGCGGGCCGACGTGCTGGTCGCCGAGTTGACAACACGGCTTGACGCGCTGACGCGTGCGCTCGTCGATGTCAAGCACCGCCCGCGGACACTGGTCCTGGAATGGCTGGAGCCACCGTTCGCGCCGGGTCACTGGGTACCCGAGCAGATCGCGTTTGCCGGCGGTGATCCCACGTTCGGCTTCGCAGGTGCGCCGTCGCGCACGACGACCGCCGAAGAGATTCACGCTTACGCGCCGGAAGTGATCGTGCTGGCCCCGTGCGGCTACTACGCGCAAGACACCCTGCGCGAGTTGCCGCGCGCCCGGCTGCCACGCGGCTGGCACGAGCTGCCGGCGGTGCGGGCGGACAACGTGTGGGCG